>JBJMQW010000092.1:0-5305 GCA_045802495.1 Allostellaceae bacterium | reverse complement strand
GATCAGCCTCAGTTCCCCGGCATCGTAGGCGGCCGGGCTCGGACGGATCATCCGCATGTAGATCGGCGCGCAGAAGGCGGCTGTGGCGGCCGATGCCGCCCCGACTTTCCAGCCGCCGATTGCCTCGCCGAGCTGGCTGATAACGGCTTCCTGGATCTCGTAGGCGTCGGCGTCGGATTGCGGCCGGCAATTTGGCGGCAAATCATGGACCGGAGCGCCGCCACGCGCCGCGCACAACAAGCGGGCCGCTTCTTCGCAATGCTGTTTGAGCATCTGAGTGTCCTCGGCATCGGTCTTGGCTGCGCTATGTTACGCCGTCGGCGGCAGGTCGGACAGCACCGAGCCGAGGAATTGAAGTGCCGCAGCCACGCCGCCGGCGCGGTGCGGAATGCCGGCGCGGTGCAGTCCCATTTCGACGCCGGATAAGGTTCCGCACAGCATCAGATCGTTGAAATGCCCAAGATGGCCGATGCGGAATATCTTGCCCTTGAGCTTGCCGAGACCGGTCCCGAGCGACATGTCGAAAGCCTCGAGAATGATTTCGCGCAGCCTGTCGGCGTCGAAACCCTCGGGAACAACAACCGCGGTCAGAGAGCTCGAATGCTCGCGCGGATCGGCGCACAGCACCTCGAGACCCCAGCCGGCAACCGCGCGCCGGGTCGCCTCGGCGTGGCGAGCGTGGCGGCGAAACACGGCCGAAAGCCCCTCCTCGTCGAGCAGCATCTTCAATGCCTCGCGCAGCCCGAACAGCAGGTTGGTCGCCGGCGTGTAGGGAAAAAACCCGGTGCGTCCGGTTTCGAGCATCGCCTCCCAATCCCAGTAGGAGCGGGGCAGCCGGGCGGTCTTCGACGCCGCCAGCGCTTTTTTTGAAACAGCGTTGAAGCCGAGCCCGGGCGGCAGCATCAGGCCCTTCTGCGAGCCGGCGACGGTGACGTCGACCTTCCATTCCTCGTGCCGGTAATCGATCGAGGCGAGCGAGGAGATCGTGTCGACCATGAATAGAGCCGGGTGGCGGGCCCGGTCGATCGCGGCGCGGATCTCGGCGATGCGGCTGGTGACCCCGGTCGAGGTCTCGTTGTGAACGACGCAAACCGCCTTCAGCTGGTGGGCGCGGTCGGCGGTCAGCTTCTCCTCGACCAGCGCGGGATCGACACCATACCGCCAGTCGCCCGGCACGAACTCGACCTCGATCCCGAGGCGGCTCGCCATCTGCCGCCACAGCGTCGCAAAATGGCCGGTCTCGAACATGATCACATGGTCGCCGGGCGACAATGTGTTCGACAGCGCCGCCTCCCATGCCCCGGTCCCGGAAGACGGGTAGACGACGACGGTGTCGTCGGTCTGGAAGACGCGCTTCATCCCGAAGACGATGTCCTGCCCGAGCGCTGCGAATGCCGGCCCGCGATGATCGATCGTCGGCATCGCGATCGCCTGCAGCACCCGGTCCGGCACATTCGTCGGCCCCGGAATCTGTAGGAAATGGCGTCCGGTATGCGGGGCGGCGGTGTTCTTCATCGCGGGCATGCTCCTCAAGGGAATTGCTATATTGACAATTATTGCTGTTTTCTGTACGCTAGGCTACTGCTTAGTAACTTCTTCGCAAAGAAAATGTTCAAGCTTGCTGCGAGTCTCGCCGCCAGCCGAGGCGTTTATTGTGGCCGCGAAGGCCTCTATCTCGGCCCCGTCGCGTTGATCGAGGAGAGCGAAGGCACGTATCGGCTGCGCCCCGAGGAGGAGATCGCGGCAATTTTCTCGGCTGCGTATAACGCTTGCCCAGAGTTTGCCGACCGAATTGCCGGGTTGCGCCGGATCGCCGCCGCACTGCAGCGGAGCGAACTCGCCCAGGCGATGATCTCCGCGCTGCTACTGAGGCTCGACGCGGTGTCGGACGAGGGTCTTGCCAGGATCGAAGTGCTCTCGAAGGCCAATTTCAACCCCAATCAGCCACGTGACGCCCAAGGTCGATGGACGCCGGAAGGGCTGGCTCCTCGATGGACGCAAGGGAGAGCACTCATCCCGCGCTCATGCCCGCCCAGGCCATCTTGCCATTTGGCGCCCGGCCGCCTTTATTTTTCGAAGACTCGCCGAAGACGTTTCGGCCTTTCAAGGAGCCCATCCCGAGACTGAGCGGCAAGGAAGGTTCGAAAGAAGTTCCGAGCTGGGCGCGTGGCCAGCGGCCTTACGTAGGTGAAAATGGACGCGATTTCGCAAAACGCTTGATGGATGAAAAATACGGCCCAGGCAAGTGGAACCGTCGAGATCCCGAATACAGAAAGCTTCACAAATACGGCGACCGCGGTTTTCGGGACCCCAGCTGGATAATCCTGCCCGATGATGGAGCTTAGGAAGGAATCGTTAATGGACATCTACGAGTTATTGCACTGTCGCACAGATGAGGACGGACGAGACGACGAGCGAGTTCTCGGCATTTATTCTACTTATGAAAAGGCCGAACAAAGTCTCGCCCGCCTACAAGATAAATCCTATTTTCGTGACCATCCAGAAGGATTTGAAATCTTAGAGGGCAAGATCGACGAGACCGGCATGAGGGAGGGTTTCGTCCTCGTCTGGGGCGACGAGGAGCCGGATCCAAATCCGCAAGCGCCGCAACCGTGGCCTCCTCTATGTAAGCCCACGCAATACTGGCCAAACATGGACATTTACTTGTTATGGCACTGCTATACGGACGAACGCGGCGAAAACGAGATGGAGCTCGGTGTCTATTCGTCGATCGACAATGCCGAGCAGGGCCGCACCCTGTTGCGCGATAAGCCAGGGTTTAGCGACCATCCCGAAGGCTTTGCGATCGTGAAGCGGAGATTGGACGAAACCTATCTCAATATGAAGCCGGATACGCCCGATCGATCTTAACCGTGAGGTTTCTCCAGCTCCACCAGTTCGCGATACAGCCAATTCCAGAAGCCTGTCGACTAAGTCGATTGCCGACGGCGCCCCCGTAGAGCGGTCGGTTTACACCGTTGCTTCCCATTTTCCCTCGACGGGAAAGGCTTCGCCTTCGCCCGGCCAGGGCGGCATCGTGGCGCCGATCACAATGAGAGGCTCGCTGCCATCGCAGCGGAGCTGGAAATGCGCGCCAGTCGGAATGCTGATCGATATGCCTGGTCCGACCTCGACGATCTCCTCGCGTTCGCCGAGTTTTCGCCACATGCGCCCCTGGCCCGACACGAAGTACCAAACCTCTTCGATCGTGCGATGAGCTACCGCTTTCGAGACGGCTTCCGGGGCCAGCGTGAATGCCGCAAGCCCCCCGCGCGAGAGCTGGCACAGCACGCGCACCTCGGACCCGTCCGGCGCAATCGCATCGGGGGCGGCGCCGATCGTCTTGGTCTCGAATGTCATTGGTCAGAAGCCCGGGTCTTGTTCCATCGTTCGCAACACTGCCGCCGCGGTGCGGGTCGCCTGGTCATCGTCGCCCTGCGCGCGACGGCGCATCTCGACGACCTGCTGCTGCAGCGCGTAGGCTTCGTCTCTTTCGCCGCCCTGCCACAGGATCGCAGCCAGATTGGCCATCGTGGTGAGGCTGTCGGCGTGCTCCTCGCCAAACTCGCGGCAGGTCGCGGTGAGGACCGATTGGAGGAGCTCGCGCGCCGTCGCGAGGTCACCTTGCGAGGCGACCGTTCCGGCCAGATTGTTGATGGCCCGCAAGGTTTCGAGATCGCTCTCGCCATAGAGGCGGCGCCGACCGACAACGACCTCCTCCTGCAAAGCTCGCGCCCGCTCCAGATCGCCCTGCGCAGCAAGCGTGACGGCCAGCTTGCCGATCGCCTTCAGCGTGTCTGCATGCTGGTCGCCCAATTGCCGGCGACGCCCCTCGACGACCTGCTCCTCGATCCGGCGCGCCGCAATCAGCCGACCCTGCGACCACAAACAATCCGCGAGGTCGAGCATGGCCGAGAGGGTTTCAGGGTGGTCTTCCCCGAGCGAATGCCGCCGTTCTGCTACGACGCGTTCGCGCGCCCGACAGTCGTCGGGCAACGACGTGATACCCGGTATCTCGGCTCTGCCGACCGAAACCTCTCCAGTGTCTCGATCCGGAAGTCTATTGATCAGGGCCGCTCCTCTGTTGCCGCCCCCGCGGAGGCGTAATCCAATTGGGTCGACGAGTAAGGCGGTGATTTCAATATCTGCCTCTATCTCGCTGTCCCGGCAAAAAGCAGGGACCCATTGTGACGGAAGCACGAACCCTTCAAGCTCGGCGAGGATGTCAGGAATTCAGCCGCATCGTGGCTCTGCGTGCTTCGAGACGCGCCCCGTGGGCGCTCCTCAGCATGAGGGTATGTTCTTGATGGCATTAAGAAAAATCCCTCATCCTGAGGTGCTTCGCGAGGCGAAGCCTCGAAGGACGCATGGCACCCGATCCAGGCCCTTCAATTTGTTAGCGCACTAAATGTCGGGGATAGTGAGGCCTGCAACCCCGGCTGGGCAAGACCGTGGGAAGATCAGCGGGCGGCGGTCCGGCACCAATCTTCGCGGCGGTCGAACCGCATCGACCGGCCCTGGCGGTCACGCCAATGCCCGGCATAAGCCTCTGCGACGGCGGGCGAAGCGACGAGGTTCAAATCTTCGGAATTTGCCGCCGCGCCGCGCGTCCAATTGTACGATCCGCTTAACGTGACAGCGCCGTCGATGACCATCGTCTTTGTATGCGCGATGCGGGCGCTGTGGTCGATCCACACCGGCACTCCGGCGCTCGCCAAAGGATCGATGCCGCTCTTGCGGCCGCAAGGGGTCTTCTTGTCGGCAATCAGCTTGACCTCGACGCCGCGCCGGTGGGCGCGCAGCAGCGCCTCGACAATCCCGGCACCGGTGGTCAGGCCGTAGGCGCCGACCAGGATCTCCTGTCGGGCGTGGTCGATCGCCTGGACGGCAAAAGCTGCACAGTCGCTTTCCGGGGCGAAGCAGGTCTTGATGGTGACCGAGGGCGCCGCCGGGGCGGGCGTGCAGGAGACGGTCGCGGCAGACAGGAAGAACAGGCACGCGAACAGGCGGATCGGGAGCGCATTGTCTTCGGGCCGGGCTGATGCCATCGAACGGTCTGCTACGCTACGCTGCGCTCAGAAATTTTCTCGCAATCCTCGAAACGATGATTTCTCTAGCTCTGATTTCCTCAAAAACGGTTAATCAGGGGCCTCCCGACTACCCGGTCACGCGAAGTTCGGGAGGGTGGCGGCAGCCGTCTATGACCGGGCTTGACGGCGCGGTATATTCGCAACATTCGAGCAGTGGCGACATCTGGAAAGGTAATGAGGAACGACACGCCGGTGGAAGCGGGTCGCGATTTCAT
>JBJMQW010000091.1:0-2858 GCA_045802495.1 Allostellaceae bacterium | reverse complement strand
GGAAGCGGCAGAGCAAACGCGCTCCGACGCTGTGTCCCTGTCCATCTGCCCCTCCAACCCGGGCGAGACTCGCCCCGACACCTACTTCGGCGACCTGTTGGTCCCTTAGTTATTGGTTTTTCAACCGGCGTAGAGCGTGGTCGGTTGCGTATCAAGGATTGGTCGGCACGGCGCGGGTTCAGCTCATAAACGGACCGAAAGCATCGACGATCGATCGGGGTGATGAGACGAAGCCCGGCAATGTGTAGACCAAACCGCCTGAGAAAAAGAGGGCGGCGCGAGCGCCGCCCCCAAGGTTGCCTGGGCATTAGCTCAGGCAAGGCCGTTCCGCCGGATTGACGGAACGCCGTCAATCAGAACGGGAACGGTACAAAGCGCGTCCTGACGGGCTTGCTGTCATTGTACATCGAGAAGACGTAGGACCGCTCCATGAAGTTGTTGGCTGCGGTGCCCTCATAGGTCTGAACCAGACCGAGCAGCGTGACATGCGGGTCATTGGAGCTGTAGGGGGGATCGTTGATGCCGATGAACTGATCCTTCTCGGCCGGTCCAGCAATCACCACGCCCTTGCGGGTGCCCTGAAACACCTGCGTCAGGTTTGTGTTGATCTGGGAGAGCGTCACCTGCGTCCAGCACAGGAACTCCCACGAGCTCGACGTCAGGGAATTGGTCTCGTTGTAGAATTGGAGCGGAACAAAGACCGGGTTGTTGGGGCGATTGGACCGCACATCCAAGGTCAGCATGATGAGCTGCGTGGTGCTCAGCGCGTTGACCGGGCTTGGGCCGCCGCCGGCGGTCGTCCGGTCGAACTTGACATCGCCATAGAGCTTGCCGGTAACCGCCTGGTAGTGCCCGGGAGTGCCGTCGAACCTGAGGTCGGCGCTTCCGGTGGCCGGATCGGTGTCGGCAGCGATCAGAGCGCCGCTGGCCAACGCTGGATCTGCCTGGATCGCAATCGCCGTATATGCCTCGACCGCAGTGCTCAAGCCGGCGCTCGGCCCGGATCCCAGAGCAGGGCCGCGGAGCACGGCGTCACCGATCAACCCGTCAAACTTGATCGGCCGATCGGTGTTATCGATTGCCCAGCCGATCAGATACCCGTTCTTGCACTGCGGTGCCGGAACGCGGGGACTGGCGCTGTTGAGCGGGCTGCCGTCGGCCGAGAACGCGACCTTGCCGTTGACGTTCACGAAAACGTCGAAATCGGTCTCTTTGCAGACGAACTTCGTGGCGACCGATTGGTCTCCGGGGCAAACCCAGTGAAGCCGTACCTTCACCTTCTGACCCTCGGCGCAGAGGACGCCGGCGGGGCAGACGGCGCCGAGCTCGATCTCGGTCCGGGGGAGCAGCGCGCCGTCAACCGACACCGCGGGCATGTTGATGAATTTCGGGAAGACGATGACGCTTCCCGGCTCGTCGGGATCGGCCAAAGTGGTCGAGGGAGGATCGTAATATCCTGTCGCAAACGCCGGCATCGCCAGCGCGAGCGTGGGCACCAGTGCCGACGCCCACTTCATTGTAAAGTGCATAGCGCTTTCCTTTGTCTATTACCCAATGCGGGTAATCTCCCTACGCAAGCGCGATGCCACCTTGTCGAAAGCAGTAGAATTAAAGCAATTTTCGATTTTTTCGATAAATCAGCTCGGATTTGGTCCGAAAAACGAGACTCCCCCGCTGCACCAGATCCGATTTCTCGGATCGCAGCGCGGCACTCCATGGCATATCAAGCTCCCGGCCCTACGTTAGTGGCCGGGCGCCTTTATTGCCTGGCTGGCGTTGCTGCTCGAGGCCAGTCGGAGGGGACGGGCAGGCGCTACCCTTTCTCGCATTCGAGCCGTTGCACTGCTCAGAGCGCCGCAAAAACCCACGCTAGACGCTGCCGCGAGAGATCAGCCGAGGCGCGGGTCCGAAAGGATTGATGGGCCGGCTCGTCTAGACATGTCGGAGCGGAAAATGCAAACGCGGCTGTAGATCGACGAGGCTAGGCTGGCCTCCGTCAATCAAAAGGCACGAAAACCGTTGTTTGCTTGCTGTCGTCAAACCTCTTGACGACATAAGCCGGGTCCAGCGAGCGGCGTTCGCGGCCCTCGTCGGTCGGTGCGAGCCCGAGCAAAGTCACCGGCCCGGGAATGTCGGAAATGCCGTTGAACGGCACCTTCATTGCCCGACCGGAGATGACAACCCCGTTGCGCGTGCGCGCACCAGCAAGCGTGAAGTGCGCGTCGATATTGGGATTCTGTATCTCTGTCCAACAAGTGAAATCGTGCGATGTTGATGCCCTGACCCCCTCGTCACTGCGAAAATCGAGGTCGACGAAGGTCGGTAAATTCGGCCGGTTCAATCGCACATCGAGCGTGAGCAAGATCAGCGAAGCCTCGCTGGAAGCGAGGGGGCCGCCAAGTTTATGGAGCTCGAGGGCCTGCGGTATTCCTGCAGCGACGGCTTGGTAATGGCCGGCACTGCCGTCGAAGACGAGAGCCGGAGCGCCGGTGCGGGAATCGATATCGGTCGCAATCTCGGCGCGAGCAGCGAGGCTCGGCACGGCCTGGATCGTGATCGCGTTATAAGCTCCGGTCGCGCCCTTGTGGTCCCGGAGGACGGCGGTGCCGGTCAGCCCATCATATTTGATCGGGCGACCGGTTGCCCCGCTGATCACCCACCCGATCAAGTACCCGTTCGGACAGGGAGCCGAAGAAGCCAGGCTTGCTCCCGCCGGCGTTGGAATTTCGGGATTGAAGACCGCCTTACCGTTGGCCGAAAGCGTAATATCGAAGCCGGACTCTTTGCAGATGTACTTGGAGGCGATGTCGTCGCTCCCGGGGCAAACCCAATGAAATCTCACCTTTACAGGCTCATTC
>JBJMQW010000090.1:0-13608 GCA_045802495.1 Allostellaceae bacterium | reverse complement strand
GGCGTATCCCTCCTTCATTGGGGAAGTGGAGGCGTTGAACACCACCACGATACGCCGCCTTATCCGGTCATGCCGTCACCAACTTCTGGCCATAGCTCGCGCAGAGCTGGTGCGGCGCATTGCCACAACAGGAGTGCGCTGGTGCGCGTCATTGGTGTGACCAAGGGTACAGCCGAGTGATTGCATTAATGCGTCGAGGGTAGCTGCAAACAATGTTGTGCCCTTGGTGTGCCCTCAGATCGATCGCGCGGAAAAGAAAAATGGCCGGAACCAATGGCTCCGGCCAAGTTTGAACAGGGAGGCTTCACGTCTGGGAGACGTAAGGGTCCGCAGACCCTCTTCCCGGGCACAAGTCCCGGAAACCTGCCGCGATAAACCATCGCGTCACCAGAAGAATGGCGATTTCAGCGCCCGATCACCAGCCGGAAATTCGTCTGGCTCGTCTGCAAAAAGCGCAATGCTCTCAGATGTTGCATCGATTTGCGCCTATCAGCTGAGCCTGGTCTCCGCCACTTTACGCAATAAAAAATCGCGAAACACACTGATGCGTTTGGAGGTGCGCAATTCTTCCGGATAGACGAAATACGCCTCGACCGGCGGACCGGTGAGCTCAGGCAAAACGCGCAGCAATTCGCTGTGTTCGCTCGCGATGAAATCCGACAACGCAGCAATCCCGAGGCCGCTCAGAACAGCGCGCAGCATCGCATAGAAATTATTTACAGCGAGTATCGGCTTGCGCTCCTGCCCCAGCTTGGTGCCCGCTTCGAGCAACCAATTGACGTTCGGCACCGGCGGGCGAGCGTCCTCACCGTAGACGACCAGCCGATGCTTGTCCAAATCCTCGGGTTTCTGCGGCGTTCCGTATTTTTTGATGTATTCCGGCGAGGCGTAGACATGTGTGGGAACACTGACGAGGTGCCGCTGGATCAGGTCGGGTTGGCGGGGCGGCGACATGCGAATGGCCACGTCGGCTTCCCGCATTGACAGATCGAGCTCGGTATCGTCGACGACCAGTGTGACCTGGATCTCCGGGTAAAGATCAAGAAACTCACGGATCCGAGGTGTCAGCCATGTCGAACCGAATGCAACCGTCGAGGTGATCTTCAGCGGACCTTTCGGTCGGTCTTTGGACTCAGAGATCAAGCCTTCGGCCATCGACAGCTTTGCGAACACCTCGCGGGCGGTGCGAAACAACAATTCGCCCTGCTCGGTCAGGATCAGGCCGCGGGCATGCCGGTGAAAGAGAGGCACGCTGAGGCTTTCCTCGAGCGCGCTGATCTGTCGGCTGACCGCGGATTGGCTGAGGTTCAGCGATTCGCCGGCATGGGTGAAGCTGCCCGCCTCGGCGACGGCATGAAACACTCGTAACTTGTCCCAATCCATCCCATTTCCCCCAACGAGGCGCTGCAAGAGGCGCTTCTCTGCCTCCTAATCAGCCGCCCGCGCGGTTGTGGCCCCCTCCTGTGCAGCGAGAAATTTTTCCGCCTCCAGCGCAGCCATGCAGCCCAACCCGGCAGCCGTCACCGCCTGGCGGTAGACTTTGTCCTTGACGTCCCCGGCCGCAAAAACGCCGGGAATTGCAGTTTGCGTCGAATCGGGGCGGGTGAGGATGTAGCCTTCAGGATCCAGCGGCAGCTGCCCGGAGACGAAGCCCGTCACAGGTGTATGACCGATCGCCACGAACACGCCCTCACAGCGACGTTCGGTAAAGGCCCCCGTGCGCACGTTGCGAAGGCGCACGCCCGTTACACTCGGGGGTTCCGGCTCGCCCAGGATCTCCTCGACGACGCTGTCCCAGATGAAGTCGATCTTGGGGTTCCGGAACAGCCGATCCTGCAGGATCTTCTCAGCCCTTAACGTGTCCCGGCGATGCACAAGCGTCACCCGCCGAGCGTGGTTCGTCAGATAGATCGCTTCCTCGACCGCGGTATTGCCGCCGCCAACGACCACCACGTCTTTTTCGCGGAAGAAGAACCCATCGCAGGTTGCACAGGCGGAAACTCCAAAGCCGCGGAAGATCTCCTCGCTTGGAAGTCCGAGCCATCGCGCCTGCGCGCCCGTTGCGATGATCACCGTCTCGCCGATGTAGACATCGCCCGAATCTCCGGTTGCGACGAACGGCCGGTGCCCGAGATCGATCTCGGTGATCATGTCGAGGATCGCCCGCGTGCCGACGTGCTCGGCCTGCCGCCGCATCTGCTCCATAAGCCACGGACCTTGAATGATCTCGGCAAAGCCGGGATAGTTTTCGACATCAGTGGTGATGGTCATCTGGCCACCGGGTTGAAGCCCGGTTACAAGTAGCGGCTGCAAATTGGCCCGCGCCGCATAAATTGCCGCGGTGTAGCCGGCAGGCCCCGCGCCTATGATCAGGACTTTGCTGTGATGACGCTCGGACATCGCGCATCCCGGTGCATTTTGACATTACAGTGTAGCATTTTTTGCAGCGCAGCGGAAACGGACGGGGCTAAAAGCCGAACATGTGATCGAGGCTGAAGGCGCCGTCCGCGCCGAGAAGCCCGTGATAGCCGAAAAGGCGGCAGGTATTGTCTCGGATCATGGCGTACGCGCCCGCCCCGGCCCGGGCCCGGGTCACCGCGTCGAACACGGCGTGATAGTTCCATAATAT
Organism: Allostellaceae bacterium; assembly: GCA_045802495.1. Lineage (GTDB taxonomy): Bacteria > Pseudomonadota > Alphaproteobacteria > ATCC43930 > CGMCC-115725 > AP-15. Next base: position 10,979 of record JBJMQW010000090.1, on the reverse strand, counting down.
CGAGCCGGAGCAGGGGATCGCCACGCACGACCTGGCGATCTCTTCGCCCTCGCGGTTAAAGAGAATGATGTCCGTCGTGCTCGTCGGCAGCCAGGGGCTTGAGGCCGGGTAGATCAGATGGCAATGCGTATCGTATTCACCCTCCCCGAGGCGCAGAAAGAGTCGAGTCGATAAGCCCGGAGGCCGCCCCGCATAAGATTGCGGCTCGTCGCGGTAGGTTAAGATCGTGTTGAAGACATGTGCGCCAAAACTGGTCTCGGCGGTGTGGCCGCTCTTCCGGTGACAATAACGGAAGAGTGCATGGAGCCATCCATCGGCTTCGCCTCCGGCCGAGAAATCGTAGAGCAGCTCGACATGGCCATAGCCGTCGCCAAGCGAGCCGATGTCCTCGACCGCGTCCAGATCGAGTACGGTTGCGTGGGCGCGCGGTAGACGGCCGAAGCGATGGGTGACGATTTCGTTCCCATCGGGGTCATAGACGCGAGCAGCGATCGGAAGCTCGGCTTGCCGCCACGCCATCGGGGTCGGCAGCACCAGGGTTCGCCAAATCGCGCGCGGCAAGATCGGAGCTGGCAAGAGATAGCCCTTGCCGAGAGACTCCCCGATTTTCGGAAGCTCCGGGTCCGGGGCCAAATCTGCCCGCTCGACATTGACATGCGCGATGCGCCGCCGGCCCCGTTCGACGATCTCGTACCGGGGGCGCACCATGTGCTTGCCCGCGCGAATCTCGATCTGTTTCGGCCAGGATAGTCCGGGCAGTATTTGGGCAATCTCGACCGCGCGCGTAGCGTAGGGCTCGACCGCCTCGGCGATCGAGGCAATCCCCTCCTCGCCCATCGCATTGAGGCTAATTGCATGAGGCGGGATCGGAATCGGATGACTGTTCTGAAGCCACAATACCACCCGCTCGCCGGGGCCGGGAGCCGGGAGGCCGGCGTACCGGTCGGCCGGCCAGGCATTGGCATCGTGAGTGCACGACAATGTGTCGCCACGCTCTGCGCTTCGGTCTCCGAAGGTGTCGAGAGCGTATTTCACGACATCATGCCCGGCCGCTCCGACGACGTGCAGAAAGAGCTGCCCGGCAAACGGGGGAAGACGGAACTGTTCGCGGATTGCACGGCTGTCGAGGGCGATCTGGCTTGTCGAGTCCGACCGGCCCACACACCATTCTGCGAGCACTCCGCCATCACCGGCAAACAATGTCATCCAAAGAGTGACGGTGCGGGCCCCGTATCCCGACCAGTAATTCGCCGTCACCAGCCGGGTGTGCAATCCGTCGGTATCGCGAAAGAATGCAAAATTCGTCGTGAAATTGAGCGGATCAAGATAGGCACGGCAATTGGTCAGGCGATCCTCCGGGATGCGCATCGCGTCGAGGCTGAGCACCTTTGCATCCCGGGGCAAAAAGGGACTCAACTGCGCGATCGCGCGCTCAGCGTCGAAGGCCGCGACGAAGACGGTGCTCGCATGGGAACAGGAGAGTTCGGTCGCAGGGAGGGCTGGATGACCCAGCACTCTGGTGCCGATGCGCGCCACCTGTTGCACATAGACCCCGGACACTGAAACGCGATCGAGGCAGAAAATCGCGTCGAACGCCTCCGCCGCACCGCTCGGATCGTAGATCGCGACCGGGCCAGCACGGGTTAGCGTCTCGAGCAGCGCCCGAGCGGAGCGTGCAGCGGCCGGATGGGTCAGGGCCTTGTAAAGGGTGTTCCCGCCGCGGGTGTTGTCGAAGGTCTCGATGCGCAAGGCCATGATTAAAGAGCCGATCCCGGGCCGCAGTCGCCTTCGGCCGATATTACATTTTTTGACGTCGGAGCAAGCTTTCAGCCCGGCGTTCTGCCGCTCTGTTCAAGCCGAGCGGAGCAGCGCTCGATCGAATCGGCGGTGCCCCCGGCTTGGTGCTGCGAAAGCCAGGCCAGGTCAAGCAATGGTTGCGATCCGTTCACCTGCTCCCCGCCGCTCCATATTGCCCAGGAGCAGGGCTCGCAAAGCAGCGCCCGCGCGTGCAGTGTCGTCCGGGATGGGATAGGTCCAATTTTCGATCCGCCCTGCGAACGGACGAGTGATGCCGGCTGCCCGCATCGTCGCATGGAAACGAGCGAATTTGGCGTCGCCGCCGTCGAGTTCGAGAATGTGAACGGGCTTGCCCGTCGCCGCGGCTTCGCTGATCATAGAAACCGTATCGGCTGTCACCAGGAACGCGTCGGCGAGCGCAAGAAAGGCGAAATAGGGATTTTCGCCTCGGCCGTCCCAAATGAAGACCGATAAGCCTTTGAGGCGATCGCGCAGCAAGGCGAGCGCTGCCGGCGCGCTTCTCCGCGACACCGTCACCAGCGCCGAACCGCCCGCGGCGCACAGCATGTCGGCAAGGCTGTCGGCGATCTCGCCAAGGCGGTGCGGCGTCAAGCGATATGCCCGGTTCGAACCGCCAATCAAGACCGAGACAATCGGCCGCGGCATAGCTCGAAGTGACGGAAATCGTTCCCTCGCTGCGGCGAGCCTCGCCTCAGTCACACGATGAACGGCGCCTTGTGTCACAATGACCCGAGCACCTCTGAGGACATCGTGCTCCGGTACCACGAGCAGGTCAAACTTACCGGAGCCCACGCCAGGGTTCTGGATCTGCGCGGCCAACGTGCGCCCGCCATTTAATCGACGAATCGCCAATGCGGGCATTACGGTGTTGCGTCCGCAAGCGATGACGAGATCGGGCCAAGGGGGGGTCAGCCGCTGTCCCATCTCGCGCACCGCCCGCAACGGCGAGAGCCAGAGGAACGCTGGTAGGTGAGCCCAAGGGAGACGAACGTCAAGGCGCTTTTCGATGTACGAAAATCCCACGGCCTCGGCGAGACCCAGCGCCTGGCTCGCCATCCCTGCCTTGCCATCGTGCAAGACCCAGACGGCCGGGGAAGGACCGCTCCCGTCTTCAACCGCCGTCGGAGGAACCGGCGTCGAAAGCACTGCCATGCCTCCGGTTTAAGGAAGCGACTGGTCCGGAGCAACAAGGGCGATCCGTCGCGCAACAAAATTGCGCAAGCGAGGCTCTGTTCCTATTATCCGAGAACCGAGCGAGAGGGGTTTGGATGCGGCGCGTCAGACTCGACCGTATCGACCGCCGCATCCTGCGGAACCTGCTGAGCTATGGGCGGATGACGAATGTCGAACTCGCCCGGCGCGTCGGCATCTCGGCACCGCCCTGCTTGCGGCGCGTACGTGCGCTCGAAGAGGCCGGGATCATCCGCGGCTATCATGCCGATATCGCTCCTGAGCCTCTTGGCTATGCTGTCACTGTCTTCGCCCAAATCGGGCTCGCCAGCCAGGCGGACGCCGACCTCAAGGCCTTTGAAAACCTGATCGGGACCTGGCCGGAGGTGCGCGAAGCGTACATGCTCGCCGGAGAGACAGATTTTCTATTGAAGATCATCGCGCCCGATTGGGACAGCTATCAGCGCTTTTTAAGCACAAAGCTGACGTCGGCTCCGAATGTTAGTAACGTCAAATCAGCCTTGATGCTCCGCCTCTCGAAATATGAGCCGGGGGTTCCCGTCAGCGAGCACTCGCCTCTCCCGGAGGAGAAAGCCGAGACGGCACCGGTTTGAAGGTTGGCGATGATCGGCGGCAGGCGCGCTCAACCGAATGCGACGGTAACGACCTCGTAAGATTTGGCTCCCCGCGGAGTCGCAACCTCTACACTGTCGCCTTTACCCTTGCCGATCAGGGCACGAGCAAGCGGTGAAGTCACCGAGAGCAGGCCCGCCTTGATGTCGGCTTCATCCTCACCGACGATCTGAAATGTCTGCTCCTCATCGGTTTCCTCGTCCGCAAGCGTAACCCGCGCTCCGAATTTGACGAGGGAGCCCGACAGCTTGGAAACATCGATGACCTCGGCGCGAGCCACCTTGTCCTCGAGCTCCATTACCCGGCCCTCGATAAAGCTCTGCCGGTCTCGCGCCGCGTGATATTCGGCATTTTCAGCCAAATCTCCGTGGTCTCGCGCCTCCGCGATGGCGCGGATGATGGCCGGCCGATCGATGGTCTTCAAACGCTTCAGCTCCTCCCGGAGCCGATTGTAGCCGTCGGCCGTCATCGGGATCTTGTTTATCACCAATGCGTTCGATCCTGTTGCCATATCAGGTGGGACGCCCCGCCGCGGGGCAATCAAAGGTATGATTGCAGCGGGGCGACTTCAAGGCTCCCGGAGCGCAGCGCTGCAATCGCCTGAACCGCGGCTCGCGCGCCGGCCACGGTCGTGTAGTAGGGTATCCCATTGGTCAGCGCAGTGCGCCGTAGGCTGAAACTGTCTGCGATCGCCTGACTCCCCTCGGTCGTGTTGAATACGAGCTGGACCCCGCCGCTCAGCATCCGATCGACGACGTGCGGACGACCCTCTCGCACCTTGTTTACCAGCCGAACGGACAGCCCCGCGGCCTTCAGCCGGTCGGCCGTGCCTTTCGTAGCGACCAGCGCGAACCCCATTTCGACGAGTCGGCGGCAAGGCTCGACCAGCGCCGACTTGTCCTCATCGCGCACCGAGACGAAGACGCAACCCTCCAGGGGCAGGTTAGTGCCGCTGGCAAGTTGCGATTTTGCAAAGGCGCGCCCAAAATCCGCATCGAGCCCCATCACCTCGCCGGTCGATTTCATCTCCGGGCTCAAGATCGGATCGACGCCCGGGAAGCGGGCGAACGGAAAGACTGCTTCTTTCACCGCCACATGCCCACCATTGCGCCGATGCTCGTCGCCGAGGCCCGCGAGGCGCTCGCCGACCATCACGCGCGCCGCGATCTTGGCGATCGGGACGCCGGTGGCTTTCGCGACGAACGGCACGGTGCGCGAGGCTCGCGGGTTGACTTCGAGGACAAAGATCACATCGTCCTGAACCGCGAATTGAACATTCATCAGGCCGACGACGCCGAGAGCCCGGGCAAGCGCGACAGTCTGTCGCTCAATCTCGGCGATTGTGCCGGAGCTCAAGCTGTATGGGGGGAGCGAGCAAGCGCTGTCGCCCGAATGTATCCCCGCCTCCTCGATATGTTCCATGATCCCGGCGACTGCGACGCGGTCGCCATCCGCGACGGCATCGACATCGACCTCGATCGCGTTCTGCAAATAACGATCGATCAATACGGGGCTGGTCCCCGAAACAGTGACGGCGTCCCGCATGTAGCGGGCTAGCCCGGGGCCATCGTGGACGATTTCCATCGCTCGGCCGCCAAGGACGTAGGACGGGCGTATGACGAGCGGATAGCCGAGGCGCAACGCGATCTCCTCCGCCTCAGCGGTCGAGTGGGCCGTGCCGTTCTCGGGCTGACGCAGGTCCAGCTTCGTCAGCAATCCCTGAAACCGCTTCCGGTCTTCCGCCAGATCTATCGCATCGGGGGAGGTTCCAAGGATCGGGATTTCGGCCCGTTCCAAGGCCGCCGCAAGCTTTAGGGGAGTCTGCCCGCCGAACTGAACGATAACACCCACCAGCGTCCCGGCCCGCTGCTCGACCCTGACGATCTCGACCACATCCTCGGTGGTCAGCGGCTCGAAATACAACCGGTCGGATGTGTCGAAATCGGTCGATACGGTCTCTGGGTTGCAGTTGACCATGACCGTTTCGAGCCCCGCCTCGCGCAAGCTGTAGGCGGCGTGCACGCAGCAATAATCGAACTCGATGCCTTGCCCGATACGGTTGGGACCGCCGCCGAGGATGACTACCTTGCGCCGGTCGCTTGGGGCGGCTTCGCACTCCGGCTCGTCAAACCCGTCGCCCTCATAGCAGGAGTACATGTAGGACGTAAGCGAGGGAAATTCGGCGGCACAGGTATCGATGCGCTTGTAAACCGGATGAAGCTCAAGGCGCCGTCGGCGTGCCCCTACGACCTCCTCCCGCAAGCCCGCGAGGCGGCCGAGGCGGGCATCCGAGAAGCCCAGCTGCTTGAGCCGCAGAAAGGCGGTGCGATCCTCGGGCAATCCGTCCCGGCGAACCCTTTCCTCGATTTCAACGATTTCGCGGATGCATTCGAGAAACCACGGCTCGAAACAGCAAGCGGCGTGAATCTCCGCAGTGGTGAGCCCATGCCGGTAAGCTTGCGCGATCAGCAGCAGGCGGTCGGGGACGGGCTTCGCCAACGCCGCCTTGACGGCATCCTTGCCGGCGCTTTCGACCCGCTCGATGGCGACCTCGTCAAAGCCGCTGAGCCCGGTCTCCATCGAGCGCAGCGCCTTCTGCACCGATTCGGCAAAGCTCCGCCCAATCGCCATGGCTTCGCCGACCGATTTCATCGACGTGGTCAACAACGGTTCCGTCCCCGGAAATTTCTCGAACGTGAACCGCGGCATCTTGGTGACTATGTAATCGACCGTCGGCTCGAACGAAGCCGGGGTAACGCGGGTGATATCGTTGGCCAGCTCGTCGAGCGTGTAGCCGACCGCCAGCTTGGCCGCGACCTTGGCGATTGGAAAGCCGGTCGCCTTGGATGCGAGCGCCGAGGAGCGCGAGACCCGCGGATTCATTTCGATGACGACAAGGCGGCCATCGGCCGGGTTGATTGCGAACTGCACGTTCGAGCCGCCGGTATCGACGCCGATTTCGCGCAATACCGCGATCGCGGCGTTGCGCATCAACTGAAATTCCTTGTCGGTCAGCGTCAAAGCGGGGGCGACGCACACCGAATCGCCGGTGTGGACACCCATCGGATCGATATTCTCGATCGAGCAGACGATGATGCAGTTGTCCGCGCGGTCGCGGACCACCTCCATCTCGTATTCCTTCCAGCCGAGGACCGATTCCTCGATCAGCACTTCATGCGCCGGCGAAGCCCGGAGCCCGCTTTGAACGATCTCTTCGAATTCCTGCGCATTGTAGGCGACACCGCCGCCGGTGCCTCCCAACGTGAAGGAAGGCCTGATGATCGCCGGCAGTCCCACGGTTTCCAGCGCCTTGACCGCTTCTTCGACCGAGCGGGCGAGACGGCTTTCCGGGGTCGCCAAGCCGATCTTGTCCATCGCCTGACGGAACAGCTGGCGGTCCTCAGCCTTGGCGATCGCCTCGACCTTGGCGCCGATCAGCTCCACGCCGTAGCGCTCGAGGACACCCGTTCGGGCGAGCTCCATCGCCGTGTTGAGCGCGGTCTGGCCGCCCATTGTCGGCAACAAAGCCTGCGGCCGCTCACGGGCGATGATCTTTGTCACCATCTCGGGCGTGATCGGCTCGATATAGGTTGCGTCAGCGAGGTCCGGGTCGGTCATGATCGTGGCTGGGTTCGAGTTCACCAGCACGATTCGGTAACCTTCACTCTTCAGCGCCTTGCAGGCTTGCGCGCCGGAATAATCGAATTCGCAGGCCTGCCCGATGACGATGGGGCCGGCGCCGATGATCAGGATGCTGTCGATATCGGCGCGCCTAGGCATTCTCGGCCATCAAGGCAACAAACCGATCGAAAAGGTAATGGCTGTCCTGTGGGCCCGGGCTCGCCTCCGGATGATACTGAACCGAAAATATCGGCTTGCCGAGGACGCGCAGACCTTCGTTGGTGTTGTCGAACAACGACAGATGGGTCGGCTCGACCCCGCTCGGCAGGCTCTCGGGATCGACGTCAAACCCATGATTTTGGCAGGTGATTTCCACCGCCCCGGTCAGCAGATCCTTGACTGGATGATTGGCGCCGCGATGACCCCGCGGCATCTTGCGGGTCGTGGCGCCGAGCGCCAGCGCCAACAGTTGATGGCCCAGGCAGATGCCGAAGATTGGCTTGCCGGCCGCGATCAGGTCACGCAGGACCGGTACCGCATAGGTCGCCGTTGCGGCAGGATCGCCTGGACCGTTCGACAAAAAGATGCCATCGGGCCGATTACGCAGAATATCCTCAGCCGAGGCGGTGGCTGCGACCACCGTGACCCGGCAGCCATGCGTTGCGAGCATCCGCAAGATGTTGCGTTTGGCACCGTAATCGACGGCGACGACGTGGTATCGAGGGTCCCGCTGCCGACCATACCCGTGTTCGCGATCCCAGGTCGTTTCGGCCCAGTCGTATGTTTGGCCGCAGGTGACTTCCTTGGCGAGATCCATTCCCTCGATACCGGGCCAATCGAGCGCCTGCCCTTGGAGATGCACGACGTCGAGCGATCCCTCTGGACTATGGCAGATGACGCCGTTCGGGGGTCCCCGGTCGCGGATAAGCCGGGTCAGGCGGCGGGTGTCCACTCCCGCAATCCCGATCAGTCCGTTGAATTTGAGCCAAGTGTCGAGCGGCTGCGTCGCGCGGTAATTGGCCGGCGCGGTAATGGAGGTGCGCAAGACGAGGCCGCGCGCAGCGGGTGTTGTAGTCTCGATGTCTTCGCGGTTGGCTCCAACATTTCCGATATGGGGGAAGGTAAAGGTGATGATCTGGCCGGCGTAAGAGGGATCGGTCAGGATCTCCTGATAGCCGGTGATCGCGGTGTTGAAACAGACCTCGCCGACGGCGCTTCCGCTTGCGCCGAGGCCGCGACCCCAAAATATCGTTCCGTCCGCCAGGACGAGCGCAGCATTGCAATCGGGCGGTCGCGCGGGCGGGCGCATCGCGGAGACTGTCCTGTATCCCTGTATGGCGACCTCGTCGGATGCGGGCCGCAGCTACGGCCAGGACGCAAGCAGCAGAGATTTGATAAATATTCCCGTGAACGCACAGCGTCAACCCTGACCACCGTGGAAGATTTTGATTTTCAAGTAGTTAGATCTGAACGCGCGGAATTGCCGCGGCGACAGAAACGGATTAGGCTTAATACTTGGGTGGAGGGGGCATCAGATGCTGCGTCAGGCCTTCGGCGACCGACTTAAAAAGGCGATGAAGGCCAGGGATTCTCCAACGGTCTCAACCGTGCGCTTAATCATCGCAGGCCTGAAAGAGCGGGACATCGCTGCACGGGGACAGGGCAACGCCGAGGGGATTACCGAAGCGGAAATTCAACGAATGCTGCAGGCAACGATAAAGCAGCGCCACGAATCGATTGCGCTCTTTCAGCAGGGCAACCGGGACGATCTCGCGCAGCGAGAACGTGAGGAGATCGCGGTTATCGAAACATTTCTTCCCCGTCAATTTGATGACGGGGAAATCGAGACGGCGGCAAGGGCCGCCATCGCGGAAACCAGGGCTGCTGGCGTGAGGGACCTCGGCAGGGTGATGGGCATACTCCGCGAGCGCCATGCCGGCGTCATCGATCTCAGCCGAGCCGGCACGATCGTAAGGCGGCTTCTGGGCTGATCGCAGCGTGGTTGCCCCGTTGTCGAAAGCCGGTCTCCCCAGCACCCCGATTGTGGGGCAACGGGGCCGCGGTAAGGAAGAAACAAGAAGACGGGTATGCCGGCGGCCAACCCCTTCCTTTTTCCCCCGCCGGTCGGGGAACGGCCGATAAAATGGCTTTTCCACCCGGATTTCTCGACGAGCTGCGCAGCCGGATTTCACTCCCCGGGCTCGTCGGCCGCAAAGTCAAGTTGGTGCGCCGCGGGCGCGAGTACGCGGGGCTTTGCCCATTTCACCACGAGAAGACGCCGTCTTTCTACGTGGTCGAAGACAAATCTTTCTTTCACTGTTTCGGGTGCGGTGCGCATGGCGATGTGATCGGGTTCACCATGCGCGCCGACAACCTCGACTTCATCGAGACGATCGAAAAGCTGGCGGCAGAGGCCGGACTGGCGGTGCCGCACTCAACGCCGCAGGAGCGCGAACGGGCGCAGCGGCAGAAGACCTTGCTCGAGGCAACCGAGGCCGCCACCGCCTTTTACGAGGCCTGTCTGTGGCAGCCCGTAGGCGGTCGCGCCCGCGCCTATTTGCAAGAACGCGGGCTCGATCCGGAGACCATGCGGCGCTTTCGCCTCGGCTGGGCACCGGACGATCGACAGGCTCTGCGGCGACGCCTCGCGGGCGACTTCCCGGATGCATTGCTGATCGAGGCCGGGTTGCGAAGAGAAGGCGAGGACGGCGCGCCCTCGGATTTTTTCCGCAACCGGGTGATGTTTCCGATCGGCGATCGCGCCGGCCGGGTGATCGCCTTTGGCGGCCGTTTGCTTGGTGATGGGCAACCCAAATACCTCAATTCGCCGGACAACCCGCTTTTTGAGAAAGGTCGGGTTCTCTATGGCTGGTCGGCGGCGCGAGCTTCCACCGCACGGAGGGAGGCCTCCGGCGGCGCCGGGGCCATCGTCACGGAAGGCTATATGGACGTCATCGCGCTGCACCGGGCAGGCTTCGCCGCGGTGGCGCCTCTTGGCACTGCGCTGACAGAATTCCAATTGCGCGAGCTCTGGCGGTTAGCACCCGAGCCGATCCTCTGCTTCGACGGTGATATGGCAGGACAGCGAGCGGCCGCACGCGCGCTTCGGAGGGCCCTGCCGCTGCTCCGTCCGGGTCAGAGCCTGCGCTTTGCTAAGCTCCCCGCGGGGGAGGACCCGGATTCGATCATCCGCACGGGAGGCTGCGCAGCCTTCGACCAAGTCTTGGCCGCCGCACAGCCGTTATCAGGCTTTCTCTGGGACAGCGAAGTCGGCGGCAGACGATTGGACACACCCGAGCGCCGGGCCGATCTCGAACGGCGGCTGATGGAGGAGGTGGCCCTCATCGCCGACCGGACCGTTCAAGGGGAGTACCGGCGATTTGTCCGTGACCGACTGTTTAATCTGGGGCGACTCAATCTGGGGCGGCCGCAACGCCCTAATGAGCAAACCGCCGTCCACCGCAGACAGACTTTTGTTCGCGACGGCCCTGAATGCCCGCCGCGCCCCGGCGGGCGAATACGGCGCGAAAGGATGTTCCGGCTGCTGCTGAACTTTCCGTGGCTGGTCGATGAAACCGCCGAGACGTTGGCGTCACTCGATGTTCCCGAACCCGAGCTCGACGCGCTGAGATGTCAAATTTTAGAGGTCGTTGCGTCGCAACCGGGGCTTGACGCCCGCACGCTGCGGCAACACCTTGTGCAGAACGGGCTTGCGGCGACCGTGGACGGACTATTGG
>JBJMQW010000089.1:0-2085 GCA_045802495.1 Allostellaceae bacterium | reverse complement strand
TAGAGCGGCAGGTAGCAGAAGCAGTCGTAAAAGCCGTGGAAGAACCGGCCCTCTTGATGGCCGTGCAGCGGATCGTCCGTGGCGTCGAGGTCAAGAATGATTTGCTCCGGGGGGCGACGGTGCGCCTTGAGGAACAGATCGACGAACAACGCCTCGATGGCGGCGCCGTCAATGTGTAGAAGTCTCTACTTCACCTGACAGACGGTGTCTGTGACGGGCATGGTGATCAGCTGACGTAGGTCTGGTGTGTTGGCTTGCCGATCTGTTTGTCGCGGGCGAGCGGGGCTGCGTCAAGGAAGGTCTGCATGGGGGTTTTCCCGAAGCAGTAGCGGCCTTGATGGGTTCGGAGCTGGTTGTACTGATCGATCCAGAGATCGAGATCGGCCTGCAGCTCTCCGATCGTGTCGTAGACCCTTTTGCGGAACGCGATGCGATAGAACTCGTCGAGCAGGGTCTTGTGGAAGCGCTCGACAATACCATTCGCTGCGGGCTTTTTGTCTTGGTTCGGGTGTGATCGATGTTTTCCACGGCGAGGTAGAGCTCGTATTCATGCCGGTCGTGTGTGCCGCAATACTCGGTGCCGCGGTCGGTCAGCACGCGCTGCAAGGCAATGCCGTGCTCCTCGTAGAATGGGATCACCCGGTCATTGAGCAGGTCGGCGGCGGTGATCGGGGTCTTGCGATCGTACAGCTTGGCGAAGCCGATCTTGGCGTAGGTGTCGATGAAGGTCTGCTGGTAGACCCGTCCGACGCCCTTCAGGTTGCCGACATAGAACGTGTCTTGCGCGCCGCAGTAGCCCGGGCACGCGGTATCGAACTCGCCGTGGGCTTCCTTGTCTGCCTTGGCCTTTTCCAGGGCGGCCAGTTGGCTCTCGGTCAGGATGAGCCGCTCTTGTGCCATCTTGGCCTCCAGCGCCTTGAGCCGGAGCTTCATAGTGGTCAGGTCGTGGCGCGCCCAGACGCTGCGGACGCCGAAGGGAGAGATGCTGATGCCGCGCTTGAGCAGTTCATTCGAGGCGCGTGCCTGGCCCCAGGCCGGCTGCTCGATGGCCAGCGCGACGGCGGCCTGCTCGACCTCCGGCGCCAACGACAAAGGCGGCGAGATCGCGCTGCAGGAACTCTCCCGCCGCAAGCCCATCTTGAAGAACCGCGTTGACTGCAGATCGACTTATATTACTCAGTGGTAGCCAACGAAGCCCGCGCGGGACTGGAAGTCCAAACCCGGGCGGCTCGTTATCCGCCAAGGGTTCTTCGCGGTGCGTGCAGCCCGTGAGATGCTGGCCAGCCAGCGGCCATAACCGAGATGATCTGCGGGCCAGGTCACAGCCCGAAGCAGCAACTCGCACTGGTTGCATGGGACAGCATCCATCCAGGGACGCCGGAGGCCGGGGGATAGCTTGGCGCTCGCGCCTTCGGTCTCCGCCGAGCTTCACAGAAGCTGGTGCTTGCGTTGATGCGCCAGGTTACATCCGGCCCAGGAGGAGATGATGACATCCCGCATTCCGCCCGTGGAGCCTACGCAGAGCTCGGACGAGGTCCGAGAGCTGCTGGAGCGGACCCGGCGCGAGCTCGGCAGCGTGCCCAGGCTGTACGCGATCATGGCCAACGCGCCCGCGGCTCTGCGGGGCTATCTCGATTTTCGGGCGGCGCTCGCCCGCGGCCGGCTGCCCGCCTCGTTGCGCGAACAGTTGGCGCTGCTGATTGCTGAAATGAACGGCTGCCGCTACTGCGTGTCAGCGCAGGCTTGGCAGGCCGCGCAGGCCGGCATTGCCGCCGGGGAACTCGTGGCCAATCGCCGGGGGAAATCCGCTGACCCGAAGGCGGCAGCGGCCCTCAGCTTTGCCACCGCGGTTTTCGACGGTCGCGGCCAGGTGACGGACCGCGAGCTGTCGCGGCTCAGAACTGCCGGTTTTGATAACGAGGAGATCGGGGAAATCATCGCCCACGTTGCACTCGATTCCTTCGTCGGTCTCTTCAGCAAGGTCGCTCGGCCAATCATGGACTTTCCGGCAGTTGCTTTGACCACGGACGATACCGACGCTTGATACAGGGTGCGGCGGCGGGCTCGAAAACGACCGCGCGACGC
>JBJMQW010000088.1:0-7046 GCA_045802495.1 Allostellaceae bacterium | reverse complement strand
CGACAGCACCGCGGCGACTACAAGGATCCCGACTACCCTTTCAGGATCATCCCCGAGGTGTTCTGAACCGAGTTACGACGAAAGCCCATCACCGTGCGTGGGTCGCAATCCCATTCAATCGTCGTCGACAACCGGCGAGTGTCGATCCACGTCTGGCAGGATCGGTTTCGGGATCCCGCTCTGACGATCCTGCTGGTTCTCGAGCTCTGCGTGATCTTTTTCGCTGCGCCGCTGGCGGCGAGCGGCCTCTCGATAGCCAAGCCGATAATCGAGACAATGATGCTGGCGGTAGTAGTCATCGTCGGCATGCTGTCCCAAAGACGCGGCGCGATCGCCGCGATATTACTGGGGCTTACGGCCATCTTGGCGAGCGTTTCGCTCGGGTCGGTGTGGCCACCGGTTGCGGCAATCGCGCTCCGACGCAGCGGTGATATCCTCACTTTTTCGGCCCTGACATGGGTCGTGGCGCATGCGGTTTATGCCCCTGGCCGTATTACACTTCACCGTCTTCAAGGGGCGGTCGTGCTGTATCTTAATGTGGCGATGATCTTTGCCTCCGCCTTTAGCCTGATCTCGCAGCTGAATCCCGCCGCGTTTGCCAGCGTCCCAGCCGCGACAGGCGACCTCGGTGAATTGGCCACAATGCTGTATTTCAGTCTCACGACGCTAACGACAACCGGCTACGGTGATATTGTGCCGGTTGACCCGTTCGCGCGCAGTCTCGCCAATCTGGAGGCGGTTATCGGGGCGTTCTATCTCGCCATTACGGTTGCCCGCCTCGTGACCTTGGAGCTCGAAGACCGACGCCGCCGGCCTTGACGAACGAGACCGCGGCAGTCTCGGCTCGCCCTGCCGCCATCACACGGCAGCTGTTGCCTATCCTCGGCTGGCTCCCCGGCTACCGGCGCGATGGTTGCGACAACCCAATCTGCCGTAAGCTGGAGAGAAAGCGGGCGCGGGACTTTCGCACACAAGGGCTGGGAAGCGAACCTTCAGGCTGACGGGGAGCTTCGAGTCAGGTTGCTTGGTGAGTGGGTATTGGCGAGCGGCGCTCGTTCCGCTAGCGAATTGTCCTGTCAACTGAACAAAAGCACGCCTCCGACAAGGTTTCCTTCGATGCGCGCGAGCTCGAAGGCTGGGACAACATCCTGATCAACTTTATAGGCAAGCTGGAGGCGATCGCCGGAGAGCGCGTCGTCGCTGTCAACCGTGCGGGCCTGCCCGGCGGCGTCCAGCGCCTCCTCGCTCTCGCGCGTGCCGTCCTGAGCGCCAAGGGGCCCGGCGAACACAACAGCGGCCGGACCTGCTTACCCGGGTCGGCCGCAGCGGCCTCGGCTTCTTTGCAATGGCCGGCGACTTCATCAGCTTCCTCGGCGAAGTGGTAATCGGTATTGGCCGCGTATTCGTCGGCCGGGCGCGGCTCAGACGCTCCGATTTGATGCTGGCGATCGAGGATTGCGGCCCGGCTGCGTTGCCGATCGTCGCGCTCATCAGCTTTCTGGTCGGCCTGATCCTGGCTTTTGTCGGGGCCATTCAGCTTCCAACAAGGACGCATCGCCGCGGCGGCCCGTCAGCCCGGGCTTTTTGACGCAGCGGGGCGCAACACCGGCGCCGAGGAAACCGCTAGTCACTCCTTCACACGGCTTCAGTGACGACGGGAGACCGCTTATTCGACGTTGACGACGTTGTGAAGCCTGTGAATGCGGTCGGAAAACCAATCCGTGAGGCTGTGCTTCGGCACTCTATCACCTAGCTCATGCGACGCCGCCAAGCGGCCCGCGGCCTGACGGCGAGCCAGTGCGCGGCACAATTCTTTGGCAATCTGCGGCCTGGCTTCCAGAATCGGCGTAAGGTCCGCCTTTGCAAGCTCGTATACCGTCGTGGGGACCAATGCGCTGATCCTGACTGTGGCAGCCGCTCCGGTCAGCAGCCCGATCTCGCCAAAAAGATCCCCCGGCCCAAGACGCAGCAATTCCAACTCGCCCTCGATGCCCGAGCGCGTGAACGACAGAACGCCATTGCCGACGATGAATAGCGACTGCAGAACGACGCCGGGCTCTATCAACGTCTCGCCTTCGTCATACGCCCGCTCCCTAAGTTTCGCCGCGATAGCGCCGCGTTCTTCGGGCGTAAAAGTCGAAAAAATGGCAACTAGCTCGAGCAGCCTCTCCACACCGGTTCGGCTTTTTCGCCGGCCTTCATCGAAAAAGGGTCCGCTCCGCGGGGTCGCCAGATCGATGTCCGCAGCCGCCAAGTGCCGATAAATGTAATCGAGCAGCTCGTTTTGCGCGTTGACCGTCGACGCCAGCTCTTCGACAAAAAACGAGATCTCAAACTCCGTGTAAGCAGCGTTGATCGTCTTTATGCTGATGGTCGGAGGTGGCGTCGGGACTATAAGCCGGGAATTGCGGATCGCATGATCGAGGATTTCGCTGCATCTCGACGGTGACGATCGGGCATCAACCTGAACGGTAACGGCGGTCCCATGAAGCCCGCTCGGAGAGCTCACATTGACGATCTTGGATTTGGCGATCGTGCTGTTTGGCACAACCGCCAAATCTCGCTTCCCCGTCAAAATATATGTCGCGCGCCAGTTCAACTCGAGGACTCGGTCGTCGGTGCCGCCATCGACGCTGATCCAATCACCGGGCCGATAGGGCCGGCTGAAACTCAGTACGATCCCGGAAAAGACGTCGCCCAACGTGCTCTGCAATGCCAGCCCGAGGATGATGGCAACGACTCCCGAGGTCGCCAGCAGGCCTTGGATCGGCAGATCGAAGACGTAGGCGACAATGGCAAAGACGGCGGCGAGATAAATGAGACCGGCGAGCAGGTCCTGCAGTAGTTTTGCCTCGCGCGGGCTGCCTTGAAAAACCACAACGGCGCGCAGCACCGCGACCAGAAACCAGGCCGCCCAGAGCCACCAGGCGATCTTTAATATCGTGTGGACCGCGTCGGCGAAGGGCGATCCGGTCGATACCAGCGGCCGATAGGGGACAATATCGGCGTGGAGAAATGCTATCGTCAGCACGATCAAAAACACGACCCGTAGGATGGCCCGCCCGATCGGATGTTTCTTGAACAGGAGGTGAGCCACCAATATCCCGATGGCGAACACCCCGAGCACAACGACGAGCGGATCACCGACCGCCGCCGCCACAGCGGAGAAATCTGTCATCTCTGTCCCTATCAAGCTCCATCAGAACGCGTCACTGTTTTTTGCGGACGGCCTTCTCGCAAGGAAAAGTTCGCACGCGGCGAAGCCGCGACGATATGTTAATCGATCGCGGGAGGAAGAACGATGCGGGTGCTGATCGTGGGTTCCGGCGGACGGGAGCACGCGCTCGCCTGGGCGATTTCAGCGTCGCCGCTGGTCGATAAGCTGTTCTGCGCGCCCGGAAATGCCGGGATCGCCGAGGAAGCCGAGTGCGCCGCGATCGCCGCAACGGACATAACGGGATTGGTCGAGTTCTGCCGCCGCGAGCAAGTCGACTTTGCCGTCGTCGGGCCCGAAGCGCCGCTCGTCTTAGGGCTCGTCGACGCGCTCGAAGCCGAAGGCATCGATACCTTCGGGCCGAACGCCGCGGCCGCAGTTCTGGAAGGGTCAAAGGCCTTTGCCAAGGATTTGTGTATGCGAGCACAGATCCCGACCGCCGCCTACCGCCGCTTCCGCGACCCGGCGGCCGCGAAAGCCTTCATCGCAAACCACGGGGTGCCGATCGTCGTCAAGGCCGACGGCCTTGCCGGCGGCAAAGGCGTCATCGTCGCCCGCGACGTAGGCGAGGCCTATGAAGCCGTCGACGCGGCGCTGGTGGCGGGCCGGTTCGGCGCGGCTGGCGCGGAGATCGTGGTCGAGGATTTTCTGGCCGGCGAAGAGGTGAGTTTCCATGCCCTCGTAGACGGCAAGAACGCGTTGCCGCTCACCTCTGCCCATGACTATAAACCGGTCGGCGAGGGCGATACGGGACCGAACACCGGCGGCATGGGCACCTGCTCGCCGACTCCCCGCCTCACTCCGGCTCTTGAAGGAGCCGTTATGGAGCGCATCATCCTGCCCGCCGTCAGCGCGATGCGCCTCGATGGGCGGCAATTCAAAGGCATTCTTTATGCCGGGTTGATGGTCACCGAAGCGGGCCCGCAACTGCTCGAATTCAATACGCGGTTCGGCGACCCGGAATGCCAAGTCTTGATGATGCGCCTGATGAGCGATCTGTTGCCGGCGCTGATCGCGGCGCATGACGGGATCCTCAAATCGATTGATCTGCGCTGGCGCGCCGAGAGCGCGCTGTGCGTCGTCATGGCGGGAAAGGGCTATCCCGATGAGCCGCAGCGAGGAGGCGAGATTCGCGGGCTTGACGCCGCAGGCACCGACCCGAAGGTAAAAATCTTCCACGCCAGCACGCGCCGCGACCATAGCCGCCTGATTGCCGATGGAGGCCGCGTGCTCGGTGTCACCGCACTGGGAGCTGATCTGGCCGCTGCGCGCGACCGGGCCTACGCTGCCGTCGACCGGATCGACTGGCCGGAAGGTTTCTGCCGCCGGGATATTGGGAGCGCTGGCCCACAATAGCAACGCCGTCACTCGATGGTCCCGGTAAGCGTAATGACGCCCAGCGTCGCGAACGCGATGGCTGCGATGATCCTGATCGCCTTTAGCGGGAGGCGATGTGCCGCGCGTTGGCCAATCAGCACGGCGGGCACATTCGCCAGCATCATGCCAAGCGTCGTGCCCGCGACGACGGGGTAGAAGTTCTCGAACCGCGCCGCCAAGCCGATGGTAGCAAGCTGTGTCTTGTCGCCGATCTCAGCGACGAAGAAGGCGCAGAGGGCGGTAAGGAAAACCTTCGTCCCGCCAATCGCCGCGTCCTTGGTCGAGCATCTGTCCGGAAAGAGCGCCCAGACCGCGACGGCAAGGAATGAAAGGCCAAGAATCCAGCGCATCCAGGCGCCGGTCAGCAGACTGCCGAACAGCACCCCGGCAACTCCCGCCGCCGCATGGTTCGCGAGTGTCGCGACGAGAATGCCGAAAACGACCGGCGCCGGCCGCTGGAACCGGGCGGCGAGCATCATCGACAATATTTGCGTCTTGTCGCCGATCTCCGCGAGACCGACGACCATCGTCGAGATCAGGAGCGCTTCCACGAGTGCCCATCGGGGTCGGGCGGAGATCAACTTCGGCAACAGCCCTCGCGCCCGACCCTGGGTGCCGAGAACCGATGCCAAAGGTCTCGCCAAACCTTGCGGCGCCCGCGCCATGGCCACAGCCAAGCATGTTGACGCGGGTCCCTCGACGAGCGAGGGCGGCTACTCCCCGATGACGTGAGCCTAGTAACACAGCCCGAACAATCGCGAAACCACAAACGACAGCGAATTGACTCTTACAGCCTTGCAGCATGGTCCAAGCGATATTAATTTTGCGTCGCCGGGGCAGAAGCAGACGCCCCGTTAGACGGCTTACCGTCCAAGTTCTGCGCAGCTCGTCATGCGAGGAGCGCGCAAATATGGACGGACCCCATTCGATCTCCCCTCGAGTTTGTATGGACGGATCGGCACCGCATCCTCGCCGGTTGTCCTCGACGTCCGCCCAAATGCCCTTCAACGCCGACCAAGGCGTACTGGTCTCGGCTGAGACGGCCGGTAAGCCTCACTGCCGGCATTCACGGGGAGGATGAGCCATGACCTATTGGACGAAGGAACTTGCCTGTGCGGGTGAAATCGCCCGGCGCAACATCCAAGGGAGGTGATTATGAAATTCCATCTACGACAGCTTGCATTCGCGGCTCTACTTGCCGGGGCGTCCAGCCTTGCCTTTGCCGCCGATGACGATTGGCAGGCGCGCGTCGGCGAGGCACTCGGCAAGACCGGCTCGGCAGTATCCGGCGGAATTTATCGAGTAGGCCTGCCGCGCACCGACATCAAGGCCACCCTCGACGGGGTCGAGCTGAAGCCCGGGTTTGCGCTCGGCAGCTGGCTGGCCTTCGAGAAAATGGGTGACGAGGGCATGGTGATGGGTGATCTCGTGCTGACCGAGAGTGAGGTCAATCCGGTCATGACAAAGCTCGCGGCGGGCGGGATCGAGGTAACGGCGCTGCACAATCACCTGCTGCGCAATCAGCCTTTCACGATGTATATGCATGTGCTCGGGCATGGCGATCCGGTAAAGCTCGCCGCGGCGCTGCACACCGCTCTCGCGGAAAGCAAAACGCCGCTCTCCGGAGCTGCCGGCGCAGCCACGACACCGCCGCCGATCGATATCGACACCGCCGCGATTGATCAGATGCTCGGCGCCAAAGGCGCCAATAATGGCGGCGTTTACCAGTTCAGCATTCCCCGGGCGGAACCGATCACGGATGGCGGAATGACCGTCCCGCCGCCGATGGGCTCGGCCAACGCGATCAATTTCCAGCCGACCGGCGGCGGCAAGGCAGCGATCACCGGCGATTTTGTATTGATCGCCAAAGAGGTGAACCCGGTACTAAAGGCGTTGCGCGAACACGGGATCGAGGTCGCGGCGATCCACAATCACATGCTCGACGAACAGCCGCGCCTCTTCTTCATGCATTTCTGGGCCAATGACGACGCCAAGAAGCTCGCCGAAGGTCTGAAGGCGGCGCTTGCGCAGATCAATATCGCGAAGAGCTGAGCGTGTTCACGCGAGCGATTCTGCTGATCGCAATGGCGATGTTGCCGATCGTGGCCGAGGCGCAGACGGCCGGCGCGCCGCTCGTGCTCGAGACGAAGATCCCGCTCGGCGAGGTGCGCGGCCGCATCGATCACCTGGCCATCGATATGAAACGCCAGCGGCTGTTTGTTGCAGAACTCGGCAACAACAGCCTGGGCGTAGTTGATCTCGCCTCCGGCAAGGTGCTCCGCAGGATCACCGGTTTAAGCGAGCCGCAGGGCGTTGCCTATGTCCCGTTTGCTGACAGCATCTACGTGGCGAATGCCGGCGACGGCTCGGTGCGGGTGCTGCGCGGCAATGATCTCGCGCCGATCGGGCGCATCGATCTCGGCAACGATGCCGACAACATACGGGTAGACACGCT
>JBJMQW010000087.1:0-17683 GCA_045802495.1 Allostellaceae bacterium | reverse complement strand
CTCAGAGGTCGAGCTTAGCGCAAGCGAGCGGCGATGCTCAAAGGCGTCGTCGTCCGGCTCTCGGTTCCCATTATAGCAATGATCCCGCCCATAATGAGCGCGAGCACCGCATCGGTGATTTTGCCGACCGACCGGCGAGGTGGGTTTCCGCCCAACTGGTGGCGAACAGCATTGATGTAAAGAGTATAATCGAAGTTCCGAGGCGAAGGCCGGCCTTGCCGGTCAGCCAAATCAAGCTGCCATACAGGAAGGCTTTCTCGAGGAGAGACATTATGCTCACTTCGACGGATCCATAGATGAGGCTGTGAAACGGGATCCAACCGAAATGCCGGGGAGGTGCGGTGAACCGGAACGGCACGAGCCGTTCCGCAATAACAAAGGCGCCGAACAGCAAGGTGATCAACGTCGGGCGAAGCCTTGGGCCGCCGCCGATCGAGAGCACAATCCATGCAATAAGCGCCAATCCCGCTCCAGCCAGTTCTGCGGGGCCGAGTATCCTGCCGACGATCAGGATTCTGGCCGCGAGCACCGAGCCGACAAATAAAGGAAACAGCAGCAATGCACGTTTGGTGCCGCCGATAGCCTCGACCAACGCCGCAATCGCCAGCCAGATTGCTGTGTGCCGGAAGAGGTCATAGGCGATGAGGCTCGGATGGAGAACAACCGGTTTCAGAGCGTCCCAATATTTGTGCAAATCGATTGTCGGAACATGGGGAAAGAGCCGATACCCGAGCCATAGACCGACAAGCAGCAAAGGGGACCCGGTTTGCCGGGTTTCGCGGAAGAACAGCCAGGAGACGTACCGGTAGGCCACACTGCCAATCATCGCGCCGAGCGCCGTCCCCAAGACGTTTGCGAAGACGTCTGCTGCTGCGGCCACGCGCCCCGGGATATAATACTGCGAAATATCCATTGATGTACTGGAGCAGAGCACCGCACGCGGCCGCAATCGGGATGACCGGAAATAGCGTCGCGCCGATGGCGGGGCCGATAAAAAGCCCGAACGGTATGTAGAATAGGATGTTCGCGATAAAATCGCCGCGTCGCAGAATTCGCGCCCAACCCCCTAGCAGTGTCCACATCGGGCCGCTTCCATCGGCCGGATGGCGAAATGTGAAAGGGTGGAGCGGACCCGTAAACGATGATCGCGACGACGATCGCGATCGCCAGCAGATACCGGCCGCGGACCCACCCTCGGGCAACCGTCAGATCGCCGCCAGACGGTGGGGATTTACTCCATCGGCAGGCCGGGATGGACCGCCCGTCCGTCGCCGAGCGGCGTGAATTGCGGGGCGAGCGCCGGGATTGCCACCTCGGCGAGCGTCTCGGGTGTCCAGCCGCCCTGGCGGTGCACCATGCGGACCGGCCGCATATGGCCATACAGCGACAACTCGCCGGCCCGCTGGTGAAACACTTGACCGTTGACCTGGCCCGCCTGCTCGGAGGCGAGGAAGACGCAGAGCGGAGCGATCGCGTCCGCCCGACTACGCCGCAGCCGCTCCTCTCGAAATGCTGCTGCCTCCGGGTCTTTCGGCGTCGGGACCGAGCGGGTCATGCGGGTGTCGGCCGACGGGCAGATCACGTTAACGGTGATCCCCCTCGACGCATTTTCCATGGCGACGATGCGGGCCAACGCGACGATCCCCAGCTTCGCTGCCCCGTAATTACACTGCCCAACATTGCCGAGCAGCCCCGAGGTCGACGAAACCATGATGATCCGCCCGTAATTCTGCTCGCGAAACAGGTTTATCGCCGCCCGGTTGATGTTGAAGTGCCCGGTTAGGTGCACGTCGAGCACCGCCTGCCAATCCTCCGGGAACATGTTGTGAAACATTTTGTCCCGCAGGATGCCGGCGGCGTCGAACACGATATGCAAGCCGCCGAAACTGTCGCGTGCCTGCTGCACCATCGCCAGGCAATCGTCGAATTTGGCGACAGAGCCGTAATTGGCGATCGCTTCGCCGCCGGCAGCCTTGATCTGATCGACGATTTCCTGCGCCGGTGTCTGGTCCGAGCCCTCGCCGCTGCCGCTGGTGCCGGGATCGTTGATCACGATCTTGGCCCCGTGCGCGGCCATCAGCTTGGCGACCTCGGCTCCGACCCCGCGGCCGGCTCCGGCACAAATTGCTACGCGCCCCTCCAGCATGCCCATCCGTTCGGTTCCCTCAATTCGACCTAGCCTGCGGTTGTCGCGACCCGGACGGCCTTTGTCAATTACCGCCGGCCGAACAGCCGCTCGATGTCGGCGAGGTCGAGCGTGACGTAGGTCGGGCGGCCGTGATTGCACTGGCCGCTGTTCGGGGTCGCCTCCATCTGGCGCAAGAGCGCGTCCATTTCGGCGGGCGACAGACGCCGCCCGGCGCGCACGCTGGTATGGCAGGCAAGGGTGCCGCACACCGTTTCGATGCGCTCCTTTAAGGCCAGTGTATCGCCCCATTCGGCGAGCTCGTCGGCAAGGTCGCGCACCAGGGCGGCGACGTCGAGCCCGGCCAACAATGCCGGCACTTCACGCACGACAACCGCGCCCGGTCCGAACGGTTCGAGCAGGAGGCCGAATTCGGCGAGCTCTTCGGCGCGTCCGGCCAGCCGGGCCGCTCCGTTCTCATCGAGCTCGACCACCTCCGGCAAGAGCAAGGCCTGGCGCGCAACGCCACGCGCCGCCAACGCGTCCTTCATCCTTTCATAGACGAGCCGTTCATGCGCCGCGTGTTGGTCGACGAGCACGATCCCGGTCGGCGTTTCGGCGAGGATGTAGGTCCCGTGCAGCTGCGCCCGGGCCGAGCCGAGTGGCGCCTCTGCCGGCGGCGCCGCGGCCTCTTCGACCGGCCGCAGGAAGTTGTTGGCGCTTTCGGCGAGCGCGAGCGACGGGGAAGCAGGCGGCAGCGGAAAGGCAAAGCGCGGCGCACTCGTCGAGCCGGCGCCGGGGCGAAATGCCGCGAGCGCCGCATCGGCAACCGTCGTCGAGGCGCGATGTCCGGCGGCGCCGAGGGCGTTGCGCAAGGCGCCGACGATCAGCCCGCGCACCAGCGCCGCGTCGCGGAACCGCACCTCGGCCTTTGCCGGATGAACGTTGACGTCGATCTCGGCGGCCGGCCCGTCGAGAAACAGCGCGACCATCGGATGGCGATCGCGGGCCAGCACATCCTGGTAGGCGCCGCGCACCGCGCCGACCAGCAATTTGTCGCGCACCGGCCGGCCGTTGACGACGAGGTACTGGTCGCGCGGCGCGGCGCGGTTCAGGGTCGGCAAGCCGATCAACCCAGACAGGCGAAAGCCGCCGCGTTCAGCATCGATTTCGACAGAATTCTCGGCGAAATCGCGGCCGAGCAGCGCCGACAGACGGGTGCGCCGGGCCGGCCCGGTCGCAAGCCCGGTAGAGGCGGCGAGCCGCAACAAGACGCGCTCTTCGTCGCCAATGATCGTGAACGAAATCTCCGGATAGGCCATGGCAAGGCGGCGCACCGCATCGATCGCCAGCTCGCGCTCGGTGCGCGGCGTCTTCAGGAATTTGAGCCGCGCCGGCGTCGCAAAGAACAGGTCGCGCACTTCGACCCGCGTGCCCGGCGGATGCGCCGCCGGCAGCGCCGCCGATTTTCGCCCGCCCTCGACCCCAATCTCCCACGCATTGTCGGCTGCCGCCGGGCGCGAGACGATCCGCATGCGGCTGACCGCGCCGATCGACGGCAGCGCCTCGCCGCGAAAGCCGAGCGCGGCGATGCGCATGAGATCGTCATCGGGAAGTTTCGACGTGCAGTGACGCTCGACCGCCAGCGCCAGCTCGTCCGCGGCCATGCCGCTGCCATTGTCGACCACCGCGATCAGAGCCTGCCCGCCCTCCCTCAGCGCGATGTCGATCCGCGAGGCGCCGGCATCGATCGCATTCTCGACCAATTCCTTGACCGCCGCCGCCGGGCGCTCGATGACCTCACCTGCGGCAATGCGGTTGACGAGAACCGGAGGCAGAAGACGGATCGTCATGCGGAGACTCTACGCCATCAGGCCGGCGCCGCGCGAATGGTGTGTGCGTCATGCGGGTCCGGGTTGGGCCAGCCTCGCCCGTATCGTACCCACGCGGTGCAGCTGCAATCCGCGAATCGCGACGATTGTCAAAAGTGCGATCGCCACGCCGGCAAGCGCATCGATGAGGTAGTGCCCCCCTTCGCTTGGAATCGACACGAGCATGACGGCATTGAGCGCCACCACAGGGTAAAATGAAGCTCGACCGCGATGCGCATAGCTGAAGAGCACGCCGAGCACCGCGTGGAATGACGGAAATGCGATGATCCCTTTGAGCTTGGCGATCTCGAACACTGCGACAGAACTGTCGTGAAGGCCGACCAGGTCGGCCAAGTATAGATCGGCCAATTGTGGAACCGCGGTACCGGGGCCGAGGGCTGGAAACAGTGCGAAGACGCCGCATGTCAGCAGCAATGCTAAGGTCACGCTCGACAACAACTCACTGTTGCGGTCCTCCCAGCCGCGGTAAGCAAAATAGAGGATCGACCCCCAAATCTGTGGCATCAGGCTGGCATAGGCGGCGGCGAGGACGAGCTTGAGGAGGTGATGCGATCCGACAAACTCGAACCAAGCGGACCAGTCGAAGCCGAGCCGGTGATCGAGTGCGGCGAGGGCTTTGTCGGACCACGCTGCGCCGCGCCTGGCCGCGAGATAGGTGAGAATCGCTCCGACAATCGAGAACGCAACCCACAACACGGTCCAATGGGCCATGTCGGCAATGCGCGCGCTCCGCCCGCTCCAATGGTAGCCGAGCCCGATTATTGCGATGGCCATCGTGCTTGGCAGCGCTGGCGACCAGTGAGAAAAGCTCAACCCTGAGGTCCAGCATAAAACGGCATCGGCAAGCCCGATCATTGCCAATGTTGTACTGATCGCAACACGGTCGCGCCCCATGCCCACCTCGCCACAAGGGATTCGGCCATGGTGGCTGCTCGGCTTTGACAAAAGGTTTACGAGGATTGTCTCCACCCAGCTCGGGTGGCCTTGACACCGGCGCGGCTTCCCAGTGGAGTGCCGGGTCTATGTCGGCCTAAGAACGAGTCGAGGAATGCAATTTACAACGACGGAGACTCGCCACGTCCCTGAGGCCGTCGCCAATCCGGCCGGCATCGACTACCTGGAGCGGGCGCGCGAGTTAGTGCCTAAGCTCGCCGCCGCGGCACCCGAGATCGAGCGTATGCGCGAATTGCCGGAGCCGGTCGTGGCGGCGCTGGTCGAGCGTGGCTTCTTCCGAATGCTGCTGCCCCGCTCGGTGGGAGGCGCCGAGCTTCTGCCCGCGCCTTATGTCAGGGTCGTCGAGGAAATCGCCAAGGGCGACGCCAGCGCGGCGTGGTGCTTGAACCAAGGCTGCGGTTGCTCGATGACCGCGGCCTACCTTGAACCCGCCGCGAGGAGAGAGGTATTTGGCGGTCCGCGCGGTATTCTCGCCTGGGGGCCGGGCCCCGGCAAAGCGCAGATCGTAGATGGCGGCTACCGCGTGACCGCCACCTGGAGCTTTGCGAGCGGCAGCCACAACGCGACCTGGCTGGGCTGCCATGTGCCGGTCTACGACGAGACTGGCGCGCCGCTGTTCCGCGGCGACGGTACTCCAGCCATATGCACACCGATTTTCCCGAAATCTTCCGCCGAGATGACCGACATCTGGCACGTCCTGGGACTGCGCGGTACCGGCAGCGACAAATACTCGGTGACCGATCTCTTTGTACCGAACGCCTTTGTCGCGATGCGCGACGACAACAGCACGCGCCGCGAAGATGGGCTGCTCTATCGTTTCAGCAGCCTGCAGCTCTATGCTTCGGGGTTTGCCGGAGTGGCGATGGGGATCGCCCGCAGCACGCTCGACGCCTTTATCGAGCTGGCGCGCGATAAGGTGCCGTTTCGCGGCAAAACCACCATGCGCGACAACAATGTCGTGCAGTCACAGGTCGCGCAGGCCGAGGCGCGCCTGCGCTCGGCCCGCGCATTTCTCTACCAGTCGCTCGAGGAGATCACTGGCGAGGTTGCTCAAGCAGGCCACATCACGCTCGAGCAGCGGATGGTGATCCGGCTGGCTTCGACCTTTGCGATCCATCAATCACTCAGGGTCGTCGACACCGCCTACCACGCCGCCGGCTCGACCGCGATATTCGAAGAGAACCCGTTCGAGCGGCGCTTCCGCGACATTCACACTGTCTCGCAACAACTGCAGGGCCGCCAGGAGCATTTCGAGACCGTCGGCCAGCATTTGCTCGGTCTCGAACCCGACACCCTCGCCTGGCTCTGACAGCCTGCACACCTAGCCGAGGCGTGAGCGAGCTCGCGCACAGCCGATCGTGCATTAGGACGTACAAATTGCCGGCTTTTACCTCGTCAGCTGCGCCGAAGTGGTCGCTGCGACGCCGCCTTCCAGGCATTATCCGCTGTATTCGACGATTACGGCGCTGACATTGTCACGCGCGCCTTGCGCGAGCGCCCGCTCTATAAGACTGTCGGCAACGGCCGGTACCGGTGTTTCGCGCAATATTGCGGCAATTTCGAAATCGCTGATCGCGCCGCTGAGCCCATCGGAACAGAGTAGCAGCAGATCGCCCGGCTCGAGCCGGTCCCATCTTTCCTCGAGAACCAGCTCGTCTGCCGCTCCTACCAAGTTAGTGACGATATTTCCTAGCGGGTGGGTCGCCGCAGCTTCAGGTGCGATTTCACCGCGGTCGATCAGGCTTTGGACATGACTTTGGTCATGGCTGAGCTGCAGCAGCTGCCCGGCCCGCAGGCGATAGAGACGACTATCTCCCGCCCAGAGGCAGCAGCCTTTGTTCTCAAAGATCAGCAGAACTGCAACCGTACTGCCGATCAATACATCCGGGCCCATTGCGGTTGCCTTTTCCCGGAGTCCGAGGTTGACCTCCGCCAGGCGGGATTTCACGGTTTCGACAGGGACGGCACCGCGGGGCCCCGGGTTCAGCTGGTCAAGCGCGGCGATAATGCACGCGCTCGCATAATCGCCGCGCTGGTGTCCTCCTGCCCCATCTGCGACCGCCCATAGCCCGATCTCAGGTCGGTTTAGCACCGAATCTTCATTTCGCAGACGGACGGCACCGGCATGGGTCCGGGCGGCGGAGCGATAAGGCATCGTCACCCCGACCCGCTCTATTTGCTGGAGCCCTGTTCAATCTTCAATCGGCAGCCGAAGTAGTCAAGAACACGTGACTGCCGTTGAACTTCGTTCAGGGCGGCACCTCCGATGCTTCCGGCAATCTGCCGGGCTTCGTTGAGGCGATCTTTCAGCATCGAGACGGCGCGGGCCGTCGACCCCTCGAAACCGATTTGAAGATATTTGTCGGGCGTGTATTGCGTGGTCCCTATCCGGAAATCCTCGGGATTGAACGGGCAGGCCGCAAAGCGATCGGGCTTTTCAGCCGCCGGCGGTTCCGGCGGCAAGGCCGCGGGCAGCTTCGCAGGCGCCGGGGCAGCTTCTGGCCCCTTGTCTTTCTCGAACATGGCCCGGGCAGCTTCGCCGCGCAGCGCCGTCATCAAACTCGCGGAAACTCTGCCTCCGTTTATCAGCTCACGAATTGGCAGCCCCGCGCGCTCTTGAAATTTGCGGAACGCCCCAGTCGTCTGGGGACCCACAACACCGTCAATCGGCCCGGGATCAATTCCAACGCGCAGCAGCATGAACTGGATCTCGCGGACCAGCGATGGGGTCACCTCGACCTCTTCTGCTCCGCTAAAGGCCCCGCCGGCAGGACGCTGGGCTTGGCATGGCGTTATTCCTGCAGCGGCGATGGCAATGCAACCGATCACGGCGACCACGAAGTCGCGCGCCCGCCGTTCCGGCTTCCCCGGTTGCACCGACCACCTAATCCGCTCCGTGCGCATTCAGAAACGCCTTTCGATCGGCCTCGTTCGGAATGTGTCCCGCCAGCACGAGGCAAAGCTTTTCCAAGGTTTCGAACTTGTCCAGCTCCCTCTTGAGGAGAATTCTCGCGATGGGTCCGATATACCGGGTCAGATCTTGCTGAATCGCGACAATCGCCGCCGGCCCCGGGGGCGCGGCGGTGCGAGTAGCTCTTCGTCCTGTCGTTTCTTCCGGGTTCGTCGAAATCGACCGGCGCGGCTGGCCAAGGTGCGCGGCCGCCCGCTGACGGCCCTTGGCCACAAATTGAGCCCGATCCCGTTCGCTGGTCACTTGACCGCCGAGCAGATCGTAAAGCTCGCGGACATCGTTCGTTCGCCTGGCCCCCCGCCGCACTGCAATAGACGCCATGGGACCGATGAATGTAGCCAAGTCGCGTTCGACCTCGCGCAAGAATTCCGGAGGCCAGGCAGAATCGCCCAGCGATGTCTCAGAGCCGCGGGCAGTCGACGATGGCTTGGCGTCAGAGATTGATGCTCCGGAAGACGGCGTCTCCAATATCTGCGGTTCGTCGGGCTGAAAAGGGCCCGCTTCGGATATGGCCTTTGAGAACTCGGCAGCATTGGCATAACGCTGCCCCGGTTCGAAGGCGACGGACTTGGTAATGACGCGCTTCAGCGACTCCGGGACGGCAGGATTCAGGGCGCGAATGTCCTCGGGTCCGCGGGTCTCCATAAACGACATGATCTCGGTAATACTTTTGCCGCGAAATGGCTTTACTTTGGTAAGCATTTCAAAAAGGATCACCCCAACAGAAAATAAGTCGGCTCGGTGATCGACCGATGTCCCCGACAACTGTTCGGGCGCCATATAGGCGGGGGTTCCCAGCAAGTCACCGACGATCGTGAATTCAGAGGCGTCGATACGAGCGATGCCGAAATCAGCGACCTTAACCTGGTCGTTGCTCACAACCATAATGTTAGACGGCTTGATGTCGCGGTGGACTATTCCAATCTCGTGTGCAAACCCCAGAGCACTCAATACTTGAACCATTATGGCAACGCTGCGACTCGGCGTAAGTGGCCCGGACGATTTGATTATCGTATCCAGGCTGCGTCCGTCGATGTATTCCATCGCCAGGAACGGGGTCCCGTCGTCATCGCCGAAGTCCCAGATCGCGACGATATTTGGATGAAAACGCCGTCCGGCGGCTCTGGCCTCCCGCCGGAAGCGCTCCATCAACTGATCGGAACCGCCGCGGGCGATCAAATCCGGCCGAAGCACCTTGATTGCGACTAGGCGGTCGATTACGGGATCATAAGCGCGATAGACCTCTCCCATTGCTCCCGTCCCGAGCAGCTTTTCGACTCGGTAGCGACCGATCGTCTGGGCGGCTTTCATCTTAGTCATCCCGTTCGCTGAGGCCTGTCGGTCCTCAGGTCTGCTCTTCGAGCATCGTCATCGCATTCTGCAAGCTCCGACGCATTCTGTTGAACGACATTGACAACGATCCGATTTCGTCTTTGGTGTTGTGAACGTATTCCGGCGTATCCAGCTGTCCCATGCTGACGCTGTCAGCCATCTGTGAGATCTCGGCAACCGGCTTCGCAACAAGCAACCGCAACAAGAGATCGACCATGACGATCGTCACGACGAACGTCCCGGCGAGAATAAGCATAAACCAGAGCAGCGCTTGATAGGCCCGGGACAGCGGCACCGCAAGCGGAATGGATACGACCTGCGCCCCGACCACTTCGCCCTGTTTCCAACCAAATCCGTTTTGCGAGCCGTAGAGAGCTACCATTGTGGGCGGGGCATTCTCGGGCGTGCTATGACAGGTGAGGCAGGCTGGGCTTCCAACCTTGAGCGGCCGAGCGAGAGTCAAAAACCGGCCTGTCGGCGTCTCGCGCGTTACCACAGATTCCGTTTTGCTCCCGTCGTTTCGGAAATCGTTGATGATGTCCGCCTCCCAATCAACCGCGCGGTCGTTGAGATTGGTTGGGTTCAATGTCGGCTCGCGATACGAATAATCCGGAAGTTTTTGGTGAACCATTTTAAAATTGGTTTGCGCTGCAAATGAAGGGATCGAGTGCGGCAGGAATTGGATCTTCATTTGCTGTTCGAGCAGCGGCCTTATGCTGTCTGCAGTGTAGCTTCGTATAGCCGACGCCCCCTCGATCATTATTCTCGCATCCTGAAGACTATCTTCGAGCGCATTATTGGTCAGAATTTTGTATGCGCCGACTCCGGCGAGCACAAGGCCGACCAGAAATGCTGCAGCGATCGCCAAATCGATTTTCCACCTGATTTTCATGGTCTAGACTTTAATAATGCTTTGGGACCGTGGTCACCGGAGAGCTTGCCGAATCTGCATGTTACGATCTTCACGCAGCTTTTGGAAGTGGCCGAGAGAGCCTCAAACTCGGTAAGGCTGGGCATCGGGAGGCGGGCCGGGCGAGTGTAACGGCGGTCAGCGACGGCCGGTAACTCGCAACTTAAATCCAGTCGATCGCGCTAGGCTGTTCTATTACGTCCGTTAGGCGGAACTTCGGCTTGGGACGGTCACCTCGTCCCGCGTCCCCTATTGCAACACTTCGTCGGGATAGACACCCCAGAAGTCGCCGCGCTGAACCCAGCCGGTGTGATCGGCGGCGTCGATGCGGCACCAGTCGGCGCGGCATTCAAGCAGCCGCGCCATCACACCCGGTTCAGCCCGAGCAACTGCCGGGGACGCCACCTCGGGCAGCTGGTGAAGCGTCCGGATGCCGCCTTTGATGACCACGGCCCGCTTGCCGGTGAGCATGCGTTCATGGACCCATCCCTCGGTGCCTTGCCAGTCCCGGATCATCCGCCAGTGCTCGAACTCGCGCACGATCTCGACCGGCATCTCCTTGCGTGTAAGGACCCATTCGATCGGATAGTTCTCCCCGGGGCCCACCCGCAGGTTGACCGTATCTGAACGCAAGCTGAGAAAGCGCGGCAGTTTCTGGCTCGATTCGCTTTCGGCCGCCGACACGCCGCCCGCAAAAACCAAGCAAGCGGCCAGGGCCCAGCCGAGGCGGGTTCGAACCACCCGGCCGCTCGGCCGCCTGGACATCGCACCCCGGCTCTTGCTAATGGCGGAAGGCGTCTTCTGCGGACATCGCGACCATGCGATCGAAACGGCCATTCGTGATCGTCACCCGCAAGCTTCCGGATCCCATCGAGACCCGGATGATGGAACTTTTTGCCTGCCGCCTCAATCTTGACGACAAGCCCTTGAGCAAAGGCGAGCTAATTGCCGCGATCGGGGAGGCCGATGTCCTGGTGCCGACGGTCACTGACCGAATCGATGCCGAAGTGCTGGATCATGCCGGTCCGACGCTGAAGTTGATCGCCTCATTCGGAACCGGGATCGATCATGTCGACCTGGCGGCCGCGCAGCAGCGCGGCGTCGTCGTCACCAACACGCCGGGGGTGCTGACCGAGGACACCGCGGATATGACAATGGCGTTGATCCTGGCGGTCTCGCGCCGGCTCGCCGAGGGCGAGAGGCTGATCCGCAGCGGCGGGTGGAGCGGCTGGGGCCCGACCTCGATGCTCGGCCGACGGATTTGGGGCAAGCGCCTGGGGATTCTCGGCATGGGCCGGATCGGCACGGCGCTCGCTCGCCGCGCCAGGGGGTTCGGGCTATCGGTGCACTACCATAACCGCCGCCCGGTTCCGGAAGACGTCGAGACCACGCTCGAGGCGACCTATTGGGAGAGCCTCGACCAGATGCTCGCGCATATGGACGTCGTATCGGTCAACTGCCCGCACACACCCGCGACATACCACCTGTTGTCGGCGCGCCGGCTGCGGCTGTTGCAGCCGCATACGATCTTGGTCAACACGGCGCGCGGCGAAATCGTCGATGAGGAGGCGCTGATGGGCTTGCTCGAAACCCGCGCCATTGCCGGCGCCGGGCTCGACGTGTTCGAGCACGAGCCGGCCGTCGACCCAAGGCTCCGGGCGCTCGACAATGTCGTCTTGTTGCCACATATGGGCTCGGCGACGATCGAGGGCCGCATCGCCATGGGCGAACGGGTGATCATCAACATCAAGACCTTCGCCGACGGCCACCGCCCGCCCGACCGGGTGATTGGCACGATGTTTTAGGAGCGCATTTCCACGCGGCGCGTTAAC
This sequence comes from Allostellaceae bacterium, assembly GCA_045802495.1. Lineage (GTDB taxonomy): Bacteria > Pseudomonadota > Alphaproteobacteria > ATCC43930 > CGMCC-115725 > AP-15. Next base: position 5,667 of record JBJMQW010000087.1, on the reverse strand, counting down.
CGTCGAGGCAAGGTGGATCTCATGAGCGCACAAGCGGGTACGGCAAAAGAGAAACGGCGGCGCAGTGCCGGCGGTTTTGTCAAAGGCGGCGCCCCGATTGTCGGTCTGACGGCCTACACGGCGCCGATCGCCCAGCTGCTCGATCCGCATGTCGATTTTCTGCTGGTCGGCGACTCGGTCGGAATGGTGGTGTACGGCTTTGACAGCACCCTGCCGGTCACTGTTGAAATGATGATCGCGCACGGCGCTGCGGTAATGCGCGCGTCCTCGCAGGCGATGATCGTCGTCGACCTGCCGTTCGGCAGCTATCAGGAGTCACGCGAGCAAGCCTTCCGCACCGCTTCCCGCATCATGGCAGGGACCGGCTGTGCGGCGGTCAAGCTCGAAGGGGGTGTGGAAATGGCCGACACCGTGCGTTTCCTGGCCGAGCGCGGCGTGCCGGTCATGGGCCATGTCGGGCTAATGCCTCAGTCGGTCAACACGGCCGGCGGTTTCCGGGTGCAGGGGCGCGATCAGCGCCAGGCCGAACGCGTCTCCGACGACGCTGCCGCGATCGCCGAGGCCGGCGCCTTTTCGATCGTTGTCGAGGGCACAGTCGAACCCGTCGCGCGCGCGATCACCGAAAACGTTGCGGTTCCGACGATCGGCATAGGCGCCTCGCCGATGTGCGACGGCCAGATCCTTGTCATCGACGATGTCCTCGGCCTCTTCACGCAATTCAAGCCGCGTTTTGTCAGGCGCTATGCGGAACTGGCGCCGCTGATCGCGAAAGCCGCGGAAGAATACGCCGCCGATGTCCGCGCCCGGCGCTTTCCCAGCGCGGAACATTGTTTCGGCATTAAGTAAGATGCCTCACGGCGCCGCCCGACGAAGGTCGGGCATGCGAGGCCCTCCGGGAAAGATTGTGATCGCAAGTCCGGCGAGAACGAAGGCCATACCGACATAGCGCACCGGCTCGAAGACTTCGCCAAAAGCCAAGGTGGAGGACAACACCCCGGTGCACGGCGCGAGGAGCGCGAAGGGGGTCACCAATGCGGCAGGATAGCGCTGCAGCAGATCTCCCCAAATCGCATAGGCGACAAAGGTGGCGATGGTCCCGAGATAGAGCGCCGAGCCGAGGCTCGGCCAAGACGCGCCGGCGAGCGCCCCGATAATCGGCAGATGACGGTCATAGACGGCCGAGAAGAGCAAGGCGGGCAGCGGCGGGACGAGGCTCGCCCAGACCACCAGTGAAAGGACCGGAACTTCCGCCGTCCGTTTGACGAGAACGTTTCCGATGGCCCAGCTGAAGGCTCCGGCGAGAGCAAGCCCGAGCGCCAACTTTGTGAGGCCGCCGCCCACGGTCAGCCCGATCAGCCCGAGGCCCGCGAACGCTACCGTCATGCCGCAGCATTGCCGCAGGCTCGGAACCTCGCGCAGAAATGCCGCCGCGAGCAGGACTGTGAAGAACGCCTGGGTCTGCTGGGTTACCGAAGCGAGCCCTGCCGGCATCCCCGCTTTGAAGGCAAAGAACAGCAGCAGAAACTGCCCGCAAAAGAGCGTCATGCCAATCGCGACGAGCAGAGGCCACGCAATCCTTGGCCGCGGCACCAAAAGCGTCGGCAGGCACCCGATCAGAAAACGCAGCGCAGTCAACTCGGCGGCCGAAAAGGCCTCCAATCCGAGCTTTGTCGCGACAAAGGCCAGGCCCCAGATCACCGAGGTCAGCGCAGCCAAGATGGCATCGCGAAATCTCACGCCGCCGCACCCGGCGGCAAACGCTCGATGCCGCTACTGGCCAGCTGGCGCAGCTCGGGCGTCGCACGGTCCAATCCGCGAGCGACACGCGCGACGACTTCATCGACGTCGCTGCGAGTAATGCAGAGCGGCGGCGAGAACGAGATTATTTCGCCGTAGGGCAGAGCCCACACAAGCACGCCTTCGTCGAGTATATGGCTCTGCACGATCCGGTGCAGCTGGGCTTTTGGATCAAAGAACCGGCGGCTCTTCTTGTCGGCAACGAACTCGACGGCGACCATCAGCCCGGCCCCGCGCACATCGCCGACAAACGGGCAGCCGTCGAGATGCTCGCGCAGGCGGTCGCGCAGATGGGCTCCGATTTCGGCCGAGTTCTCGACCAGGCCCTCATTTTCCATGATGTCGAGATTGGCCAGTGCGACGGCGCCGCCGACCGGGTGGCCCGAAGGCCGAAAGCGGGAAATAGGCGCTGGTGATGCCTTTGGGCAAGGTCACGATATCGGGCTTGAGCTCGAAGAGCCCGGTCGCAAACCATGAGCCGGTGCGGTCGAACCCGGTGATCACCTCGTCGGCGATGAACAGGATGTCATGCTCGGCCAGCAAGTTTTGGACCTGCGCGAAATAGCCCCTTGGCGGCAGAAAGACGCCGCCCATTATCGGCTCGGATATGAAGGCGGCGATCGTGTCGGCGCCTTCGCGGGCGATCAACGTCTCGAGATCGCGGACCATACGGTTCGTGAATGCTTCTTCGTCCTTGCCGCTCTCGGCAAAAGCGATAAAAGTGCGGGCAAGAGGTGTGAAACACCCCTTCGATCGGCAAATCGAAGGCCTTATGAAAGGAAGGGATACCGGTCAGACTGCCGGCAGCATAGGTCAGGCCGTGATAGCTGTCTGCCCGTGAAATAACTTTCTTCTTCTGCGTCGGCCGCGCAGATTGTTGTAATAGCGCACCAGCTTGCATCTCCTCCAATGAATAATTCGCCGCGGACATATCGATAACTCCCTTGGTTATTTCGAACCGACTGCCTCGCCTATCAAGAACGCCGCATACAACAAAGCACGCTATCTGCGCAAAGTCGAACGAGCACGCTGCGGGAGTGTGAGGACCGGATTGGACAGATCGTTGGCCTCGATCCGCGATCCTCGGATGAATTGGCGGCGAGAAGTGCTCAGGAGTTCGGTACGAACAGAGGCGCTCGCAAGCAAATTCCGTTGCGGCTTAACCTCCGGGGACGGAAGATTTGGTCCAACGGGATCGGAATCCAGAGAATGTCGAATTGTGGCGCGAAGAGACGGGAGCGGCTGATCGGGTGCATCATCATTGCAATCTGCGCTCGCTTGGTAGCGCTTTCCGCGATTTCGGTCCAAGCCGCCCCTCTGCCCCCAGAGAAGGCCGGCGCAACCAAGCTCGCCGTCTCGCCTCCGGTTGAGCTCGTGGCCGACGGGTGCGGATATGGATCTCGACGGACCCGCTGGCAAGATCAGTGGGGCCGCTGGCATTGGGGCCGTTGCGTTCCGAAGACGTGGGGAAGTCTACCTCGCCACCAATTTTCGCATTAGGGAAGGCCTCGATCAGCGACTGGCGAATGCCGCAGCTCTTATTGAGCCCGGTGCGCATTGGGAGAGATACTTTCAATAGAGAGCGATACGCCTCATGCTCATTGGGCGGACGAGCATACCGATCGTCGACCGGCGAACTTACTGCTGGTCGCCCAAATTTGAGCCGCCGATCATCCGCTTGATTTTCCGCCCTCGTCGTCTTCCCGCTCGACCCGCCAATCGCCGAAGAGATTTCCGATTATAGACATCCTCAGCTGGTTCCTAACACTTGGTAGCGCGATGCCCTCACCCGCCTCGCTGCGCTCGGCGCCCTCTCCCGCAATGCGGGCGAGGGGCTGGGGCTAGCCGATGTCAGGGCTCGAACCCCTCTCCCGTACCACGCAGGGCTGTCCGGGAAATGGGTTGAGCGTGTTTTGCTTGACCGCTACCACCCGAAGGTCGTCATGCGCGGGCTTGACCCGCGCATCCACGCAGTTGCCGGCTGCACCATTGCCCGTCGGGCGCACCTGGATGGCCGGATCAAGTCCGGCCATGACGGCTCTAGGTTGTACAATGCTCATCGCACGTTCTTATCCGTACCCACGGCGAATTTCCCCGGACAGCCCTGCGTACCACGGGAGAGGGGGACCCAGCCCCCAGGGCTGGGTGGGTGAGGGTTAATGCCGGGAAGCATCCGTTTGATTTCGACCACTGGTCGGGAGAGTGCTCCTCTTAGCGGTGCCCGTCTTGGGCAGGACGGGTTCCCGGGGCTGATCATCCCGCATTATCAGGAAGATAATCGCAAATAGCGAGGTGATTGCCGTCACACTCCAAAAAATCTCCATGGTTCGGTCCTTTTTCCCAGAGCGTCCGCCCCCCGCCCTGGCGAGAGTCGCCGTTATTGGTTAATAATCTTGCCTAAGAGATCCAATCGATGAGGAGATCGCCGCGCTTATACAGCGGGTTCGCGACAAAGTTGACGGAGATCCTACCGCTATCGCGGCGCATCCGGACCCTTGAAGGCGATCCTCTCCAAGCTCCTACATGGTAGCCCGTCAAACCTCGCTCGACCCCTTAGCGAGATCAGTCGAACTTGTTTCGCATTGTCTCGCGTTCCTGGCGAAGGCATGCTGGGGTCCATCAATATTATCTGAGGAGAGGCGCGCCAATCATGGCTGCCCCGATAGAGCGGGTTGCCCCGCCGAGCCCGGACGAGCTGATCAACCGGGCGCGCGACATGGTCCCCGAAATCCGGGCGTTGGCCGAGGAGACCGAGCGCAACCGCACGATTTCGCCCCACATCATCGATAAGATCCGCGATGCGGAATTGCTGCGAACCTGCCGGCCAAAAAAGTTTGGCGGCTTCGAGCACGATGCCGTGGTAGCGCTCGAGATCGCGCTGGTGATCTCTGGGGCTTGCGCTTCGACGGGATGGACCATGAATGGCGCCCTTTCGAACGGCATTTCGTTTGGCCATTTTCCTATCGAAGCGCAACGCGAGTTGTGGGGCGACGACAGCGACCCGTTCACCTGTGCGTGTTTCGCCCCGACCGGCGCCGCGGTTCCGACCGAGGGCGGCTATGTGCTGGGCGGCGAGTGGGCATTTGCCAGCGGATGCGACCACTCCAGCTGGATCCGGCTTGGCGCTGTTATTGGCGGCACGGATGCGGCACCGCCTTCGGAAGGTGCGTTCTTTTTATTGCCGATCGACGATGTCGAGATCGAGGACAATTGGTTCGTCTGCGGCCTGGCGGGCACCGGCAGCAAGAATATCATCGTCCGTGAGGCCTTTGTGCCAAAGCATCGCGTGCTGGTGTTCGCAGACACCCGCTCCGGCCGGACCCCCGGCGCCCAGCATCACGAAAACCCGCTCTATCGTCTGCCACTGTTGGTGCTCGGCGCCACGATGCTGGCGTCTACCGCGGTCGGAGCCGCGAGAGGCGCGCTCGAGGCCTATCTCGGCGCGACCAGTGGGCGTCGGACCCGCGGCGCGCTGGCTGGCGGCGGGCTGGCAATGGGTGAATTTGCCACCGTCCAATTGCGCTTTGCCGAGGCCTCGGCCGCGATCGACGCGGCAGAGATGCTGTTGTTCGCCGATCTTCGACATGCAATGGAGAAGCTGCGGGCAGGCGAGGAAATCTCGGTCGCCGATCGGATCCGCTGCCGCCGCAACCAGGCCTACGCGACGAAACTCGCCTTGCAAGCGGTCGAGGCGCTCAACGCTTCGACCGGTGGTTACGGCCTGATGCTCAGCAACCCGGTGCAGCGCGCCTGGCGCGACGTCAATGCCGTCGCGCGTCACGTCAGCCTCAACTGGGACGCGGTCGGCACGATGTATGGCCAGTACGCCTTCGGCCTCGAACCGCGCGGTCAGTATTAGGTATAAGGCCT
>JBJMQW010000086.1:0-7940 GCA_045802495.1 Allostellaceae bacterium | reverse complement strand
GAAGTAGTGCCGGTCGACGACCCGGCGAGCCGGGCCGAGTTGCTGCTGCTCGCGCCCTCGATCCTGGTCCCCTGCCTCACCCATAACGGCATCCGGATCTGGGACACTTTGGCCATCGCCGAATATCTCAATGAGCTCAAGCCGCGTGCCGGTTTGCTCCCAAAGGACCGCGCAGCGCGCGCCCGATGTCGTTCGATCTGCGGAGAAATGCACTCGGGATTCAGTAATTTGCGGTCGGCGCTGCCGATGAATCTCAAGGCGCGGCGCGTCGGTTTCAAAGTATGGTCCGGCGCACAAGCCGACATCGACCGCATTACGACGATCTGGCGCGAGTGCTTTGTGACTTACCGGGGCCCTTATCTCTTCGGGACATTGAGCATCGCCGACGCCATGTACGCTCCTGTCGTAACGCGATTTATCACTTACGACGTACAGCTTGATGAGCTCTGTTCGGGTTACTGCGACCGGATCATGGCACTGCCCGATATGATCGAATGGTGCGACGCCGCCTTGCGGGAGCCGGAAGAGCTTGAAGAACTCGAAATGGAGTTCTGAGTTCTGCCTGGTATGCTCGGTGACCATGCCGTCGGGGGCGCAAGGGGCATGCCAATGAGGAGCTGGGGGTGAACGCGAGCGGGCGTTGCGCTCTGCAGTCGATGAGGCGATGCTTCAAGGCGGATCATGAGACGACCGAACCTCGATAGTCGCAGCGGACAGCTTAGGCATGTCGAGCAGCATCGGAGAGAATCACACCAAGCGAAAGCTCGCGGCGGGCGAACTGGCATTGTTTATGGGGGTGGACCAGATGCGCACCCCGAACATCGCGATGATCGCGGCCAGCTGCGGATTTGATGGGGTCTATATCGATCTCGAACACAACCCGACATCGCTTGAAAGCGCCGCGGCGATTTGCGTCGCGGCGCTCGGGATCGGCATTACCCCGATCGCCCGGGTCAGCTCCCGCGATCTGCACGACGCCACCCGTATTCTGGATTGCTGCGCCCAAGGCGTCATGGTCCCGCACGTCAGCACAGTCGCCGAAGCCAATGCCGTCGTCGAAAGCTGCCGCTATCCTCCAAAGGGCCACCGCTCGGCCTCAGGCAGCGGACCGGCGCTCGGCTATGCCGCCCGCTCACAGGCAGAGATCAACACGTATCTCAATGACGAGATCTTGCTGACACGATGCTCGAAACTCCGGAGGCGATCGCCAATGCCGATGCGATCGCGGCGGTGGACGGAATCGACATCCTGCACATCGGCTCGACGGATCTGAGCACCGAGATGGGCATTCCCGGGCAATACCAGCACGCCCGGATGCGGGAGGCCTACGAAATCACGGCGCGGGCTGCCCGGTTGCACGGCAAGTGGATGGGTGTCGGCGGCGTTCGCGAGGATCTCGAGTTCCAGAAATGGCTGATGGAGCTCGGGATGCGTTATCTGACCGGAGGTTCCGACGTCGGCTATATCCTGAGCGCCGGCCGGGCCGATGTCAGCCGCATTCGGGATGTGCCGCTGAGGTAGCGCCCTTCGCCGGCGGGTTCTTGTGGCGGCGGGAGGAGAAGATAGCTATTTCGACGACAAACGCCGCCGAGGAATGATCTTCCGGACCCGCCTATGACCCTACGAGCTCTCGCATTCACCTATGCGTTTCTGGCTTGCGCTTCAGCGCACGCCCAGACGCCGCCAGCCCAGACACCGCCAGGGGCGCCGGAGCCGAGCCGCGTCTTTTGCGAGCAGAACGTCAGCTACCGGCTCGCAGATCCAGCGACAGTTCCGGAACAATACCGGCGCTTTCTCGGGATGTGGAGTGACGCCGCCTGGGATGCCAACACCTGCGCCGCGCTGATCGTCGACAACATCGACCCCGATGGCACCGCCTCGATCATCTACGCCTATGGACCCCTGGGCTCGGGCGTTCGTATCGCCGGCGGCGTCCTGCATGGCACCGGAATTATTCGGGAGGGCGAGCTGAGGTTCCAGAACTCGGACGGAACCCAGTTCGCCTTCCGCCCCGGCATTGTCGACCTGATCGGGCATATGACCACCCCCAGAGGCCAATCTTTCGAGGCCGTCTTCAAGAAGACGCTCTAATCCAGCCAAATTGGTCTAGAAGCCAGCGTTGACGCCGCCCGTGGCCGTTCCTAAATTTCGCCAACGCTGGGGTCGACCACCCAGTGTTGCGCCGGTGGTACGGTGAGCCCGCTCGGCTGGCGGACACCGGGTGACAGCGCATCACCGGCCGGCAAGATCGTGGTCCGGTCGCTAAGGGGAATCTTCCGCGGCGCCGGATCACCAGAATTGGTTGTTAATGGCTCGACCTCCTGCTCTTTCCCCGATCAATGAACTCAACGAACGCAGCCGCGAAATCTTTCGGCTGATCGTCGATGGTTATGTCGCCACCGGCGAACCGATCGGCTCACGCACGCTATCGCGCAGGCTCGCGCAGAACCTGTCGCCGGCGACGATACGCAATGTGATGGCCGACCTGGAGGAGGCCGGTCTGCTCTATGCGCCGCACACTTCGGCCGGCCGGCTGCCGACCGAGCTGGGCTTGCGCTTTTTTGTCGACGGGCTGTTGGAGATCGGAGGTCTGGGCGAAGATGAGCGGCGCAGTCTGGAGAGCCTTTGCGTCGCGCGCGGCAAGAGCCTGGCCCAAGCGCTCGACGAGGCGACGACGGCGCTGTCCGGCCTCTCACATTGCGCAGGGGTCGTCGTCGTGCCCAATCAGGACCGCCCCCTCAAGCATCTGGAATTCGTCCATCTTGGCCCCGGCCGCGCCCTTGTCGTGCTGGTGACCGAGGATGGGCTTGTCGAAAATCGGGTCATCGAAGTGCCGCACGGGCTGCCCCCGGCGGCGCTGATATCTGCCAGCAACTACCTCAATGCCCGGCTGATCGGCCGGACCATTGAAGAGGCGAAGGCGGAGATCGAGCTGGAGATCGCTTCGAACAAGACGCAGCTCGACCAGTTGACCTCGAAACTTGTCGCGGCGGGGCTCGCCAGCTGGGCGGGCGGCGACGAAGGCAGCGCCTTGATCGTGCGCGGACAATCCAACCTGCTCGAGGACGTCACGGCTCTGGCCGACCTCGAAAGGTTGCGCACCCTTTTCGAGTTGCTCGAAACCAGGGAAACCATGCTGCGCCTCCTCGACGCCAGCAAGCAGGGAGAAGGCGTCCAGATCTTTATCGGCGCCGAGAACCGCCTCTTCGGTGTGGCCGGCTGCTCGATGGTGATCGCCCCGTACCAAAACAGCCGCGAGCAGATTGTCGGCGCAATCGGGGTCATCGGCCCAACCCGCATAAACTATGCTCGGATCATTCCGATGGTGGATTACACCGCCAAGATGATCGGGCGGCTCATTGGATAGGACGGATATGGACGACAACAGAAAGCAGCAGGAGAAGATTCTCACCCCTGGAGATGCCGCCAACAACAACACTGACGGCCTGGAGGGGACGCCGATCGAGTCGCAGCAGGAAACACGCCCGGCCGATGACCGGCTGTCGGCGCTCGAGGCCGAGCTCGCCGATCAGAAGGACCGGCTGCTGCGCGCCCTCGCCGAAACCGAAAATGTCCGCCGCCGCGCTCAGCGCGAGCGAGAAGATGCGTCGAAATACGCTGTCTCAGGTTTTGCGAAGGATCTCCTGACGGCAGCCGATAATCTGCGGCGGGCGCTCGACAGTTTCCCCGAGGCGGCGATCAGGGACGAACGTGCGCGCAGTCTTCTGGAGGGAGTGGCGGCGACCGAACGCGAGCTGCTCGGCGTTTTCGAGCGGCACGGGATCAAGCGCATCGATCCCAAGGGCGAACGGTTCGACCACAATTTTCATCAGGCGATCTTCGAAATCGAACGCCCCGAGACGCCGAGCGGGACGATCGTCGAGGTGCTGCAGCCGGGTTACCTGCTGCACGACCGGCTGCTGCGGCCCGCGATGGTGGGGGTCGCCAAAGCATCCTCAGGGCCGGGAGAAACCGCGTCAAAATGATAGAATCAAAGGCGTATCAACCAAGGCGACAGCCCGTTGTAGCCGCTTGCCGGCTCACATATATAAACCCCAGCCACAGTCAGGGGATGGCTGACTTTCATTTCCCGGGGGATCGGGACGGTGCTTCGCCGGGCCGCCCGGTCCTGCTTTAGAAAGAGGTGTTCATGAGCAAGGTCATCGGTATTGATCTCGGCACGACGAATTCCTGCGTCGCAGTGATGGAAGGCAGAAATGCCAAGGTGATCGAAAATAGCGAGGGTATGCGCACCACGCCCTCGATGGTAGCATTCACCGAATCGGGCGAGCGGTTGGTCGGCCAGGCTGCAAAACGCCAGGCGGTGACAAATCCGGAAAACACGTTCTTTGCGATCAAGCGTCTTATTGGGCGCCGCTTTACCGACCCGATGGTCAAGAAGGACATCGATCTCGTCCCTTACAAGATCATGTCCGGCGACAACGGCGATGCGTGGGTCGAGAGCCGTGGCAAGAAATACGCGCCATCGCAGATCAGCGCATTCATCCTGCAAAAGATGAAAGAGACCGCCGAGGCCTATCTCGGCGAGACGGTCACACAGGCGGTCATCACCGTCCCGGCCTACTTCAACGACAGCCAGAGGCAAGCCACCAAGGACGCCGGTAAAATCGCCGGGCTCGAAGTGCTGCGCATCATCAATGAGCCGACCGCAGCGGCATTGGCCTATGGCATGGAAAGGAAAGGTACCGGGACGATCGCGGTTTATGACCTTGGCGGCGGTACCTTCGACATCTCGGTGCTCGAGATCGGCGACGGCGTCTTCGAGGTCAAGTCGACGAATGGCGATACGTTTCTCGGCGGCGAGGATTTCGACAAGAACATCATCGACTACCTCGCGGACGAGTTCCGCAAGGAGCAGGGGATCGACCTGCGCAATGACCGGCTCGCCCTGCAGCGGCTGAAGGAAGCTGCGGAGAAGGCCAAGATCGAGCTGTCGTCCTCGATGCAGACCGATGTGAATCTGCCGTTTATCACGGCGGACCAGCACGGACCAAAGCATCTCAATATCAAGCTCACCCGGGCGAAGCTCGAGGCGCTGGTCGACGATCTTATTCAACGCACGATCGGGCCCTGCCGCAGCGCCCTCAAGGATGCCGGGCTGAAGCCCTCCGAGATCGACGAGGTGATACTCGTTGGCGGCATGACCCGCATGCCGAAGGTCATCGAGACCGTAAAGCAGTTCTTCGGCAAGGACCCGAATCGCAGCGTCAATCCCGACGAAGTCGTGGCCATAGGGGCTGCGATCCAGGCTGGCGTGCTGCAAGGCGAGGTCAAGGACGTTCTGCTCCTCGACGTGACCCCGTTGTCGCTCGGTATCGAAACGTTGGGTGGTGTCTTCACCCGGCTGATCGACCGCAACACCACGATCCCGACCAAGAAGAGCCAGGTCTTCTCGACTGCTGAGGATAACCAGAACGCGGTCACGATCAGGGTCTTCCAAGGTGAGCGTGAGATGGCGGCGGACAACAAGCTGCTTGGTCAATTCGACCTGGTCGGCATACCGTCTGCGCCGCGCGGCATGCCGCAAATCGAGGTGACCTTCGACATCGACGCCAACGGCATTGTGCAGGTCTCGGCCAAGGACAAGGCGACCGGCAAGGAGCAGCAGATCCGCATCCAAGCCTCGGGCGGTCTCTCGGAATCCGACATCGACCGCATGGTCAAGGACGCGGAGGCGCATGCCGAAGAGGACAAACGCCGACGCGAGTTGGTCGAGGCTAAGAACAACGCCGATGCGCTGATCCATACGACCGAACGGACGCTGAACGAAAGCGGCGACAAGGTCCCACAATCGGACCGCGAAGCGGCGCAGCAGGCGGTCCAGGCCCTGAAGGATACGCTGGGCAGCGAGGATGCCGGGCAGATCAAGGCGAAGACCGAGGCCTTGGCGCAAGTCTCGATGAAGCTCGGTGAGGCGCTCTACAAGGCCCAACAAGCCGAGCAAGCTGGCGCGGGCGACGGCGGCTCGACCTCGGGCGGCCCGCCGCATGGAGCTGCGGGCGGTAATGACAAGGTCGTCGACGCTGACTTCGAGGAAGTGGACGATCAGAAAAAGCGCGGCTCAGCCTAATCGCACAAACGGCAGTGCTAATGGAATCCGGCTACCCCGGCGGGGCTCCCGCCGGGGTGACGTGTGGCGACAAAACCCTATCGCGAACGCCCCTTGAGCATGGCTAAGCAAGATTTTTACGAGGTCCTCGGCGTCTCAAAATCGGCGAGCGCCGACGAACTCAAGACGGCTTATCGCAAGCTTGCGATGAAGCACCACCCGGACCGCAATCCCGGGAACAAAAGCGCCGAACAGAAGTTCAAGGAAATCAGCGAGGCCTATGACGTCCTAAAGGATGATCAGAAGCGCGCCGCCTATGACCGGTTCGGGCACGCCGCCTTTGAGCAATCCGGTGGCCGCGGCCCAGGCGATTTTGGCTTTTCGGGCGGATTTGCCGATATCTTCGACGAGATGTTCGGCGAGTTCATGGGCGGCGGTCGTCGTGGTCAGGCGGGGCCCAGCCGCGGCAATGATCTTCGCTACAACCTCGAGATCTCTCTCGAAGAGGCCTTTCGCGGCAAACAGACGACGATCCGCGTGCAGACTTTGGTTGCCTGCGATCAGTGCAAGGGCAGCGGCGCCGAGGCCGGGTCGCGGCCCATCGCCTGCCCGACCTGCCACGGGAGGGGCCGGGTTCGCGCCCAGCAGGGCTTCTTTACGATCGAACAAACCTGCGCGGCTTGCCGGGGAGCCGGCCGCGTGATTGAAAAGCCTTGTAAGAGCTGCGGCGGCCAAGGGCGGGCGCGGCGCGAAAAGACATTATCGGTCAACATCCCGCAAGGGGTCGAGGACGGCACCCGCATCAGGCTCGCTGGCGAGGGAGAGGTCGGCCTGCGTGGCGCCTCTGCAGGCGATCTCTATATCTTCATAACAGTAACGCCGCACAGCATCTTTCAGCGTGACGGCGCCAACATCTTCTGCCGTGTGCCGATTTCGATCACCACGGCGGCTCTCGGCGGCACAATCGAAGTTCCGAGCGTCGATGGCACTCGGGCGCGGGTGACCGTGCCGGCCGGAACCCAATCGGCGCACCAGTTCCGGCTGCGTGCAAAAGGAATGACCATCCTGCGGTCCCCTGCCCGCGGCGACATGTTTGTCGAGGCGATCGTCGAGACGCCCGTCAATCTGACCAAGCGGCAGCAGGAGCTGCTGCGCGAATTCGAACAGGCCGGTGAAAACGGCAAGACCCACCCCGAAAGCGAGGGCTTCTTCGCCCGGGTGAAGGAATTCTTCGAAGACTTGCGGGAGTAGCGCTTGCTTGACCGCAGGTTTTCCTATTCGGCGGCGGCCGGCTCCCGCTGGGCCTCCACAGCCACACGCTCGTTTCCCTTCGCCAGCACCGCTTCGAGGGTTCGTCGGATGGCAGCGAGTTTGGCCGGATGTTCGACCTTGTGGCCAAACAGGTCTTTGACATAGAAGACGTCGACGACCTTCTCACCATAGGTCGAAATCTTGGCGCTCGAAACCTGAAGATTGAGGCCCGTAAGAGCGCGTGTCAGCTCGAACAGCAGCCCCGGCCGGTCCCGCCCGTTGACCTCGATCACGGTGTGCGAGGCGCTTGCCCGATTGTCGACAAGAACGCGCGGGGCGACGGTAAAAACCTGAGTCCGGCTCAAGAAGGCGGGCGGCCGCGCGAGCTCGCGGTGCGGCTTCAGATCACCGGTCAAAACGTTCTCAAACACGACCGCAAGCTTGGCGAGCTTGTCAGCCCGGTCAAAAGGTCCACCTGCCGAATCCTGGACCCAGAACGTGTCAAGCGCCATGCCGTTCGACATGGTCATGATCTTGGCGTCGACGATATTGGCGCCGCTGACCGCGAGCGCGCCGGCAATACGCGAAAAAAGGCCGGGGTGGTCCGCGGTGTAGAGAG
>JBJMQW010000085.1:0-13127 GCA_045802495.1 Allostellaceae bacterium | reverse complement strand
TGCAGCGGAGTTCCGCGGCATCACGCCGGTACAGCGCGACGATCTCGTCGAGGCTCTCGGTGATCGCGTGGAGATCAGCGAGAGCCCGTGGCTGTCGACGCTTCTGGTCGCCTTCAATAACAAACGCCCGCCGTTTGACGACGCCCGGGTGCGGCGTGCGCTGTCGCTCGCCATCGACCGGTGGGGCGCGGCGGAAAAGCTCCAGAACACAACCTTCCTGAAATATGTCGGGGGAGTTTTGCGTCCGGGGGCAAGCATGGCGACGCCCGAAGCGGAGCTGGTGACGATACCGGGTTTTTCGCACAATATTGCCGCCTCGCGCGACGAAGCAAGACGGCTTCTCGGAGAAGCTGGCATCCACGACCTGAAGCTGACCGTCATGGTGCGTGATATTTCGATGCCGCACTACGCCGGCGCCGATTTGCTGGCCGAGAGTTGGCGCGAAATCGGGGTCGAGGCGACACAGGACAGGCGCAACATCTGGGAGTGGCAAAAGGTCATCGACAGCGGCCAGTTCGACGTGGCGCTCGACTTCTCCGGGGACTTTTATGACGATCCGACGATTCAACTGACTAAGTTCGTCTCCCACGACCTATCGCCGGTAAACTATTCCGGGTCGACTGACCGCTTCCTCGATGCCCTTTACATCGGCCAGGCAGTTACCAGTGACCCGCGGCAGCGGGCGAAGATCGTGCGCGATTTCGAGCGCCATGCGTTAACCGAGGCCTACACGGTTCCTCTTCTGTGGTGGAACCGGATCGTCGCAACCTCGGCGCGGCTGAGGGGGTGGAGCATCACACCGAGCCATTTCATCGGCCAGGATCTAACCGATGTCTGGCTGGATTCGGCGCCGGAGCCCGGCACCGCAAACCGCCAATGACCAGACCCTCTGGAGTTTTCTCATGAGCCAATCCCGCGCCAACGAGCACCCTATCCCGCAGACGATGAAGGCTTGGGTGCTCGGCAATCCCGAGGAGCTGGCACTGGTCGAAAAGCCGGTGCCGCAGCCGGGTCCGGCCGAGGTGTTGGTGCGCATCGACGCGATCGCGGTCTGCGCCACCGATATCGAGATCATCAAGCACGGCGTGCCCGCGCTGGTCGATGGCGAGTTGCCCTTCAACCGCAGCTTCACGCCGGGCCATGAATATATGGGCACCATCGTTCAGCTCGGACCGACCGTCGATGAATTCGAGATCGGCGACCGCATCGCGGTGGAGGTTCATGCCGGGTGCGGGCGGTGTCCCCGCTGCCGCGAAGGCATGTACACCTCGTGCCTTAATTACGGCTGGCGCGAGAAAGGACATCGCGCCAACGGCTTCAGCACGGACGGTGGGTTTGCCGAATACGCCGTCAACAACATCAACACGATGGTCCATGTCCCCGACGATATGACGGACGAGGAGGCGACTTTGATCGTCACCTCGGGGACCGCAATGTACGGTCTCGACGTGATGGGAGGGATCATCGCCGGCGAAGCCGTCGTGGTCACGGGCCCGGGACCGATCGGCTTGATGGGCGTCGGCGTCGCCAAAGCGCTCGGCGCCCAGCCGGTGATCCTGACCGGCACGCGCGATCGCCGGCTCGAAATGGGCCGGCGGCTCGGCGCCGACGAGGTTGTCAACGTCAATAGCGAGGACCCGGTCGAAGCTGTCCGGCGCATCACCGGCGGAAAAGGCGTGCAGTACGTGCTCGAATGCTCCGGCGCGCCCAACGCTTTGAACGAGGCAGCGAGGATGGTCAATCGCGGCGGGCGGATCTGTCTCGCTGCCTTCCCCGCCGAGCCGGTCCCGGTCGACCTCGCCCATCTCGTACGCAACAACATTTATGTGTTTGGCATCCGCGGCGAAGGCAGGAGTGCGACACACCGTGCCGCCGCGCTGATGGCGCAGAAGCGCTTCGACGCCAAGCTGATCCACACCCACACCTTCCCGCTCGCCGAAGTACCCACGGCCATCCGCTATGCCCGAGACCGGGTCGACGACGCGATCAAGGTCGTCGTCAAGATGCGGTGACCCACTCTAGTCTATTAGCAGCCTCCGGTTCCATCGCCAAAAGTTCGCGAGACGGGCCAGTATCGTCGCCGCCCCTCATCGTTTAGACACCGGAGCGTCGACTTGCCTTACTAAGGCCTCGCGCTTATGCGTGCCGCCCGATGATTTCCTGCGCACTGAAGCAATAGATCCGGTACGTCGCCATGACTCCCTCCCAATCGGCGATTGATCAGAACTGGCCCCAAAAGAACGAAGCCCTTCAGGGATTACGCGACTTTACAAGGCCGCGAATTTTTCGCCGCGCTGCACACCGCATTTTGAACTGACTAGAACGGCATGCGTCTGCAGGGTGACGGCAAGGTAGGTGTGATCATGTATATAGCGCGGTTTTCCTACGATGTGAGGCCGGCCGACCGACAGCCGGCCCTGGACTTTATGTGGCAAGAGCTTGAGGCGGCTCGCGACAGCGGGCTCAACGGGCGCGTGCTGATTCCGTTGACCCGAGGTCACGCGGGCGGTGCGGCCTTGCAATTCCAGGTCGAGCTTGCGAGCCTCGATCGGCGCGATCAGTTTCGCAATCGAGGTGTCGGCAGCTCAGAAGACGCCCATAACTGGATGCGCGAGTTCAGCAAAATACTGACCGCACCTCCCTGTGTCGAAATTCTCCGCAGCGAAGAACTGAAGGCGGCTTAACCTGCGTTAGTAGCGCAGTATTGCCGCGGCGCGCACCGCCGGGGGCAGCGCCTCCTGGTCGACCGGCCAGACCCGACCGCCCTGGCGAAGCGTCATGACAACGGCATAATCGAGCAGGTCGATGTCGCCCGGCTTGGGAGTGCCATGCGGCACCACCCGATCGCGTGCTTCGTCAAAGGCTCCCCACAGATGCTTGTCTCCGCTGACAAAAAGAGTGGCAACCTGGCCGTAGCGCGCCGCTCTGACGATTTCGTCCGCCCGGGTTGTCGCCTGGCCGTCGCCACTGCCTAGCAGCGCGTCGAGCCGTTGGAGTGCGGCCATGCGCGCTGCCTCATATTCCGCGGCGATCATCTGGTAGGCGCGCTGGTGCAGCTCATCGGGCCGCATCGCATCAGGGTTCGCCGCAATGACGTTGGGCCGCAGCTCGCGCCATGGCGCAATCTCACGGAAATGACCCACGATTTCGGGATGAGCCGCGAGGATCAGCGGGAGCGGCTCGGCTCTGAAGTAGAGTTCCACTTTGGCCGCGATCCGATGCAGCAACTCGATCAGTTGGGTCTTGCGCAATTCCTCCGGGGCATCACCGAGGCTCTGCGCCTTCCCGAGCCCACCGGTGTGACCGCCGGTAGGAGCGGCTTTATGTGTATTCTCGTACTGCGTGGTGCCGGCAATCTCCCCCACGCCCTGCGGCAAGCCAATCCCTTCAACTTCGCTGAAGCTCCAGCGCGAGCCTTGATAGAGACGGGTATGGCTGGAGCTGACCGTCAATAAACGAAACGGTCCGGCATCTTCTAGAACCGGCAATAAGGGCTTGATGTGGAAATGGATGCCGACCACTGCCTCCTCGGCGACGGCGAGCGGCAATTTATGAATGCGGCTGAAGTCCGGTGCCAAAAAGACCGCCAGCCCATTTTCTGAATGGCGCCAAAAATCGTTGTCCGCAACGATGGAATCGGCCGGAGCCAGGAGCGAGTCGATCTCGCTACGCCGCCATTCGGGATGCAGCCGCTCCGCCGTTTGCGTCCGGAGGTTCTTGAGCCGGATGGAATCTTGACGGATCTCGCGGCCGGCTACGTGGGTCGGCAGATAAAGGGAAACTGCAGGCCGCGCTTCGCTTGCCAGCAGCTCGTCCAAGTCCCTTCTGAAAAACATTGCCACGCCCCGATTTTGGTCAGCATCTACCCGATACAACCCGCAATGCAGACCAATCGTTCCGGACCGGCCGCGGGACTGTATGTACGGCAGTCTGTCAAAACTTATCTGTCCGTGTCACGGGGTCGAGGCCCGTGTGCGCTCGCGCGATGACGACGGCAGGTGAACCGTCGTGGACGATTGTAGGAAGACTGATTTTCATAATATCGGGTTATGCGGCTCGGATAACTACAAGGCGCGGAGCGGTGACGTGACGGCGTTCAATCGAGGTTTGGCAGCTCGACGCACAACAGGCGCGTGAACAACCTGTCGGTCATCTTCTGGCCCAGATCCGTGGAATTGATCGCATCGCACAGCCATGCTGCGATCGGGTTGGCTAGCTGCAGCACTTCATTGCACAGAATCGCGTCGTCGGCCGTCGCTTCGACAAAGACCCGAAACCCAACCCGCCAGTCGGCAATTTGCGCCAGGATGTCGCTGCGCGCGTCCTGCGCGTCGCACTGCGAGCCCCGCGGCGTGTTACGCGTCAGGAACCAATATACGTCGTCGGCGCCGCAGTGAAACGCGACAGCTTGGGCGCCGCGCGCGAGCACCATTAGCGCTTCGTGCTCAGGCAGCCGAGAGCCAACGCTGTGCGCGATACCGCGCCATGTCAAATAGCCCACGAAGCGCGTCGCCTCATTGCCGACAGGCTCTGGCGGGTTGTCGAATGAATAGAGCCGGCCTCGGAACAGGATAACAAGCGCAGATTTCCACCACTAGTCTAAGACGCTGACCCGATTTTTAGTTTAGCGTCACTCCGTGGAGCGGGGGGCCAGAGTGGCGGAAGAGCAGATCCCTCTCGATCCGAAAAGGCGAGATGCCCTGTTCCGGAAATTCGCTGAATACCAGAGGACGCTCGGTCCCGAAGGCGACAAGCCGAGTCGATTCAAACCGGTGCGAGGCGCTCTTTCGGGGTTCGTCCATATGCGAAACAGCGACGGGTGATCGTCGCTTGCCACGACACCGCTGCCGATCATTGATCGGGGAAGCCTGCCCGGTGTAATCCGACATTCAGCGTCTTGACCTGGAGCGCTTGATATCGCGGATCAGTGAGCCAACGGTTCTCGGCCCGCATCCGAGCCAAAGATTTGATGGCTGGTCTTAATCGTATCGACTCGGCTAGGGCCGATTTCGCTTTGTCGAGATCGCCCTTCAAACCGTAGGCTCCAGCCAGATAAAGATACGGCACCCACAATCGAGGATTGGCAGCACGCGCCTTTTGCAGCAGATCGATCGCTTGGTCCACCCGTCCCAACAAAAGGTGACAGGTACCCAAGGCCCAATAGGCGATGGCGAGGTTGGGGCCATCCGGGTCAAGCCGGATCGCCTCTGCGAGCGGCGCTATGCCGGCTTCCGGTTCAGCCAGGAACAAGCGTGTTTCGCCGAGGTGAAGTTGCGCTCGGGCATTCGACGGGTCTAGGGAAGCCGCCGCCGCGAACTCGTTCTGGGCCTCGACCAACCGGTTCTGCATCTGCCGGAGAACCCCGAGCGCAACGTGAGCCGACGCCCGGTTCGATACACTCCCTTTGTTGAGCGCTTCCGTTAATATGTTCTCTGCCCGCGGTAGATCTTCTTGCAGCACGGGGGACCATCCATCCGCCAATTTGGCGGACAGGATCGAGGCAAGGCCGATCCGAGCTTCCGTGGATTGCGGATCCAGTTCAAAGGCTCGTTCGAAATTGCGCCGGGCATCGTTCCATCTCACCGCGGAATAAGGGAGGTGATACAGCTCCCACCCGCGCGTTATCAGATCGCGGATGGCTGGATCAAGCTGCTCCCTTTCGTCGGCCACGGGCGAGGTTTGACCTGAGGCGGCCTGGCGTTGTTCTGGTTCGGGTGATTGTTGCACCGGTTGAGGTTCGGGGGATTTCGGCGAATTGTCTGCTGGCTCGGCGTGAGATGCGGGCGCCGCCGTTGAAGCCTCAGGCGTTTCCAATGGTGCGTTTTCCGCCCGGCTGTCACTTGGCGGGGTCGAAGGGGGTGCGAGTGTCCGCTTCTCGGTGTCGGCAGGAGCCGACGGCTCCTCCCCTGCCGGAGGCAGTGTCGGTTGCTTCTCGAGCCAAACATCCTCCATGCGCCAACCGTTGAAGAGGCTGTTGACCATGATCGTCAGCCCCTTGAGCTGCGGGTGCCAGCATGTCGCGAAGCGGTTGTGGAAAAGGATCGGCCGAGCACCGTCCTCCTGCAATTTTTTATCGATTTCATAAACGAGGCCGCGGCGCTTCTCCTGATCCCGCTCCATCGATTGCTGATCGAACAGCTTGTCGATTTGGGAATTGCAGTAGCCGGTGTAATTGCGGTCCGAGCCGCAAGCGTAATTTTCATAGAACTGCGCGTCGGGATCGTCGACCCCGAGGCCGGTCAAATTTAGCCCGATCTTGTAATCCTTGCGGTAAACCTTGGGAAACCAGGTGGCGCTTTCGACCGTTTCGAGCTCACCATCAATGTATACCTCTCGGAGCTGATCGATCAGAATGACGGCGGGATCGCGAAACGGTGGGGTGTTGCGGACGGACACCTTGACGGCCAGCCGCTTGTCGGGTCCGTAGCCGGCCTTTTCCATAATTTTGCGGGCTTCTTCGCGGTTCTTGCCGATATCGGGGTCGTAGCCCGGCAATGTTCTCAGTGTTTCGGCCGGCATGCCCCAGACGCCTTGCGGTGGCGGCTGCATCGCACCGCCGATGTCGCCATGCCCCTCGGCAAGAATGGCGATGAAACTCTTGCGGTCGAGCGCTAGGGCCATTGCCCGGCGTATCTCCGGATTATCGAATGGCGGCGCGTCGCGGTTCACGATCAAGTTTGTGCTCTGGTTTGCCGGCTGTAATTCACAGACCGCCTGCGGCGCCTGTTTTTGTATGTCTTTCATCAACGGTACGGTCAGGCCAAACGGGAACGTCAGGTCGAACTTGCGCGCGACGAAGCCGAGAATCGCCGTCGAGCGATTGGGGATTATTGTCCATTCAATACCGTCGAGGTAGGGACGCCCCTGCTTCCAGTATTCTGTATTCCGTACGAGCTTGATGGATTCGTTCGGCTTGTAGGACACGAATTTGAACGGCCCGGTGCCGATTGGGTGCTGTCGCATGTCCTGGGCCGGCACGTGACACGGATAGACCGGCGAATAGCCCGAGGCGAGCAGGGCGATAAAAGCCGGCTGCGGCCTCTTCAGGTGGAACGTCACCGTGTCGTCTGCGGTGCTGATCGAATCCAGGTTGCGGTACCAAGATTTGCGCGGGTTGGTGCGAAGTTTATCCTCCCTCTTGCCCAGGATCAGGTCCCAGGTGCACTTGACGTCCGCGGCGGTGAAAGGCTTGCCGTCGTGCCAGCTCACGCCATGCCGGACCTGAAAGGTAAGCTCGGTCATATCGGCGTTCCACGACCACTTGGCCGCCAAATCGGGCTCGATCGTGTCCATCCGGTTCTGCGGCACGTCCTGTTTAAAGAGAACCAGGTTGTTGAAAACGGCCATCATCGGATTCTGGGCCGAGTTGAACGCTTCCTCGTGGATCGACATGCTCGCAGGACTGTCGTACTGGAACACGCGGAGCACGCCGCCGCGTTTTTGCGCCGATGCCGACTCTATCGCCTTGTCCGGGGAGGCGGCCGGGCGATCGAAGAAGCCGACACCACTCGCCACGATTATCGCAGCGACAACTGCCCCCAAAATAATGCCGGTCGCTAGCTTCCGCAGAATCATATGCTGCTCGTATTCCCTCGATGCGCGGCGTGTAAACGCATCGGTTCTGTAGAAAGGAACCGAGTATTGAGGAGAGCACGAGGCTTTGCAACTATCTATACCAGCAGCATTCTGGCGACCTCCTATCGCGTTGCAGCCGCTCGACGACCTGCCGGCTGGCAGATTGCTTCTTGTCCAAGGATCCGTGCCGTAGTCAACCTTTTCAGCAGCATCTTCGCCAAGTCATGATTGCGCGTGGACGAGCGAGCGCGACGGCGAGCACTTTGCATCGTGCTCGACGGAGACCCCGATATCGGTTTCAGGCCAATAGAAAAGCCGATCATTGCCGCGCCAGGCGCAGGGCTGACATCTCGCCGCTCAGCGGCGCGCTGCGACCAGCAGGAAGGGCGGGCGCTGGCGCTCATCGGCAAGGCTCGGCTGCGCCGCTATCTGCTCTTCGGTCGGCCCCCATTCCTCGACGTGCCGTATCGTGAATCCAAGTCGAAGCAGCATATTGATATAGGTGGCAAGGGTCCGATGTTGCTTGATCACACCTTTGGCCAGCCAATCTGTAGAACGAGGGCCTTCATCCAAATAACCTTCGATCGGCCAGGTCTTGCGCCCCACAGAATCGAGGGACCAAATCGGGTCGGCAGGGGCAGTAAAAATCGGGTGCTCCACCGAGAACACTAAGCTCCCACCTGGGATCAATGACCGGTGCACCACCGACATCAGTCCATCCAGATTTTCGACGTAATGAAGCGCCAGCGAGCTGTAGACCAAACCGTATGAATTCGACGGCAATTCGAGCCGCTCCATATCTGCCCTGCCGTAGGTAATCGCCGTGTCCGGCCCTGCCGCCGCCGCTCGCGCCAACATCCTTTCCGAAACATCGATGCCCTGGACGTGAGCGGCACCCTGTTGCCGCGCCCAACGGCAGAACCAGCCGAAGCCGCAGCCCAGATCCAAGACCCTTTGGCCGCGCATGTCCGGCAACAAAGCACGCAGTGCCGGCCATTCCGGAGCTGCGTCCAAACCTTCGACCGAACGAGGCAGCCGACTATACTCCCGAAAAAACTCCTCATTGTCATAGACGTTCTGCGTCATTCCGCATACTTAGACATTAGCCAAAGACCAGCCAATCCTTCGCAAATCGGCCAAGGGTGATCTCTCGCCGCGCTCGGTGGAGAGGCCGACCGTAATCCCCAGAGCCGGCCATCGGCGGTCGCACAGTCTTGCGGTTTGGTTTGGCCCTGTCCGTCTTGTGACCGGAGGCAGTTGCCGGTAGGTTCCCTCGGCCGGCAGCCATGACCAATACCATCCAGACCGTCTTTGCCGTCACCGCCCTGCTCGGGCTGGTCAGCTTATTGCTGCCGCTCGCCGAACGCCTTTCGATCCCCTATGCGGTCCTACTCGCCATTGTCGGCATCGCTATCGGCGGCCTTGCCCACCTCCCGTTCGCCTCGCACCCCGGGAGCATCATCGGCGATGTCGTGAGCTGGCTCCAAGATTTCGGGCTCAGCGCCGAGTCGCTGCTCTATGTCTTTCTGCCGGCGCTGCTGTTCGAGGCGGCGCTCAATGTCGATGTTCGACAATTGAGCGACGAGGTCGGACCGGTACTCCTTCTCGCCGTCATCGGCGTGATCGTCTGCACCTTTGTCGTCGGGCTCGCCTTATGGCCCATTTCTTCGGTTGGAATTCTGGCCTGCGTGATTCTCGGCGCGATCATCGCGACGACCGATCCGGTGGCGGTGGTCGGGATTTTTCACGATATCGGGGCGCCGCGCCGCCTGTCGACCCTGGTGCAAGGAGAGAGCCTCTTCAACGACGCCGCGGCGATCGCGATTTATTCGCTCGCCGTCGCGATGCTGGCCGGCGACCGGCCCGCCAATCCGGTGGACGGTCTCGTCACCTTTGCGCGCGAGTTCGGCGGCGGTCTTGCCGCCGGTTATGTCGCCGGCTGGGGCATCACTTTGTTCATCCCGATTCTGCGCGCGAGCCGTTTGGCCGAGGCGACGCTGACGATTGCTTTCGCCTATGTGATTTTTGTCGTCTGCGATCATTACATCGGGGTTTCCGGGGTCGTCGCTGTTGCCGCGGCGGCGCTGGCGGTCAGCGCCGGCGGGCGCCGCCGGCTGGCGCCGTCGAACTGGGAAAGCCTCGTCGTTACCTGGGAGCAGCTGGCCTTCTGGGCGAGCTCCCTAATCTTCCTGTTTGCGGCCATGCAGACACCCGAACTCCTCGAAAGGGCGAGCTGGGGCGATCTCGGTCTGCTGGTCGCGCTCGTCATCACCGCCCTCGTCGCGCGAGCGCTGACGCTTTACGGGCTGATCCCGATGCTTAGCTTCGCCGGGATCGCCAAGCCAATCGACCGTCATTACAAGCTCGTCATGCTATGGGGAGGAATGCGTGGCGCGGTCTCCCTCGCGCTGGCGCTCGCCGCCGCCGAGAATACCGCGTTGCCCCCGGAGGTTCGCCAGTTCGTCGGTATCCTCGCCACCGGTTTTGTGCTGTTCACGTTGCTGGTTACGGCACCGACCATGCGGCCGCTGATGCGCCTCCTCAAGATTAGCAGCCTGGCTCCGGCGGAAGTTGCGGTTAGTCAGCGGGTGATCGGACTTTCGCTTTCTTCGATCCCGCAGGAAATCGAGACGGTCGGGCGCCAGCATCAGATCGCGCCCGAGATCGTTGCCGAAGTCGCCAAAGTCTATGACGGTCGCGCTCGGGATCCGGCTGGACCGATTGTCGAAGACGCCGAATTGCCGGCCGAGCTCAGAGAGCGGGCGGCACTCTATGTCCTGGCCGATCGCGAGCAGGAGTTCTGTCTCGACTATTTCGAGAGCCGGACTGTATCGCGCCGGGTCGCCGCCAGTCTTTTAACCCACGCCGCGCACCTGCGAGACGGCGCGCGCAGCGATGGCGTCGAGGGTTACCAGAAGGCGGCGGCTCGCATTCTCGCCTTCAACACGGGCTTGCGGTTGTCGCGCGCGATCCATCATCGGCTCGGCATCGCCCGGCCGCTCGCCCGCCTGCTCGGAGACCGGTTCGAAGTCCAACTGGCGGCGCGGTTCGTGCTGCAAAACGTCATCGCGTTCAACCGCAATCAGATCGAGGAAGTGTTCGGCGCCGGAACGAGAGCGGCCATGGCCCAACAGCTCGACCAACGCTTCGGCGCAATCGATCGCGCCATCGCAGCACTAAAGCTGCAATATCCTACCTATGCGCGGCAGCTCGAAGTGCAGTATCTCGTCCGCCTCGCGGCGCGCTTGGAAGACGAGCGATACCGGCGCCTGCGCGCCGAAGCGATCATCAATCAGGACATGTACGAGGATTTGCAGCGCAAATTGCGGCCGCGCCGGCGCGCGGTTGAGGTGCGGCCGACCCTCGATCTCGGACTCAACCGCGAGGAGCTGGTCAGCCGGGTCCCGATGTTCGGGGTGCTCGACGCGAAAGCCCGGCGCTCCGTCGCGCGCATGCTTCGCCCGCGTCTTGCCATTCCCGACGAGGTCATCGTCCATAAGGGCGAGCGCGGCGACGCTATGTATTTCATCTCCTCCGGCGCGGTGGAGGTGCGAATTTTGCCGATGCCGGTTCAGCTCGGCAGCGGCGATTTCTTCGGGGAGCTTGCCTTGCTCGTAGCCGATCGGCGGAATGCTGATGTCGTGGCGCTCGGCTATTGCCAATTGCTGAGCCTTGCGGCGCGCGATCTTCATCGCCTTTTCGGAACCGAGCCCGCCTTGCGCGACCACATCCACGCCGTAGCGCAGGCCCGCACCGCCGCGGCGGAAAGTGGATGAACCGAAAACCGCCTCACCCGGCGACCTTGGCTGCGCAAGCGCTCGGCTGGACCGAGGGATCGACCGGCGCGGTCATCATGCCGGTTCATACGGCGACGACCTTTCTGCGGGACCCGGACAACCAGTATCGGCGGGGGCGAAGCTATGGCCGCGCCGACAATCCCACCTACGACCAGCCGCAAGCTTTGCTGACGGCGCTAGAAGGCGGCGCCGCCTCGCTGTTGTTCTCTTCCGGTATGGCGGCGGCTGCAGCAATCTTCCAGTCCCTGCCGCGCGACGCCCATATTGTCGCGCCTCGCGTTATGTATTGGGGCCTGCGCAGCTGGTTGCGAAATTTCGCGGCCGAATGGGGCGTCGCGGTGGAATTTGTCGACGCCACGTCGCTTGATGCCCTGCGCCGGGCGGTAATTCCGGGCCGGACCCGCCTTCTCTGGATCGAAACACCCGCCAACCCGCTGTGGTCGATCACCGATATCGCCGGCGCCGCCGAGATCGCCCGTGCAGCCGGAGCGATGCTTGCTGTCGACAGCACTGTCGCAACGCCGGTCCTGACCCGCCCTTTGGCGCTTGGGGCCGATCTCGTCATGCATTCGGCGACAAAATACCTGAACGGCCATAGCGACGTGATCGCCGGAACCCTGACAGCCGCCCGCGAGGACGCGTTTTGGGCCCGCCTTTGTGCGGTGCGCAGCAGCGGCGGCGCGATCCTCGGCAGCTTTGAGGCCTACCTGCTGTTGCGGGGCATGCGAACATTGTTTCCGCGGGTCGAGCGCGCCTGCCGGTCGGCGCAGCTCATCGCCGAGGCGCTGTCGGGTCACCCGCGGGTCTTGGAGGTGCTCTACCCCGGTCTGCCTAGTCACCGGCACCATGCCGTTGCCGCGCGTCAAATGGCGGGCGGCTTCGGCGGCATGCTCAGCCTGCGCGTCCGCGGCGGCCACGAGGCAGCCGTCGCTGTGGCGGCGCGGGTCGAGGTGTGGAAGCGCGCGACGTCCCTCGGCGGCGTCGAGAGCCTGATCGAGCACCGCGCCTCGGTGGAAGGCGTTGACAGTCCTGTTCCTCCCGATCTGCTCCGCCTCTCGGTCGGCATCGAGGACTCCCAGGATTTGATCGCCGATTTGGAGGCGGCGCTCGGCGGTTAGCTCGCTTCAGTCGGCTGGCTTCCAGTAGCGGGCGACGAAGCCGCGCGGATCGACATCCTCAATTCGGTCGGCGACCTCCGGTATGCCCGCGGCGCACCGCCAGCCATAGATGTTGCCGGCGGGGATCGCGTATCGCGGGATAAAGTCGGCACTCGGGTGGTCGCGGCACCAAGCCTCCGCTCCGGGCAGACGGCGATCGGAATTCGCCTTGCCGCAAGGCAGGTTGGCGCCATAGGTGCAGAGCATCGCGTGTCCGTCGGCGCAGCGAAAAACCGTGCTGTGCCGTATTTGCCGGTCCGGCATTCTGACGAGGCCGAAGAGCCGCTTCGCCGCCGGCACGAGCGTTTGGGGTATCGGACGCAACTCATCGTCTGTGCCTTTTTCACGGCAGAGCTGCGTCGGATCCTGCGCGGCGGCTCCGCCCGCCAGCGCTAGCAGGATCAGCGCCAGGACCAAGCACGGCATCGGACCACGCCGGCGGATTAGCGTCGCGTCGGCCGAACCAAATTCCCTCGAGCGGATAAAGACCGTCGTAACGAGGGATCGGGTTCGGCGCGTCTGGAAATGCCTTGTACGATATAGCTTGTAAGACGCGATCGCCTCGGTAGGCTAAATCATTCCGAGCTCGAGACGCGCC
>JBJMQW010000084.1:0-12309 GCA_045802495.1 Allostellaceae bacterium | reverse complement strand
TGGGCATGATCTCCTCCCCGGGAAAAGGTCTGAGGGATGAATCTCTCGACGCTGGCTTGTCGCGTGCCTTCCTGGCTGGAGACGGCACCTCGCAAATAGCAGTTGTGGTTGGTTCCGTGTCGGAGCCCGGGCGCGCGCGATGCAAGCCACCGGGTCTAGGGACTAGTCGGTCCGGACCATCGGAAAAGGGGATACTATTGGACGGCAGAACTTGAATTTTCGCCGCCTAAACGCGCTCTGAAGGCTTAGGTTCCAGTGTCGGGTTGCCGGACCCGGCTTTTCGCGTGTCGTCCTCGGTGATCGACCCGCCGCCCTCAGGGCAACCACCACAAAAATAGGCAAACCGCCACAATTTGCGCCGAGGCGCTGCAGCGCCATGCTAAGCTTTGTTGTGAGGAAACCGTGGGTGACCGAACGAAGAAAGAGGTAGCGATGGCGTACGACCTGCTGATCAAAAACGGCCGGATTGTCGACGGCTCTGGAATGCCCGCTTTTCGCGGCGATGTCGGCATCAAGAACGGCAAGATCGCCGAGATCGGCAAATTGAGCGGCCCCGCCAAACGCACGATCGATGCCGCCGGGCAGGTAGTCGCGCCCGGCTTTGTCGACAATCACTGCCACTATGATGCGCAAGTCACCTGGGACCCGCTGTGCTCGTTCTCGCCCGATCACGGCTGCACGACCGTGGTCTTCGGCAATTGCTCACTGGCGCTGGCCCCGGTTCGGCCGGGCGCCGCCAAACGGGTCGCCGAGTTTCTGTCCTACGTTGAGGCGATCCCGATGGACGTGCTGAACACCGTCGAGGTCGACTGGGAGACAATCCCGCAATACATGAACCGTCTCGACCAGCACCTCGGGGTCAATGTCGGCAATCTGATCGGCCACTCGACGGTGCGCTACTATGTGATGGGTGACGAGAGCCAAAAGCGCACCGCGACCGACGACGAGATCCGGAAGATGCAGGATGTCGTGCGCGACGGCATCAAGGGTGGGGCCCTCGGGCTCTCGGTGTCGCGCAACAAGGGTCATTACGACCCGCAGGGTGTGCATATCCCAGCATTGTGGGCCGACGAGAAGGAGATTTTCGCGCTCGGCGACGTGCTGCGCGAGATGGGCACCGGAATCATCCAGAGCGGCGGGGGCCGCGCCGCGGAACTCAAGGACGGGTTGATGGCGCGACTGTCGGAAGCGACGGGACGCACAGTCATCTATAACAACCTTGGACAGACAGTGCGCGAACCCGATGCCTGGAAAACGCATATGGCGCGGGTCGAGGAGACCTCGAAGGCCGGCATCCGGGCCTATCCGCTATGCAGCCCGAACCGCGTCACGCAGACCTTTACGATGCGGAATTGCCAAGTCTTCCGGGGATCGCCGACCTGGCATCCGATCCTGTTGGCCTCGGACGAAGAGAAGCTCAAGGCCTATGCCGACCCGGTAGTCCGGCAGAAGCTGCACGACGAGGTGGTCGAGCACAAAGTCGAGGTCCCGGCGGCGGGCTATTCCCGCAAGTGGTACGATTACATGTGGATCGAGACGCCGGTGCTGGAAAAGAACCAGGGGTTGAAGGGCAAGACCATCGGCCAGATCGCCAAGGAGCAGGGCAAGGGCATCATCGACGCCTTCCTCGACCTCGTTGTCGAAGAGAACCTCGATACCGGCCTGATGCAGTCCGAGAATAATGTCGACGACGCAGCGATGGCCAAGATCCTGACCTATCCGAACGCGATCGTCGGATTGTCGGACGGCGGCGCCCATGTGCAGTTCCACGGCGGCTACGGCTACAGTACGCGGTTGCTCAGCGAGTGGGTGCGCGAAAAGCAGGTCTTGACCCTCGAACATGCGGTTCGCCGGTTGACCTTCGATTCCGCCTCAGCGCTGGGGTTGTACGATCGCGGGCTGCTGCGGCCCGGCATGGCGGCGGATATCGTGATCTTCGATCCCGATACCGTGCGCCCGTTGCCGGAGAGCGTGGTCCATGACTTTCCGGCCGGCGGCTGGCGCATGAAGGAGCCGGCCCAGGGCATCATGGCGACGATCGTCAATGGCGAGGTGTTGATGGAGAACGGCAAGCACACCGGTGCGCTGCCCGGCCGGGTGCTGCGCAACACCTACTACCACGCTCACGCCTAGCTCTCTTCCCTGTCGGGATAGTAAGACCGCCCACACGGACGTTGCGGGCGGTCTTTTCGTCTGCTCTTGCCGAGTTGGGGTAGCCGAATAAAGGCAAGACATAGCCGCATAGCTGAGTTACAATAAACGAAAGGCTCGGGATACGAGCCCGCGAACAGGTGAGGGCCGTGGGTCCGCCGGTGTTGTCGACGCGGTGCCTTGGTCTTGCGTCGCCTACTATGCCGCCGCTGCGGTTTTCCGCAACCGGCATGGCGGATACCAAGGCCGATACCCGTCGGCAACGCCACAGCTTCATCGTCAACCGAGCGGAAACAGTCGGTCTCGCGCGGAGGCTTCTCTTTGTTGCAACAGCAGCCGTGATCACGGCTGCCCTGCCGGTTCGAGCGCCGTCCCAGGCACCAAATGCCGGGCTTGGGAGCGTCAAATCGTTGCTCAACCAGCGATAATCAGGCGGATATGCTCGGGGCCTCAGCTGGCGAGTTGCATGACGTTTCCTTCTTGTAGCCGGCACATGCGGTCGAACCACCCTTGCCGATGGCGCAGCTCCGCGGGAGACCCGTCCTCCGCAGTGCGGCCATGCTGCAGCACGATGACGCGATCGAATTTTGCGACAGTGGACAGCCGGTGGGCGATTGCCAACACGGTGCGATCGCGCATCAGCACCTCAAGCGCGCGTTGGATTTCAATCTCCGAGCCGCTGTCGAGCGAGGAGGTCGCCTCGTCGAGCACGACGATCGGGGCATCCTTGAGCAGAGCCCGGGCAATCCCGAGCCGTTGCCGCTGACCGCCCGAGAGCTTAGTACCGCGCTCGCCGACGATGGTGTCGTAACCCTCCGGGAGGGCGTGGATGAAGTCGTCGCACCGCGCTGCTTTGGCGGCAGCCAAAATTTC
The DNA here is from genome assembly GCA_045802495.1 of Allostellaceae bacterium. Taxonomy (GTDB): domain Bacteria; phylum Pseudomonadota; class Alphaproteobacteria; order ATCC43930; family CGMCC-115725; genus AP-15. Next base: position 9,285 of record JBJMQW010000084.1, on the reverse strand, counting down.
GTCATTCGTCGCTTCGGGTTTGGCGTAGCGGATGTTCTCCATCACCGAGCGATGAAACAACGAAATATCCTGCGGCACGACGGCGATCGCCGCACGCAGGCTGTCTTGCGTCATGCCGCGAATGTCCTGATCGTCGATCAGAATCCGACCGCCATCGACATCGGCCAGCCGCTGAACCAGACCGATCAATGTCGATTTGCCGGCGCCCGAGGGGCCGACCAGGCCGACCCGCTGTCCCGGCTCGATGCGCAAGTTGAAGCCGTCAAACACTCGGCTTCCGCCAGGATAGGAAAATTCAACATTCTCGAACTCGATGCTGCCCCCGAGATGAACCAAGGGCCGGGCGCCAGGCTTGTCGACGACGCGGTGGCTCTCGCCGATGACCTGGATGGATTCGGCAATGCGCGCGATGAATTGGTTGGCATTGACCACATTGAAGGCAAAGTCGCGCGAGCCGTGCAGTATCCGAAACGAGATCGAGACGGTCAGGACCACATCGCCCGGGCTCACCTGTCCCTTGCTCCACAAATACAAGGTCCAGGCGAGCATCGCGCCCGCCATCAGCCAAAGGCCGAGATCGTGCAGCACGCGGATGCCCTCGATATACATCAGGCTGCCGCGATGCGCCGTCTTCTCGCCTTCGAGCAGCCGCTCGAATCTGCCGCGCTCACGCGCGCGGGCGGAGAACGCTTTGACGACCCAGATATTCGAGACGACATCGACCAGCTCGCCGCCTACTTCGGCGGCGCGGTCGGCATGAAGCCGGTGCCGCGGCGCACCGCGATGGCCGGCGCGGGCAAGCAGACCGGCGGACAGCAGGATAAACACGCCAAGCGCCACGACAACTTGCCATCCCACCGTCGAAAGCATCACCACGGCGGCGAAGAAATCGGCGCAAACCGGGGCTAGGGTGAACAGGGCGATCTGAGATACCTGCTGAACCGCATCTCCCGTTCCCGAGATGCGGTTGGCAAGCGCGCCGCCAAGACGGTCCGTGAAATAGCGGCTGCTGTGGCCGCTGAGATGGGTGAAGAGATCGAGTTTGGCTTCCGCTTTGTCGACGAGGATGGCGCGATAGCCAAGCCAGGAGCCGATACGCCATAGCGCGCTTTCACCGGCCAGCAGGGCGGCGAATATCCCGAGCGCCCACCAAGCGGCCGCGGCATGGCCAGGGCCTCCCGCCAACGCGTCGACGATCAGCTTCAGGCCGAATTGCGCGAAGCAGGCAAAGCTGGCCGCTCCCAGGACCGAAGCGATCGCGGCAGCATGGAGGATCGGCCGGCGTTTGACGTAGTGCCACAAAAACGCCACCGGCCTTCGAGGAAAGCCGGCAGCGCCTGGTGTCCCCGGTCCGCCTATATCCGCGCTCCGCCTGGGATCGACCAGCTTCAGCGGGGCGCTCGAAAAGCCCCCCGGACTCTTCCGCTTCAAGCCGATGTAACGGATCGCTCTTTCGAATATCATCGGGCGCTGTCCTCAACCTTCCGAGATGATAGATCTCGCCGTCGGCAGCGTCTCCCCTCGTCGCGCTTAGCGTCTATTTTGTCCACAGCATCAAACGCCATGGTTCTTCCCGACCTGTTGAGATCGCTAGCGGGAAATCGCTCCGCTCGCGCCCCAACGCTGATTCTGGCCAAACTATTCCCGATTAAATACTGTTCCCGGTGAGCCAGTCATCCCCGGAACAGCTGGTTCGGCGGGTTGACCAGTCAATGAGACCCTAGCGCGTGCCGCTCACGGCAAGGCTTTGCCGCGTGAAAGCGGTTGCTGTGCCCCTAAAAGCGGCGCGTTATGTCGCATGTGGAAATGTCTCCTTACGCTGAGGCGTTCATTTGGCTGCCGGCAGACTGTCGCCGGAGAACGGAGCGAAGATGCGGATTGCTCAAGTCGCGCCGCTGATGGAAGCGGTCCCTCCCAAGCTTTACGGCGGCACAGAGCGGATTGCCGCCTACTTGACCGACGAACTCGTAGCAATGGGTCATCAAGTGACCCTTTTCGCCAGCGGCGACAGCATCACCACGGCGGTTCTCGCGCCTGCCTACCCGCAGGCGCTTCGGCTCGACCCGACGATCCGCGACCATATCGCGCCGTTCATCGCGATGCTGGAGACCGTCGCGCAACGAGCGCGAGAATTCGACGTGGTCCACCTCCACTGCGATTATCTGGGCTATCCGGTGTTGTCGCGGGCCGGTGTGCCGTTCCTCGCTACTCTGCACGGCCGCCTGGACCTGCCCGAATTAAAGCTGGTCTATAAGGCGTTTGCCGACGTGCCGGTGGTGTCGATATCCAACTCGCAGCGCGAACCGCTGCCGGAGGCGCGGTACGTCGCTACGGTGTATCACGGATTACCGGAGCAGCTGCTGTCGCCCGGTGGCGGCGCCGGTGAATATCTCGCTTTTCTCGGCCGAATTTCACCGGAAAAAGCGCCGGATAGCGCCATCCGCATCGCTGCCCGTGCCGGAATGAAGTTGAAGATCGCGGCCAAGATCGATCGCGTCGACCGGGAATATTTTGCGGCCGAGATCGAGCCGCTTCTGGCACAATCGCATGTCGAATTTATCGGCGAGATCGCCGAGCACCAAAAGTCCGAGTTTTTGGGCAACGCGGCCGGTCTCCTCTTTCCGATCGCGTGGCGTGAACCGTTCGGCTTGGCTATGATCGAGGCGATGGCCTGCGGGACGCCGGTCATTGCCCTACGCAATGGCTCGGTGCCGGAAGTCATCGATGAAGGCGTCACCGGCTTCATCGTCGACGACGAAGCGGCGGCGGTGCGTGCTGCCGGGCAGCTGCGGCTGCTGGACCGGACCCTTGTCCGCCATGTCTTCGAGCGCCGTTTCACCGCGCGTCGGATGGCGGAGGACTATATCAGGATTTATCAGCATCTCATGTCCGGCCAGGCTTAAAAAGGGCACCCCGCTCCCGGACTGTCCGAGGAGGTGCAATGCTGCGGATCCGTGATCATTTTTTTAAGGGCCTGCGACTATCGTGGAGTGGCGTCGCGATAACGATAGCGGCCGCAGCGGTTCTGGGCGCGGCGACGGCACAAACGCCATCGCCTGCTCCGAGTGAGCAGACGACGGGGAACCCGGCACTGAATGGGGCAAGTCTCGACTATTTCCCGCGAGACCACCTCTTCCGAATACTGGGAAAGGACGTGCTGAACGCGAAAGGTGAGACTATGGGGCGCATCGTCGACGTGCTGTTCGATGAGAAGGGAAAGCCCCACGCCGCGGTGATCGATTTTGGCGGTTTCCTTGGAATGGGAACCCGAAAAATCGCGATCAGCTGGAACGCGCTGCGATTTGACCTTGGAGAAAAGAAAAACGTAATAGCTCTCGATCTCGATCGCGAGCAACTGAAGGCTGCTCCCGAATACAAGTACACCGAGTCTGACAAGCCCATTCCGGTGGTCGCACAGCCGCAAGCAGCCCCGCACGAGTCCGCCCCCGATACCGGCCGCTGATGCAGTTCTGGGATGATGACACGGGCGCGATTGCGGATCGGGGCGTGGGTGCGACCGGCTGCCGAGCCAATGCCTCGCAGTCTGCTCGGACTCGATTGGTTAAATTTTTTTGTAGCGAACTTCCAAACCGGATTTGGACCGTTCATATCGGTCTATCTCACCGGTGTCGGCTGGACCCAGGGCGCGATCGGTGCCGCGCTAAGCGCCGGCACGGTCGCGGGAATGGTGAGTCAAGTCCCCGGCGGGATGTTGGTCGATGCCGTGCGCAACAAGCGAGCAGCGGCGTCCGCGGCGATCCTTGCGATCATGGCGAGCGCGCTTCTGATAGCCCTGTGGCCTGCCCTGCTGCCAATCGCCTTGGCGGAAATACTGCACGCCTTTGCCAGCTCGGTCCTCGGCCCGGCAATCGCGGCATTAAGCCTCGCGCTGGTCGGTCTTGGCGGCCTTGGCGAAAGGCTCGGTCGCAACGCCCGCTATTTGGCGATCGGAAACGCGTTTGCCGCTGGACTCATGGGGACGTTCGGATACTACGTCGGGGAGCGCGCCGTCTTTCTATTGACGGCAGCACTTGCCATTCCTGCTTTTGCCGCGATCGGGATGATTCGAACCGCGGATCCCGCCCCGGCTAAAACCCACCCCGGATCGGCGCCGACGTCAAAGCCGGAAGGTACCGGCTGGTCATGGCGATTTCTCCGGGATCGCAGGCTGCTCGCCTATTCTGCATGTGCAAGCCTGTTCCAACTCGCCAATGCGGCGATGCTGCCGATTGCCGCCGGGATGGTGACAAAGCGCGCCGGCGATGAAGCGTCGCTGGTGATCGCAGCTTGCATCGTCGCACCACAAGCGATTACCGCCGTCATTTCTCCTTGGGCGGGGCGATCCGCCGAAGGTTGGGGGCGCCGACCGATCCTGCTCCTCGGCTTTGGCGTGTTGCCGATCCGCGGCCTGTTGTTCGCCGGCGTCACCGACCCCTATGCGATGATCCTGATCCAGTTGCTCGACGGATTGAGTGCGGCAGCCCTCGGCGTTCTGACCCCGCTGATCGTCGCCGACATAACGCGGGATACCGGCGGCTACACGACCGCACTCGGGGTGGTCGGGCTCGCAATCGGCGGCGGCGCGACGTTGAGCACCACTGCGGCCGGGCTGATCACCGATGCTTTCGGGGGTGCGGCTGCCTTCCTCGGCCTGGCTGTGGTCGGGCTGTGCGCAACCCTCCTCGTCTGGATCGCGATGCCGGAAACGAGACCGGCCGAAGGTGCGGCGGGCGGCCGGTAAAACGGCGTTACGCCCGTCCGCCTAGGCGTCGGCGCGCAGCCGGACGTCGTCACCGGGCAGGAATATGACGCCCACATCTTCGAAGGCACGCTGAATGGCTTCTAACGCGACCGGCGCCGGAAGCCGGCGCTCCATCTCGAAATCATCAATCGCGCTGTCGCTGACTGAAGCCGCGCTGGCCAATTTGCTGACGGACCAGCTCAACAATGTCCTGGCGGAGCGGCATTGGGCGGCGGTGATCACGATGTTCCTCCCATGGCTGCGCCTTTCGCTCTGCCCGAGTTTGACATATTTCCCAAACGCTAGCCACAAAGGAAGGTTGCAAGCGGGAACGCGAAAGGGAATTTCACCCCTCGCAGCGCGGACGCGGCGGGGGCCTGCATAAATGTGACCTTGGCGCCGAGCGCAGGTTGAACGGTTGAACGGTGATCTGGTCGATATCGCGTGCGCGGCAGCGGCCCTGCAGGCCGTTGCGAGGGCGACAGCCAGGCCCTATCTGCAACCGCCGCGATGTGCTGAAGGCGAGTAGCGGCCGACGGGTGCGTGGCGCATCGCTCTATTTCGGAAAATCTTTGAGCGTGTGGTCTCCGGCAGACCGATCTGGCAATAAAATTTTCTCCTTAAGATTGTTCTAAATTCTATGAGACTACTATACCGTGTCCCCATCTCCTGCTATGGTGTTGTAACGGGGGTTTGCACGAGTCAGGCAAGTGCATTTCAGCGCGCGGCCGCGTTAACGTTTTCCAATCGAGATGCAGCTCAGAGTATTCCGCCATTTTGTACCGGTTTCGGTCGTACTTCTTGCATCGTCCGACATATTATTGATCACTGGCGCTTTTTATCAGCTCTTGTCCCAAGCTGAGACCGGAACCCCGATCGTGCTTGGCGCCTCGGGCTTTAACGCTCAATTCTCCGCCGGGCTTTCCTTCGCTGCCGTGACCACGATGGTTTCGGTCGGCCTTTACGGACAGCAGAGTTTTATGGATTTCCGACTTTTGTTCAGTAAGATCGCGGTTGCGACGATATTTGTGCTGCTGTTGGTTTCGCTCTCCGCCACTTACTGGCGACAGGGCTTGGAAGAAAGAAATGATTTCGCCCAATTCCCAGTAAAAGCAACGCTTATCTGGCTGGCTTGCGTCGCAGTTACCCGTGGAATCTTTTCAGTTACTTGGGGTAGAGGCCTTCTGAAGAGGCGGATACTCGTTATTGGCAACGGTTCACAAGCTGCCAGGATTGCCCGGTTGGCCGATGCTGGAAAGAACGAATATTTTACGCCGGTATTGTTCATCGACATGTCGGAACAGGGGGCAGTTACCCGGCCCGATACGATTGATTGGTCGAGGAGCGAGCCCGACGAGCTGATGAATTTGAGCTACAGGATGGAGGCCAGCGAGATTGTCGTGGCCACCGATGATCGGCGCGGCCTGCCCGTGCACCAGTTGCTGCGATGCAAGCTCGCCGGAATAAAAGTGATTGATTTTCTTGATTTTTGGGAACGCGAGACCAGGACTGTCGACCTCGATGCGCTGAAGCCGAGCTGGCTTTTTTTTCGGATGGGTTCCGGCGCGGTCCTATCGACGAGTTCTTGAAGCGGGCGTTCGATATCTTGGTCAGCTCGGGTTTGCTGATCTTCACCCTGCCGCTGCTCGCTGCAACCGCATGCCTGATCAAGCTGGAGGATCCGGGACCGGTCCTTTATCGCCAGTCGAGGGTAGGATCGCGCGGCCGCGAGTTCACGATCCTGAAGTTTCGCAGCATGCGGATCGATGCCGAGACCGATGGCCGCCCTCGCTGGGCCGCCCAACGGGATCCGCGCGTGACCCGCGTGGGAGCAGTCGTTCGAAAACTCCGGATCGACGAGCTGCCGCAAATCCTGAATGTGCTCCGCGGCGATATGAGCTTTGTTGGACCGCGCCCGGAACACCCGTACTTTGTCGCCGACTTGGCCAAGTCCATCCCCTATTATGACGAGCGGCACTGGGTAAGGCCGGGCATCACCGGATGGGCGCAAATTAATTTCCCCTATGGCGCTTCAACCGAGAATGCCCGACGCAAACTCACATACGATCTATACTATGTAAAAAACCGAAGCATTTTTCTGGATGCGCTGATATTGCTGCAAACCGCCCGGGTGATCTTCTGGAATCAAGGAGCAAGGTAGGCGCGTAACTGGATATCTTTGTAAAAGAGACGGTCTATTTGGGACGCGTTCTGGCGTTCACCCGTTAAGAATGCAATCGATGCGTTGCGGCCGGGCGATCGAATCATGATCTCCTCCCACCGCCTCGGAACACCGCTGCTGACCGATATTACGGACAACGGATCACGGATGGTCGGCGCGCTCATCCGCGAAGAGTTGTTCCTTCCGTTCCGATCGACCAAGTCGGGCGGTTACGGCGCCGATGCTTTGCAGATCCGCGAGCTCATTCGCATGGCGGATCGTCTTACCCGTCGTCCCAAAAGGCAAGCTGCGGCTCCAATCTGTCGAAAGCGGCAAAATTGCTCGGGATCAGCCGGCCCTCGCTCTACGATCTGATGCACCAGCATCGGATCAGCCTCGATGCTTGACCGCTATCTGCGGAAGGAAAGAAAGGCAATGCCCGAGGGTCAAAGCCGTCGGTTGTGGCGCCGCGCAGCGTTTGCGGCGGCGATTTCCGCACTCGCCTTCCAGGCCGCCTACGCCAAAGATTCAACGGCCTCGCTCAAGGACGCCAAACAATATGCGGCAAAGGGGAACCTGAAGGCCGCCGAAATCGAGCTGCGCAATGCCATTCGCGAGGCGCCTCAGGATCCGGTCCTGCATGCCCGACTGGCGCAGATCTACCTCCAGCTCGGCGACGTCAGGCTGGCCGAGCGGGAGGCGCGCGCCGCCCGCGAGCGCAAAGGCAATGAGGCGGACTACCTGCCGGTTCTGGCAGACGCCCTGCTGCGTCAGGATAAATTTGCCGATCTCCTCGAGCTGGTGCAGCCGGGCGATCGCGAAGCGGCTTTCGAAAGCAAGGTTCGGACAGCGCTGGGCACGGCCGCTGCCGGCATGCGCGATCGGGAAAAGTCCGAAGCGTTGTTGCGCGACGCGATCGGGCTCGACCCAGCCGCTACCCGGCCGAAAATACAGCTCGCGCGCGTGCTTTCGGGCACCGACCCGCAAGCAGCCGACAAATTGATCGACGAGGCGACCGCCGCTGACCCGCGCTCGGCCGAAGCTGTCCAGGTCAAGGGCGAGATGGCGCGGTCTCGGGGCGATCTGGAAACTGCGCTGGGCCTATTCGACGAAGCGATAAAAATCGACCCCAGGAACGCCCTGGCCCGTCTCAGCCGAGCCAACGTCTATATTGCGCAAGGCAAGTACAAGGCCGCCGACGAGGACCTCGACCCCGTCCTCAAGGGGTCGCCGAACAACTTCATGGCGAACTACGTGCGCGGGTTAGAACTCGCGAAACAGCAGAATTTCGCCGAGGCCGATCGAATGTTCGAACGCATCAGCCCTGCTTTCCCGACCTTCTGGGGCGGCTACTACCTCCAAGGGGCGACGAAACTGGCGCTGGGGCAATCTGCGCAGGCAGAGACCATTCTGGCAAAATATATGAGTCATGCGCCGGACGACATTAGAGCGGCGCGTCTGATCGCGAGCGCGGCGTTGCAGCAGCGCGCCGCCGCCCGTGCAATCGGGTATCTCAAACCCCTGGTCGACAGGTTGCCGGCGGACGCGGCGGCATTATCGCTTCTGGGCAATGCCTATATGGCCGATCGCAAACCGGAACTGGCGCTGCAGCAGTTCGAGAAAGCTGCAGCGCTCGATCCCGACAATCCATCTATCAAGGCCCGCGTCGGCGTCTCGGAAATCGACTCCGAACAGGCGAAACGGGGCCTTGCAACACTCGAGCAGGTGTTCGCCACTGAGGCGGGTGCGCCCGTTGCAGAGCCAACATTGGTGCTGAGCGAGTTGCGCGCCGGACACATCGACAAGGCCGCAGAGTTTGCCGGATCACTGATCAAGCGCGACGCCAAGAACCCGATCTATATGACACTGCTCGGGATAGTCCGGGTCGCCCAACGGGACTACCCCGCCGCGGAGAGTGCATTCCGCGCGGCCCAAGCGTTGGATCCCATGTTCCCGGCCGCATCACGCGATCTGGCCCAGCTTTACGCGACGACCGGCCGCGCCGAAGAGGCCAAGAAGGTCTACGCCGACCTGCTCGCAAAGAAACCCGAAGATACGGGCGCGCTTCTCGGCCTGGCGGACCTGTACATTGCCGAGAAGAAATGGACGGAAGCAGCGGACGCAATCAACCAGGCACGTTCCGCGGCGGCGAATGATCCGGCGCCCGGGCTCAAGCTGGTCGGTCTTTACGAATTGCGTCAGGATTGGAAGAGTGCCAAGACTGTGGCGGCCGAGCTTGCTGCACAATTTCCGCGAGACCTCAGGGTCCTCGAAATGCAAGGGCGGGCGCAGATCGGAGCCGGCGACGCGGAAGGCGCGCTCTCCACATATAAGCGCGCCTACGAGCTGGCGCCGAATTCGCCGGCGATCCTCTCCCGGTATT
>JBJMQW010000083.1:0-12828 GCA_045802495.1 Allostellaceae bacterium | reverse complement strand
ATGCGCTGCCCGATCCATGTCGACGAGATCGCCGAAATCTTCGCGCGGGTGATCATGACCGACAAGCCGCAACATTCGGTCTACAACACCGGCGGCATCGCGATCAGCCTGGGCGAGATCGCCGATATGGTGCGGGAATTCCTGCCGGACGCCCGGATCACCTTCGAAAGAGAAACCGGCGGCAAGGAAATCTCCGGGAATTACCTGATCGACAACAGCCGGCTCGTGCAGGAGTTCGGCATGCAATACCGCCCCTATCGTGAGCGCGTATTGCAGATTATCAACGAGGTGCGCCGCGAAGCCGGGCTACCGCCGGTTGCGGACCGGTAAGCCGCCTACCGGATTGGCCCGAGCGGCGGCATGGTCAGCACGCCCGGGTTGTCGAGGACCGTCTCGAGGCGCTGCACCAGGGGTTGCACCACCTTCAACGAGCGCTCGATTGCCCCCGAGCTGACGGTGCCGTCCTCGCGTTCGCGATCCTTGCCGAAAATGCGGTTGTAGAGGAGTTCGACCGGGCCCTCCTCGCGCGGGAACACGGTTAGGGTGAAAGGCGCCTCCGCCGGGATCTTCGCTGCTTCCCTGGCGAGGCGCAGCGCCACGGCGTAGCCGCCCAACTCGTCGACAAGGCCGCGCGCTTTCGCGTCTTCGCCGGACCACACGCGGCCCTTGGCGACGGCCTCGACCTCTTCCTGCGTCATATGGCGGCCGGCCGCCACATGGTCTTTGAAGCCCTTGTAGGTCTCGTCGAGAAACGCCTGCAGGCGGGCATGAGCGCGCGCCGAAAAATCGTCGATCGGGCTGAACATCGCGGCGTTTGCACCGATTTGCGCGCTGTCGGTCGAAATCCCGATCTTCTTCAACAGGTCTGCTACGACCAGCTTGCCCGCGAGGACGCCGATCGAGCCCGTCAGCGCCGCCGGCTCGGCCACGATCTTGTCGGCAGCAGCGGCGACGTAATAGCCGCCCGACCCTGCTATATTGCCCATCGAGACGATGACCGGCTTGCCCCGCTCGCGGGCAAACAGGACCTCCCGCCAGATCGTCTCGGAGGCGACGGCCGAGCCCCCGGGGCTGTCGACCCGGAACAGGATCGCGCGCACCGAAGGGTCTCTGACCGCGGCGCGAAAGGCGCGGGTAATCTCGGTCGCGGCCATAACATTCGACCCCGTCAGCGAATTACCGGCGCCGCTGCCGCGCACGACGAGCCCCGAGCCGTAGATCAGCGCGACCGTCGGACCATCGCGATGAGGATGTCCGGCGCGGTCGAGATAGGTCGCAATGCCGGTCAGCTCGGCCCCCGACCCGGCACGCGCGTGAGCATGGGTGACCACCTCGTCGCGGTAGCCGAGCCGATCGACCAGCTTTGCCTCGACCGCTTCATTGGCGAGGAGCGGGCCGCGGTCTATCGCTTCGCGCACCTCGTTCTCGGACAATTTTCGACCGAGTGCGATTCCCCGAACAATCTGCCCGGCGACCGAGCTGAGGAGCGCCTCGACCTCTTCGCGATGCGGCGGCGTCATCTTCGTTTCGGTCAGGATGTTCATCGCCGTCTTGTATTCTTCGCGATGATCGAATTCCGGGACGACCCCGAGGAGGTCGAGAGTTCCTTTTACAAACGGCGACTCCGCGTAGAGGCCGGTCAGACCCACACCGCCCATCGGCTGCAGCCAGATCTCGTCAAAGGCCGTCGCCAGATAATAGGGCCGCGTGCCCGGGCCAAACTCGCCAAAGCTGTCGGCAAATGCAATTGCCAGCTTGCCCTTGCTCCGGAACGCGGCAACGGCGTCCCGAACCTCCTGGACCTTGGCGAGGCCGAGTTCGTCGTCGCCGACACGGGCGAGCAAAACCTTGACGCGGGCGTCGTCGCCGGCGACCTCGATCGCATCGAGAACATCGCGCAAGGTGGGCTTCGGCCCGGCGATAAGCCGGAGCAGCGGATCTTCGCTCGCGCCTTCCGGCAGATCCCTCGTCAGATCCACGGTCAAAATGATGTTGGCGGGCAGCGGGGTCACCGACGGCCTCAGACCGGCGACAACCACCAGGACGGCGCCGACAAACAACACCGCAAACAACCCTATCGCGGCAAAAAAGCCGACAATCAGCCGCCGCATGCCGGGTCCGGCGCAATCATCGATCCCAGCGGTGATACTCGCGGTTCGGGATAATGTCCAAGCCGCTCGCCATCCGGTTCGACATGTTGAAGAAGGCGATAGTCTCGGCGAGATCGAAGATGTCCCCATCGCTGAGGCCGGCGAGACGCAGGGCGGAACGGTCCTCGTCGTCGATCGCCGCCGGCGTAGTCGTCAGCTTCCAGGCAAAATCGAGCATCGCGCGTTGACGGGGATCGAGCCGTGCGATGCGATAATTCATCACCAGCATCTCGCCGAGTTCGGCGTCGCTGGACAGGCGACGCACCGCTTGGCCGTGCGCCACGAGGCAGTAATAGCAGCGGTTGGCACTGGAGACGACGACCGCAACCATCTCGCGCTCGAGCTTACTGAGGCCCGAGGGAGCCAACATCAGTTCATTGTACATCGCAACAAAGTTGCGCAACTTTTGCGGCCGCAGGCTGTAGGCGCGCAGCACATTGGGCACGATGCCGAGCTTTTCGCGGCACAGCGCGAACAGGTCCCGCAGGTCCTCGTCGAGGGTGTCGGGGTCAGGGACGGGAAGCGCTGAGATGTGATCCGGCTGCGGCATCTCAGACCTTCCCGCCAAGGGCGCGGTGTCGCAGCAGATGATCGGCGAGCACGCAAGCGACCATCGCCTCGCCGACCGGAACGGCGCGAATTCCGACGCAGGGGTCGTGCCGCCCATGGGTTTCGATCTCGACCTCGTTGCCGTCGACATCGACGGTCCGCATCGGATGCAGGATCGAGCTGGTCGGCTTGACGGCGAAACGGGCGACGATGTCCTGACCGGTAGAAATGCCGCCGAGAATGCCGCCCGCATTGTTCGACAGGAACGTGACGCGGCCTGCCTTCATGCGCATCTCGTCGGAGTTTTCCTCGCCCTTCAGCACTGCGGCCGCGAAGCCCGCGCCGATCTCCACGCCTTTGACCGCATTGATCGTCATCAGCGCACGGGCGAGATCGCCGTCCAGCTTGTCATAGACCGGCTCGCCAAGCCCGGATGGAGCCCCGCTCGCGACGATCTCGATGATGGCGCCGGCGGAGGACCCGGCCTTGCGCACACCATCGAGATAGTCGGCCCAATGGAGAGCGGCCGCGGCATCCGGGCACCAAAACGGGTTTTCCTCGATCGCCCGCCAATCCCAGACCGCGCGGTCGATCTGGTGCGGCCCGATCTGGACGAGAGCGCCGCGGATCGTCACATCCGGGCCGAGGATCTTGCGCGCGACGGCGCCCGCGGCCACCCGCGAGGCGGTCTCGCGCGCCGAAGCGCGGCCGCCGCCGCGATAGTCACGGATCCCGTATTTCTTCCAGTAGGTGTAGTCCGCATGGCCGGGACGGAAGCGGTCGGCAATGTTGCGGTAGTCTTTCGAGCGCTGGTCGGTGTTTTCGATCAGCAGCTGGATCGGTGCGCCGGTCGTCACCCCTTCGAAGACGCCGCTGAGGATGCGCACCTCATCGGCTTCCCGGCGCTGCGTCGTGTAACGCGACTGGCCCGGCTTGCGCTTGTCGAGCCAGTGCTGGATGTCGGGTTCGGCGAGCGGTAAGCGAGGGGGCACGCCGTCGACGACAACTCCGATCGCCGGCCCGTGACTCTCGCCCCAGGTGGTAAATCGGAAGAGCGTGCCGAACGAATTGCCCGCCATGGTGTCAGCGTTTCTCACACCACCGAAATGTCCGGCGCGTCGACGGCCTTCATGCCGACAACATGATACCCGCAATCGACGTGGTGCACCTCGCCGCTGACACCCGCGGAAAGGTCGCTCAACAAATAGAGGCCGGCGCCACCGACATCCTCGATCGTGACGTTGCGCTTCAGCGGTGAGTTCAACCTGTTCCATTTCAGGATGTAATTGAAGTCGCCGATACCTCTGGCGGCAAGCGTATTGATCGGGCCTGCGGAAATTGCGTTTACCCGGATGTTGGCGCCGCCGAGATCGACCGCGAGGTATCGCACGCTGGCCTCGAGCGCGGCCTTCGCCACGCCCATCACATTGTAATGCGGCATCACCCGCTCGGCCCCGGAATAGGTCAAAGTCAGCAGACTGCCCCCCTCGGCCATCAAAGGCGCCGCGCGTCGGCAGATTTCAGTGAACGAGTAGCAGGAAATCTCCATTGTCCGCAGGAAGTTCGCGCGGGTGGTTTCGAGGTACTTCCCCTTTAGCTCCTCCTTGTCGGAAAAGGCGATTGCGTGGACCAGGAAATCGAGCCGGTTCCAACGGCGTGACAAACTCGCGAAGACCGCGTCAAGGCTCTCCTCCAATGCGACATCGGCATCAAGCACGAGGTCGCTGTCGAGACTCTCGGCAAGCGGTCGGACGCGCTTGCCGAGGGCTTCGCCCTGATAGGTGAAGGCAAGCCTCGCGCCGTGTTCGTGCAGGACTTTGGCAATTCCCCAGGCAATCGACCGCTCGTTGGCGACGCCCATGATGAGCCCCTGCTTACCCGCCATCAGCGGCATCTCTTTGTCATCCTCGCGGTTTCTCCGTATCCTACACGAGCAACAGGCCAGGGCCAATCAAGCTCGCCCGAGGCGGGACGATCTCTGGTCGCTCCTTGTTTAGCAATTGCCGGGCACCTAAGGTTCTTTTAGATGATCTCGGCCGAGGAAGATTGCCGGGCGGTTCCGACCCGTCGCAAGCTGAGGCAGCGCGCAGCCACTTTCGTCGCGTTCGCGATGTATTCGTTGCGTCGCTTCATCGCGGACGGCTGTTTTTCGGCGTCGGGGGCGCTAAGCTACACGACCTTGGTGTCATTGGTACCCCTCGCGGTAATCGCGTTCGGCACACTCTCCGCCTTTCCGATTTTCGCGAAGGTGCACGACGAGCTTGTCGCGCTGGTATTCCGCACACTGGTGCCGTCGATCGGGGAGCAGGCGGCGTGGTGGTTTCGCGCCTTTGCCGACTCGGCCGCGCAGACGACGGCGGTGGGGATAGCCGGGATCGCCGCAACCGGCATCCTGCTGTTGGTGACCGTGGAGGATCAACTCAATCTGATCTGGCGTGTCACCTCCCCGCGCCCGTGGGTTCAACGGATCCTGGCTTATTGGACCCTTATCACTCTCGGCCCTCTCTTGATCGGGATCAGCCTGTCTCTTTCGACGTATTTCGAGATCGCGGCGCGACAGGTGGGGTTGGGAGAGGAAGCAGTCGCATGGTTCGCAACCACCTGGTTGCATGGTCTGGCTCGTGCGGTGCCGGCCCTGCTCGAATTCGTGGCTTTGACTCTCCTCTATTGTTTGATCCCCAATTGTGCCGTGCGCTGGCGCGACGGTGCGCTGGGGGCTGCGGTGGCAACGGTCGCGATCGAAATCCTGAAGGTCGGGTTCGCGATCTATATCGGCATGTCCTCGTTCTACCAGACGGTCTACGGCGCGCTCGCCATCATCCCGATCTTTCTGTTGTGGATGTACATTTCGTGGATGGCGGTGCTGCTCGGCGCTGTTGTCGCAGCCGCCCTGCCGAACTGGCGCATCGACGAGCGGGTAGGATCCATTCCCTCGGGCGGCGTGCGGCTCGGTTTCAGCCTGGCGCTGCTCGCGGCGCTGGCACGGGCGCAGCGGCACGGCGAGGCAAGGTCGACGGCGTCACTTGCCGCCGAGCTCGGCGTTGCCACCACGGTGATCGATGAGCACATGCGGCCCCTCGCCGAAGCCGGCTTTGCGGCGCATACCCAAGAGGGGCGCTGGGTGCTGGCCTGGAGCCCGGAAGCCGCGACGTTGCATGACCTCTACGCGGCGCTGCACCTGCCGCTCGCCGGTGGCTGGACAGAGCAGGCTACGGCACCGTGGCAACGGCTGGTCTTTCCCGCTATGGATCGCATCGTGCGGGCGGAAGCCGCAGCGATGCAGGTGACGGTGGCATCGCTGATCGCTGACACGCTCGAACCGGTCCCGCGACGCCGCAGGCGCTCCGCAGCTCCGGTTGCTGAGCCGGTCGCATCGCCATAGTGCCATTGCCAGAGGCAGCTGAGGAGCTTGGATGATCGACGAGATTGCTGAGAACGAGCCGCTTGCACCGTTCCGGCGATGGCTCGACCAGGCATGGCAGGGCGAGCCCAATGCACACGCGGTGGCGTTGGCGACGAGCTCGCCGGAGGGGCGGCCTTCGGCACGCATGGTCTTGCTGAAGGGGCTCGATCAACGGGGTTTTGTCTTTTACACCAATCTCGAGAGCCGAAAGTCGAGGGAGCTGTTCGCCAATCCTCACGCCGCGCTGTGCTTCATGTGGAAGTCGCTGAACCGTCAGGTTCGCATCGAGGGCATAGTCGAGCTGGTTCCAGACGAGGAGGCCGACGCCTACTTCAGCAGCCGGCCGCGCGACAGCCAGATCGGCGCGTGGGCGTCCGATCAATCACGACCGCTTGCCGACCGCGCCGAGCTTGAGAAGCGAGTAGACGAATTCTCCCGCCGGTTTGATTTGGGGGATGTGCCGCGGCCCCCTTACTGGTCCGGCTTCCGGATCCTGCCGCAGCGGATAGAGTTCTGGCAGGAGCGACCGTTTCGACTGCACGATCGTTTTCTGTTCGTCAAGGACGGCGAGGGATGGCGCCGGGAACGGCTCTTCCCGTAATCCACGGACCAGCTGCCGACCGGCTGCGGCGGTTGGCAACGTACGCCTCGGTGTCGGCGGCGACGCTGCTGATCGTGGTCAAGTTCGGCGCATGGCTCGAGACCGGATCGGTGGCGCTGCTCTCCAGCCTCGTCGACTCGCTGCTTGATGCGGCTGCCTCGCTGGTGAATTTGCTCGCCGTGCGCCATGCGATGAGCCCGGCGGATCGCGAGCATCGATTTGGCCACGGCAAGGCCGAGCCGCTGGCGGTGCTCGGGCAATCGGCCTTTATCACCGGCAGCGCGATGCTGCTTCTGGCGGAGGCGGCTCGGAGGATTATCTCATCGGCCGCGGTGGAGAACCCCCCGGCTGGCATCGCCGTCATGATCTTTTCGATCGCGGTTACCATCGGACTTGTCGCCTTTCAGCGCCATGTCGTACGGCGCACCGGGTCGGTGGCGATCAGCGCCGACGAATTGCACTATCGCAGCGATCTGGTCCTCAACCTCAGCGTCATCGCCGCGCTGGTCCTGTCGAGCGCCGTCGATTTCCCGTTGATCGATCCGATGTTTGGGGCCGCTATCGGCATCTGGATCGTCTATTCGGCAGTGCGGCTGGCCCGGCTGTCGTTGTTCCAGCTGATGGACCACGAGCTGCCGGATAATGAGCGCGAGAAGATTCGCGCGATCGCACAGTCGCACCCGGAAGTCATTGCCGCGCACGACCTGCGCACCCGGGTGGCCGGGCCGACCGCTTTTATACAGATTCATCTTGAAATGGACGGCGGGATGAGCCTCGTTCGGGCCCACCAAATCTCGGACGAAGTCGAGGCCAAGCTGCGCTCCGCCTATCCCAACACAGAGGTCATCATCCACCAGGACCCGGAGGGTATTGAGGAGCCCCGCTCGAACTTCCCGCGACGGGTCGCCGCCCGATGACTCGAGGACGGAAAATCGTGCTGCTGACCGGCGCGAGCCGTGGGATCGGCCACGCGACGGTCAAGCGCTTTAGCGAGGCCGGCTGGCGGATCATCACTTGCTCACGCGACGCGGTGCCGGAGGAATGCAAACGCGACCCAAACTGGACCCATCACATCACGGCTGATCTCAGCGATCCCGAGGATGTCGACCGCCTCGTAGCCGAGGCGCAGGCGCTGCTAAACGGTCCGCTGCACGCCCTGGTCAACAATGCCGGCGTATCCCCCAAATCTCCAAACAAGGAACGGTTGGGTTGTCTGAACAGCGACATTGAGGCTTGGCACGCGGTGTTCCAGCTCAACTTTTTCGTGCCGCTGATTTTGGCGCGTGCCTTTTCGGGCGCCCTTTCAGAGGGCAAGGGCGCCATCGTCAATGTCACGTCGATCGCCGGTCACATCGTACATCCGTTCGCCGGCTCGGCCTATTCGACCTCCAAGGCAGCATTGTCGGCATTGACGCGCGAGATGGCCGTAGAATTCGCCCGGCTCGGCGTGCGGGTCAACGCCGTCGCTCCGGGCGAGATCAGGACCGCGATGCTCTCCCCCGAAACAACCATGTTGCTGCCTCGGATTCCGCTCAGCCGGCTCGGCGAACCTGAGGACGTCGCCGGAACCATCTATTTCCTCTGCACCGACGATGCGGCCTATGTGACGGGGACAGAAATCTTCGTCAATGGCGGTCAACACCTTTATTGAGGCGGCGAAACTGGGGACTTCCTCGGCGAATGCCGCGTCAGAGTCTCGTTTAGGCGGCGAGCCGCACGTCTGCAGCTCGCGGCGAGAGCGATGCGTCCAAAGGATCGGTTGGTCGTCGGTGATCAATCCTAGATTGTAAGTTTTCGAGGACGTAGGTTCCGCATATCTGTGTTACTGTGCACGCAACGCTCGAGATGCCGGATCCGGCGCGCTGGGCGGTAGACACAAGCATTAGAGAGGATTTGATGAATCGAACTTTGCCGACGCGGCGTACGGTGCTCAAGACTGCGGCACTGGCGACCGCGACGACCCTCGCCGCTCCCTTTGTTCGCGGCGCCTATGCCGCCGGCAAGCTTTCCTTCGGCGTCTGGGACCATTGGGTGCCCGGCGCGAGCGAGGAGTTGAAAAAGATTTGCGCCGAATGGGCGGCGAAGGAAAAGGTCGATCTCAACGTCGACCTGATTACGTCCAACGGCGACAAGGACCTGCTGACCCTGATGGCGGAAGGGCAGGCCAAAGCTGGTCACGACATTATGGGCCTGCGCACTTGGTACGTGGCGGCGCAGGCGGACAATTTCGTGCCGGTAGACGATATCGTCGAGCCGCTGCTGCAGAAATACGGCAAGGTCGCTAAGTCGGCGGAGTATTGCGCCAAGATCCAGGGTCATTGGATGGCGGTGCCGACCAGCTATGGCAGCGGCGCCTTGCCGCCTTGCGCCCGCATTGACATGTTCAAGGAATATGTCGGTCTCGACCTGCAGAAAATGTACCCGGTAGGACCACCCGACAAGGCGCTGACCGACGCATGGACTTGGGAGAACCTGCTGACCGCGGCCGACAAATGCAACAAGGCCGGCCATCCCTTTGGCGTCGGGCTCAGCACCTGCACCGATGCGATCAACATGGCCGGCGCCGTGTTTGCGGCCTACGGCGCGGTGCTCGTCGATGAGGAAGGCAACATCACAGTCAAGTCGGACGCCACCAAGCAAGCGCTCGACTGGTTCAAGCGGTTTTCTAAATTTGTGCCCGACAGTGTCTACGCTTACGACAACGCGTCGAACAACAAAGCGCTCGTCTCCGGCCAGGCCTCGCTGATCTTCAACCCACCCTCCGCCTATGCGGTGTGCCGGCGCGATCAGCCGAAGATCGCCGAGCAGCTATGGACCTTTCATTCGCCCAAGGGGCCAAAGGGCAGGTTCGACCCGGCGGGTTATTACTACTGGGGGATCTGGAACTTCTCCAAGAACATCCCGGCGGCAAAAAGCCTGTTGGCGTACCTGACCACCCGCGAGGTTCAGGATAAGCTCGTGACCGCCGGCGTCGGCTTCGACATTCCGCCGTTCAACAGCTTTATGGACTTCAAGATCTGGAACGAGGTAGAGCCGCCGCACGGCACAGTCTACAACTATCCTCCGAGGGAGGACGCGATACCCAATCTCGTCGGCTACCCGGCGCCGTTAAAGATCGGCACCCAGATGTGGGCGCAGGCGACGATCATGAAATTGATCGCTCAGCATACGCAGGCCGGTAAATCGGCCAATGACGCAATCGCCTGGGCCGAAAGCGAGCTCGAAGGCTTTATGCGGTCATAGGTTGGTTCCCCAGCTTCTCCCCAGTATTCGGAGGGGGGTTGGGGTTCCCATCCACTCGCAACCACGAGGAACTCTGCATAGATGTGAGATGCTGAACGCGAGCCTCTGAAGAAAGGCGGCCAAACGCCTGGAGAGGCAGTCTGAGACTCTTACAGGGAGGATTGAATGAGTCACGCTATCCTGACACGGCGCACTATGTTGCGGACGGCCGCCGGCGCGACACTCATGGCACCATTCGTGCGCGGTGCCCATGCCGCGGGCAAGCTCTCCTTCGGCACCTGGGACCATTGGGTCCCGGGTGCAAGCGAGGTGCTGGGCAAGATATGCCGCGAATGGGCGGAGAAGGAGAAGGTCGACCTCACTTTCGACCTGATCACCTCCAACGGCGACAAGGACCTGCTGACCCTGATGGCCGAGGGTCAAGCCAAGGCGGGCCACGACATCATGGGCCTGCGCGTGTGGTACGTCTCCGCGCAGGCCGACAAGTTTGTCCCGGTCGACGATGTGGTCGAGCCGGTGATCGAGAAGAACGGCAAGGTCTCCCAAGCCTGTGAATACCTCGCCAGGATCCAGAACCACTGGATGGCGGTACCGACCTGCTACGGCAGCGCGTCCGGGCCGCCCTGCGCCCGCATCGATCTGTTCAAGGAATATGTCGGGCTCGACATCCAAAAGATGTACCCGGTAGGACCGCCTGACAAAGCGCTGACCGACCAGTGGACTTGGGACTATTTGCTGACGGCCGCCGAAAAATGCATGAAGGCGGGGAAACCGTTCGGGATCGGGCTGAGCACCTGCACCGACGCGATCAATATGTGCGGCTCGGTGTTCGCCGCCTACGGCGCAAATCTCGTCGACGCGGAAGGCACCATTACAGTCAAGACCGACGCCACCAGACAAGTGCTCGAATGGTTCCAGAAATTGGCCAAGACCTTGCCCGACAGCGTCTTCGCCTATGACAACGCCTCGAACAACAAGGCGTTGATCTCGGGACAGAGCGCGTTAATCTTCAACGCGCCGAGCGCCTATGCGGTGGCAAGGCGCGACAACATAAAGGTGGCCGAGCAGTTGTGGACCTTTCCTTCGCCGAAAGGCCCCAAAGGCACGTTCAACAATAGCGGCTACTATTACTGGGGGATCTGGAACTTTTCCAAGAATATTCCAGCGGCGAAGAGCCTGCTGACTTATCTGACCACGCGTGAAAGCCAGGAGAAGCTGGTGACGGCGAGCGTTGGCTTTGACATTCCGACTTACGCCGGGATGAGGGATTTCAAGGTCTGGGAGGAGGTCGAGCCGCCCAAGGGTACGGTCTACAATTATCCGCCGCGCGGCGACGTGATTCCCAGCATCGCCGGCTACCCGGCACCCCTCAAGATCGGGACCCAGATGTTTGCGCAGGCGACGATCATGAAGATGATCGCCCAGTGCACACAAAGCGGCAAATCGATCAAAGCGGCGATGGACTGGGCCGAATCCGAGATCGAAGGCTTCATGCGGACGTAAACGACCGACTCTCGTTTCGAAAGAACGTCATTCCGGGGCGACGCAAGGCGGCGAGCCCGGAACCCATTTTCCAGAGGCCCGTGTTCTTGGGTTCCGGGCCTGCCCTGCGGGCATCCCGGAATGACCAGATGCAGCGGGGTAGGGCGGAAGAGCAAAGCGAATTCCGCCAACGGCGAGCCCCCAAATCGCGACGGCGGACTGTGCTCTACTCGTCGGCCCTACGGTGCTCGCCGAATCCTAAGAGCCACGGTTTAGATCAGCCGGTGCCATAACACGTTGGACAACGCGGAGGGCTCGACTCGCCACGTCTGACAGCCATCAATGCCTGTTCACGCGTTTGAAGTAGCAACGCTCAAGGCCGCCGCAGGTAAGGCATTTGTCTTCGATTAGTCGGCCTCCGTCTCTGTTTATTCCATCAACACTCTCGCGATAGCTCAGATCTAAAAAACGACAGCGTGATCCCCAACACCCATTGGTCGCAACACAGGTGTCGCATTTGAGGCACGTGCCGTTGCGGATCTCGGCTCGGGCGAGGCCGGGCGCCGGGGACTCTATTGACCTTCGGACATTTGTGACCGAATCATCTCGCAATGAGGGCCGGCGAGTTTATCCGCCGGATACAAATGCTGGGCGCGGCCCGCGGCATTCCGGTGCGTTTCGATGCCACCCGCGGCAAGGGAAGCCACGGCACGCTCTACTATGGAGACGGTTTCACGATTGTGAAGGACCGCCGGAAGGAATGCGGCCCCGGCTTCCTCGCGAAGATGCTTGCTGATCTGGGTTTGAACCGCCGCGATCTGAGGTAGGTCAAGTATGGAACGGCATTTCGAGTATCCTGCCAGGGTCGAACAGGACGAAGCCGGGTTCTATTTGGTGACCTTTCCGGACTTCCCGGAAGCGGCAACCGATGCTCGTTCGCTGAGAGCGGCCATAACGGAGGCCAAAGACTGCCTGGAGGAAGCCGTCGCCGGACGCATTAAGCGCGGTGAAGAAATACCGGCTCCATCGCCCGCCACAGAGGGCATGGCGAGGGTCGCCTTATCGGCGCTTTATGCGATGAAGGCGGCGCTTTACTCGGCCTTGCGGGAAGCGGGGCTGTCGCAATCCGCACTTGCAGCCAGACTCGGCAAGGACGAAAAGGAGGTGCGGCGGTTGCTCGATCCGGAGCACATCAGCCGGACGTCCAATCTTGAGGCAGCATTACGCGCAATCGGAAAACGCATCCAGGTGGTGGTGGAGGACGCGGGTGATCAGTCTTTCGGGCATCAAGAAGCGGCCGAGACTTGAAAGCGCGCCTACCCGGCGCCTTTGATCCCGGATGCGGCCGACGGGTTTCACAGTCATGTCCGCGATGTGCCAGAGGCGATTACCGAGGCGAT
>JBJMQW010000082.1:0-16681 GCA_045802495.1 Allostellaceae bacterium | reverse complement strand
GCTGCACTCCCGTCGGCGGCGGCGATGGGCAGCGGCCGCCGCAACCAGTCTTCACTGAGCTCTTCGACTACGATCCGGCGGCGCCGTCGCAGTTGCTGGGGAACTGGCGGATTTCCAGTCAGCTCGACAGCAAGCTGCAGCCGCTGCGCGTCGGGGTTGTCGAGGACTCAAGCGGCAAGACGGTGGGCAGGGTCACCGTGCAGGAGGGTGACGGGCTCGACGGCGCGAACGAAGCGATGCTACGGGCCAGGCGCTATGTCTGCGATAGCGAGGGCTCGCGCGCGGCAGAAATGGAGGCCGAGCCAGGCGGCGTCGTACCCAGCGAGCGGGCAGAGATACAGGTGAGATCCGACCGCGCGACCGGCGCCGGCGAGCTGGTGAAATTCGGCCAGCCCGTGTGGTACCGCTTCTCCTTCAAGATCGCCGGCGACTGGCCGCAGGACGTTCCGGCGGCAGGACGTCAGCCCTGCCGCACTGTCATCCACCAGATCAAGCAGGATTCCTTCAAGGATGGGAAGTCCTGCAACGCCAGCCCCTTCTTCAAGATCGAGGCGCGGCCGCTCGGCGAGCGCGTGCGCTTCTTCGCGCAGGTGGCCGCCGGCGCACCCTGCGCCCAGCCGCCGATGGTGACGCGCGCGCAGATCTGCCGGCGCGACCTGCCGCCGGAGCGCTGGACCACCGTGCAGGTGCGCCTCAGTCCCGCCCATGACGCCAATGCAAGGGTCGACATCTGGCTCGACGGAAATTTCTGCGGCGCCTACCAGGGACCCATGGCCGATCGCGACTATGGCGCCCGCCGCAACGGTGCACCCTTCATCAACGCACAGCCGCGCTTCGGCATCTACCGCGACTGGCGCGCGGAGACCCAGACGATCTATTTCGACAAAATCATGTTTTGGAACACAGACCCGGCAGGACACCCGGACTGGAGCGTGGGCCCGCCGCCGGGATGACTACCGAAGCGGTCGCGACTTTGGCGGGCATCGACCTAGCACGGTTGTCCATCGGAATACGGCGCGCTGGCTACCAGGGTGCCACAACGAGCGTCGACCCTTCCAACCGCAGGCGGACCACCGAACAGCCGGAATCGTTAAGCGCCACTGCTCGCAGTCTGGCCTGCTAGCGCAGGCGCGGGCCGGGATCGAGGCCGAGATAGACGCGGCCGCCGATCGGGTACCATTCGGGCGCGAGGGTGACGGTCTGGCCGACGGTGTGCAGGTCGCGCCAGCATTCGGCCAGCCGGCTTTCGCGCTTGAATGAGGTGCTGCCGCCGTGCCGGTACACCAGATCCATCGCCTCGCGTGCGCTGTCGGCGGTATAGCTCGCGGCCAGGCGGCAGCGGGCCCGCTGCTCGAGCGTCGTCTCTTTTCCGCAAGCGAGCGTATTCCACAGCTCGGCGATCATCGCGCTGCGGTAGGCGCAGCCGGCATTGAGGATCGCATCGGCCCGCCCGACGGCGTCCTGCACCTGCGGGCTGTCGCAGAGCAACCCGGCCGGGCGGCCGCGCGGCTGCTTGCCCCCGGCCAGCTCGATCAGCGCATCGATGCCGGCCCGCGCGATGCCGGTGATGACGGCGCTGTGGTGCGGCCCGACCCAGCACTGCACGGGCAGCTGATACGTAAGACCGGGCCAGCGCGACCACTGGTTCTCGAGCGGGATGCCAACTTGCGGCATCGTCCGCCGCTCCGGCAGGAAGACGTCCTCGACCGCCCAGTCGAAGCTGCCGGTGCCGCGCAAACCCGTGACGTCCCAGCTCCCCGGCAACTTCGGCACGACCGGCACACACTGTGCGATCCGCATAGTCTCGACAATATCCGTTTTTCGACTCACGCCGGATTCCGCATATACGTGCCAATCATTCAGATTCCACAACGTTCCAGATTCTACAACGTTATCGTCTCTATGCTTTGTGGCGTCTCGCGTCTCCGCCGAGTACCTCGTAACGCAAGATCAGGATTGCCGCATTCGATTTTTGATAGCACTCCGCCAACTAGAGTGCTAATTCGGACGTAAGACGAGGTCATTGCAGTTCGCCGGTGCCGCAAGAAAGTTGTGTCCCCCGGTATTCCTCGGCCTACTCAATGCAGCGCGGCAACGCAGCCTCGCGCCAATCGAACCCTAGTTTTGGCCTAGTGTTCCTGCCGCCCTATTCGCCCGAACTCAACCCGATCAGCGGCTATGGCTGCATCTCAGAGACAATCGCCTCTCGCACTGCGTCTTCCAGACCACGGGCGAGATTGTCGACACCTGTTGTGAGGCTTGGAATTGGCTGCTCCGCCAAACCGGACGCATTCGATCCCTGTACTCCTATCCCTGGCTCGAACGGGTCACCGATTAATCAGGTCGGTATAGCTGCTCGATCGCAAGGTGAGTTCACATCAGGCACATCGATCAGGCGGAGCGAACTGGTGCCGGTGATGGCATGCGACTGGAAGTCTTATCGACGACACCGTAGGTATTCAACCCCAAGGCTCGCGCCACTGCCTTTGCTCTTTGCTTTGCCTCTTCCTTGCTCCTAACGAGTAAAATGGACGGACGTCCTGTGATCTTCCCGTCGTCATCGCGCTGTGAAATTGTGGCCACCAGTCCCTCACGACTGTCTTCTATCGTCAGCCGCACAGACATTTTCGTTCCCTTCACAACTGAAAAAACTTAGGCATCCTGCCATGCACTTCCAAGCGGCTAACCTGATTGCCTTTCTGCGTCTGTATTTAATTCTTGGCACAGGCATGCCAGAGCGAGGGTAGGCGTCTCGATCGCTCGCTGTGTGTAGCGCTTTGGGACGGACTCCGCGGCGCGTTGTTGCGCCGACTAGGGCGTGACCAGATTCCGGGCCATCTCTGTCATCATCTCGCGCAATTGATCAGGTTCGTAACCTGCGGCGCGCAGAACGGGCTCCATCACGTCGTCCGCCAGCAGTTCATCGAGCGTCGCCCGGTGGCAGCAGCATTCGTTCTGTCTATGTTGATGGGCGTTGGTGCTTCGCAAAGCGTCGAATTCGACATCGCGTTCGGGATAACCGTCGATCATTTAACTCTCTCCTGGAACTCGATCAGAAACTAAGAGGCCGACCACTATCAACTGACATTGTTACCTTTGAAATCTTGTCCTGAGTCAACGGCGGGGTCCGAGCCCAGGAGATCCGGACCATAACCGGCGTCGGCGTGTTGGTCGGTGGTTCTGCCGCCCAAGGCACCCTCGTCGGCTCCATATTGATTATTTAATACAGTTTCCCCGAGGCCAGGCATTGCGGCGTGGTTGCCGGAGATCAGGGTGGCATCATGATGTCCAAACATCCACTGGATGCTCTCGAAGAGCAGCGCTCCGCCGGAAATTCCGGCCGCAGTGATCGCCGCCGAGCGCAGGAACCCTCCGCCGCCTATCCATGCGGCACCAGGAGCGGAAGGTGACGCCGAATCCTGTTCAGGGGCATAACCCGGCCGCGGCGTCACGGCAAGCCCTGTCGGGGCGGCCGCGAGACCATTCGGCGGCACCTTGCCCGTCCGAACCCCGCCCCAAGGTTCACCGGGGCCGAACACTGCGCCAAGAAAGCTCGGACCGCCAAGAAAGCTCGGAGGGGCAGATGACGCGTGCTTTGTCTCGGTCAACCGAGTCTCCAAATCAGTGATTCTATTTTGCGCATCATGCAGGCTCAGATCCTGGATCAGCACGGTTTGCACGAGGGAATAGGGCGCATCCGGCCGTGCGACTGCCATCTCGCGGATTAACGTCTCGGCCTCGGGATCCTTGGGATGACCCTCGGCCCTGTTCAGGCGATTGAGAAGGATTGTGATCAAGTCTCTTTCCTGAGGTGTCATAATGGCCTTCCATCTTCGGAACCGGCGTTGCTCGAACAGGAGCTCGGGCGCTCATTGATCGACGCCGTCACTTCTCCTCGACGGCGACCGCGGGAATCGGTCCAGCGAGGCGGCGAGCGAGAACCGGATCTGCTTTAGAGCCTACCTACGCCGGGCACGAGCCATGGACGATGCGGCCGCTCGGGTGATGTCATCACCCCATTATCGATATCAGGTTCTGTGGCCAACATCTCGTCGCCCTCACCCGCGCGAACATCCTTGTTGATCTCTGGCTGGTGAGCGCCCGAACCATTTCTCAAAGAAATCTTTTCGGGTGAAATACATCGGGGCAGCCCTGTTTTAAATTTCGGACAAATAGATATGGGTACGATTTCATATTTTCCCAGAAAAATCGTAATCCGCAACCAAAGGTTATATTACAAATTCATTTGTGATGATAAGTCCTAGCTGCAATGTATTTTCACGAATAAATTTGGATGATTCCTCCTGGACGCCTATATGCTCATAAGGCCCTGGTGAAGTTTTTCCTGGGGTTCGGGCGGACCTACGATTTTGCGTGAACATGCACCCGCCCCACCGGTTGCGGGCCTTTTCCTCTGCGGAGACCCATGTCGAAATGCGGGCGCCCTCTTGTTCCACAGCGGAATTCTGATCTTCTGATGTGCCATCGCCTCCAGAAACACGCTGGTCTCACAATAAACAGGGACGACATTAAGAAGCCGAGCATCTACCAAAGTGATCTTAAAGCAAGACGTAAATGAAAAGTCGCGATCGGCGCTTTTGGAGTGTAACATTATCATGACAAGCCTTGTCACCGTCCCTACCGTGTCGTGGAAGGGCAGCCTTTCGCACTTTCTCCAAGAAATCCGCAAGTTCCCCCTCCTTACCTCCGATCAGGAGCATATGCTTGCAAAGCGCTGGCGCGAACATGGTGACTGGGAGGCGGCGCACAAACTGGTGACGAGTCACCTCCGACTGGTGGCCAAGATCGCGATGGGCTACCGCGGCTACGGCCTCCCTCTCTCGGACCTTATCTCCGAGGGTAATGTGGGTATGGTGCAGGCGGTGAAGCGATTCGATCCAGATCGCGGCTTCCGGCTCGCCACCTATGCCATCTGGTGGATCCGCGCGGCGATCCAGGAATACGTTCTGCGCTCCTGGTCGCTGGTGAGGATGGGCACCACGGCGGCGCAGAAGAAGCTGTTCTTTGGCCTGCGCAAGATAAAAGGCAGATTGAACGCCATTGAGGATGGGGATCTGCCGCCCGAAACCGTCGACACAATTTCCCGAGAGCTCGCCGTGCCCAAGACCGATGTCGTCGAGATGAACCGGCGCCTTGCCAGCGATGACTGCTCGCTGGACGCTCGTGTCAACGGAGATGGCGAGGCTGTATGGCTGGACCGGCTGGCCGACGAGCGCGCCAATCCAGAGGCGGACGTTGGCGCTGTCGAAGAGCTGCGCGTACGCCATGATCTGCTACAGCGCGCCATAGCAAACCTCCGCGACCGCGAGCGCCACATTCTCACTGAGCGGCGTCTCAGCGATCCACCCAAGACGCTCGCAGAGCTGGGCCAGATTTACGGTGTCTCTCGTGAGCGCGTTCGCCAGATTGAGGTACGGGCCTTCCAGAAGGTGTCGCAAGGCATCAGGGCGGCATCGCTGAAGCGGCACATAGTTCTCGAACAACAGCGTCGGCACGGGCCAGCCGCCTAGCTCGGCATTAAGGATCGTTGCCGAAAAGGTATGCCTCGCATGAAACCTAAACTAGGGGACTGAGGCGGCTTTATTCGCAGCAAGTGTTCGATGTAAGAACCCCGAACGCCACCTCACAATAAAACCGATTTGGTTTGCATTATCACGATTTGAGCGCAGCGAGCGGGTTTAAGTCGACTTTATCAGCGCCGCCGAGCGCTTGTAAAAAATACTGGGCTTCTTATATGGTTGGCACTATTGCACAGAGAGTGCTAATTTTCACCGGTAGGGGATATCCCCCAATTTTTAGCGCTTTCCTTGCGAAAACATTAAATCTTTTAGCTTCCGGAGTTTCTCATGGAATTCAGACCATTGCACGACCGCGTGCTGATCCGGCGGGTGGAGCAGGAGGCGAAGACGGCGGGCGGCATACTCATTCCCGACACCGCCCAGGAAAAGCCGATGGAAGGCGAGGTCATCGCGGTCGGGCCGGGTGCCCGGGGCGATGACGGCAAGGTGCACCCGCTCGACGTCAAGGCCGGCGACCGCGTGCTGTTCGGAAAGTGGTCGGGCACAGAGATTCGCCTCGACGGCGAGGAACTGATGATCATGAAGGAATCCGACGTCATGGGCATCGTCGCGGGCGGCGCCGCCGCTGCGAAGACAAGCTGAAAGGAAAACGATTATGGCTGCTAAAGATATTCGGCTAGGCACTGATGCCCGCGAGCGGATGCTCCACGGTATCGATATACTCACCAACGCGGTGCGAGTGACCCTGGGGCCGAAGGGCCGCAACGTCGTTCTCGACAAGAGCTACGGCGCGCCGCGGATCACGAAGGACGGCGTCACGGTCGCGAAGGAGATCGAGCTCAGCGACAAGTTCGAGAATATGGGCGCGCAGATGGTCCGCGAGGTAGCCAGCAAGACGAGCACGGTCGCCGGCGACGGCACGACGACCGCGACCTTGCTCGCTCACGCCATAGTGCGCGAAGGGGTCAAGGCAGTGGCCGCGGGTATGAACCCGATGGACCTCAAGCGCGGTGTCGACATGGCGGTCGACGCGGTGGTCAAGGATGTTCAAAAGCGCTCGAAGAAGGTCTCGACGAACGACGAGATCGCGCAGGTTGGCACGATCTCGGCCAATGGCGACACCGAGATTGGCCGGATGCTGGCCGAGGCCATGAAGAAGGTCGGCAATGAGGGGGTCATCACGGTCGAGGAGGCGAAGTCGCTCGAAACCGAACTCGACGTCGTCGAAGGAATGCAGTTCGACCGCGGCTATCTGAGCCCCTATTTCGTCACCAATGCGGAGAAGATGATCGCAGAGCTCGAAGATCCATACATCCTGCTCCACGAGAAGAAGCTGTCCAGTCTGCAGTCGCTGTTGCCGATCCTCGAAGCCGTAGTGCAGAGCGCGCGGCCGCTGCTGATCGTTGCAGAAGATATTGAAGGTGAAGCGCTTGCTACCCTCGTCGTCAACAAGCTGCGGGGCGGTCTCAAGGTGGCGGCCGTGAAGGCGCCGGGCTTTGGCGATCGGCGCAAGGCGATGCTCGAGGATATCGCGACCTTGACCGGCGGTCAGGTCATTTCGGAAGACCTCGGCATCAAGCTCGAGAATGTGACGCTCGACATGCTCGGCCGCGCCAAGCGGGTGCTGATCGAGAAAGAAAACACGACAATCATCGACGGCGCCGGCAAGAAGGACGATCTCCTCGCCCGCACCGGCCAGATCAAGGCGCAGATCGAAGAGACGACCTCCGATTACGACCGTGAGAAGCTGCAGGAGCGTTTGGCCAAGCTCGCCGGCGGCGTCGCGATCATCCGCGTCGGCGGCGGCACTGAGGTCGAGGTCAAAGAACGCAAGGACCGCGTCGACGACGCCATGCACGCGACGAAGGCTGCGGTCGAGGAAGGTGTCGTGGCCGGCGGCGGTGTTGCGCTGCTTTTTGCGAGCAAGATCCTGGCCGGCCTCAATCCGGCGAACAACGATCAGAAGGTCGGTATCGAGATCGTCCGCAAGGCCATCCAGTCTCCTGTGCGGCAGATCGCGGAGAACTCCGGCGTCGAGGGCTCCATTGTGGTTGGCAAACTGAACGACAAGGGCGACCCGAATTTCGGCTTTGACGCCCAGTCGGGCGAGTACAAGGATATGGTCGCTGCCGGGATCATCGATCCGACCAAGGTGGTGCGGGTAGCGCTGCAGGATGCCGCCTCGATCGCCGGACTGTTGATCACCACCGAGGCGATGGTCGGCGACAAGCCGGAGCCCAAGGGTACGCCGGGCTTGCCGCCGGGAGGCATGGGCGGCATGGATTACTAAGCCCCGTCCACAGCCCAGCCGGAGCGGACAGTCCATTGCCTCTTTCTGACGGGAGAGGTGATGGCCTGCCCGCTTTCTATCCCGGCGTTGAACGGAATCATCGACGGGTGCGACGGTGATGACGATGGTCCGATGATCGCAAGCCCGCCCGCGACATGATCGACGTGCACCGAAGCGAGGCCGCCAGTCTGGTGCGGGAGAACGGCCGTGCCGCGGCGCTGGCCGGTCAAGCAACGCGTGCGACGTCCAGGATCAAGGTGCTCGGAATGATCCAGCGGCAGCAGGCCGGCAGGACATCGTTTATCCCGACCCGGCGATTTTCTTTTCGAAGTGTCGATCGTAAAAATGAAAAACACCTATTTCGAAATTAAAATCAATCCTGTACCGTCATCTCTCTTTGAAATATATTGACATACTCCTTGCGATTTCG
This sequence comes from Allostellaceae bacterium, assembly GCA_045802495.1. Classification (GTDB taxonomy): domain Bacteria; phylum Pseudomonadota; class Alphaproteobacteria; order ATCC43930; family CGMCC-115725; genus AP-15. The sequence goes on along the minus strand of JBJMQW010000082.1, from coordinate 8,421 downwards.
ATCAGAGACCCAATATAGAAGTCCTGAGAGTTGGTCTGCCGCGCAAAATTCTGTACCGCGGAACCGCGTGTGGTTTACCCGACGAAGTCCTAGGCAACGCGTCGGGTAGCGGACGAGTTCTCTCGCAGGGCCGCGATCCGCGGCAGCAGATCAGGAGGAAGACCCTCCTGACATCGAGGCACAATCTATGAAAAAGTATCTGAGCCTAAAGCCGGGGATCTGGGGAGCGGTGATCGGCGCCGCCGCAATATCAGTGATTGGTTTCTCGTCTCTCGGATGGACACTCGGTAGCACCGCTGAGCGGATGGCGAAAGAACAGGCGCAAACTGCAGTGGTTGCTGTGCTGGCGCCGATTTGCGTGGAGAAATTCCAGCATCAGGCTGACGCCGCGACAAAATTGAGCGAGTTCAAAAAGGTGTCCTCGTCGTGGGACCGGCGCTCAATCATCGAAAAGGGCGGCTGGGCGACAATGCCGGGAACGGATGCTCCAAGCTCGGCAGTTATGACCGCGTGCGCAGAACGGCTGGGCGGCGCTCTCTAGGGGTTGCGCCGGCCGTTTCTTCGCAGCAGCAGCCATCTCGGGTTCGGGAGAGTTCATGGCGCTATCCGCTCGATTTTCCTTGCTCCATTCTGATCTGAACGATTTTCTCTTTGCTCCGGTTGGCGAAGAGCAAAATGGAATGACGCTCAGCGTCGTTTCAGGGTTGACGCGGCTCGGCCTGAATCCGTGGGACGAGGCCGCCCGGCTCACACCTCTGCCGAAGGCTCGCGCGGCCGAGGCGCTCGCGAAGGTGATTGCGCGATTGCCCATCCATCGAACGCAAGCATTGGATGATTTGGCCATCAGCCGGCGATTGGTGGAGCTTTTGCCAGCACAAAAATTGGCGCCTTTGCGCGGTCGGGAGCAGGCAGGTGCGGAGCAGAGGAAATATTGGGGAGCCATGATACTGCTCGCCAGCGTTGCGCTCGGCGCCGCAGTCCTCTCCAGCATGTTGTGATCCGTGCCGGCGACGCTCCGGCGTTACCTGCTGATGCCGCCAACCCAGTTCTCTTTCGAGTGGAAACCTCATGAAGTACCTCATCCCGCCAATCGTAATTCCCGTCTTATTGCTCATTGGTGTGGTGGCATATGGGATGCTCAGGCCGCCCATTATCGTCGGCCATCCTCCCGTGGCGAACTCGCAAGCTCGTTAACCCGGGGATCAGCATGTCAGAGCACAAATACCACGTCGGCCAAGCAGTGCAATTTTTCCCGGAGCGGGGCGTCGAGCATACCGCCAAGGGCCGCTTTAAAGTCGTCCGTCTGTTGCTCGGCGAGGGCAATGCGCCTTGCTATCGAATTAAACACGAGGTAGATGGGCACGAGCGGATGGTTGGCGAAACTGAGCTCGGTCTGCGGTAATTATTCTCCACATCCGGCGGGTACGGCATCGGACCCAAAGGATCGCACCGCAGGCGAAGCCCTCGAATATCGGGATAGAGGGTCGTCGGTCACTGCCTCAGTGAGGCGGCGGTATTGCCCATCCTCTGTCAAAGAGCCGCTGAAGCGCTGGGCTGCTCCATGACGGCTCCCATTCCTCCGATCCTGCTTAGTTAGCAAGCGATTGTTGGCCTCAACTTTCATCGCGCTCGGTATCGATGCGTGGGATGCGTTTTCGCCTCGATGGCTATCAACTATCAACTTCCCTTGAACGTCGGATGATTGATCCGCGCAAATTGCCCCAGATAGCCACCTTCCCAGCGCGGACGTGGTGCGGTGATTCGGCGCTAGCCGCGACGCACGCGAGTCAGAGATTTTATCGCGGTCCGTGATCTTCCGGAGATCTCCGCAATTTGCCGGTCTTGCGCCTCGATATAGGCCTTGGCGAGCAGGTCTGCGTCGATCTCGCCGAGTTCCGAACCCGGTATCTTACGGTTCGAGGTGCGCGTCCCGTCCTCATAGAGGACATCGAAGAGAATGAACTCCTCGACGCGGCGAACGGTGGAACGTCTGGCCATGCGTCAATCCCTGGAATGCTGGTTGATGGGCCGCAGCTATCGACTAACCGGCGGCGGAGCGAAACGGTACCAATCGCTGCAGATCGCAATCCCACAATGTATAACGCAAGGCGCGAAGCGCCGTGCGCAACGTCAGCGTTGGCGCTGATCGAAATCTGGCATCGGCGTTGTGGCATTCCTCGAGCCGATAATTCGGGATCCGCGGGTTTATATGGTGCACGTGGTGAAAGCCGATATTGCCGGTAAACCACTGGAGCAGGCGCGGCAAGCGAAGATAGGAAGTGCTTGCGAGCGAGGCCGTGGCAAAACTCCAGCTTGCGTCCGGCATCCACTGCGCATACTCAAAGCGATGCTGGATCGAGAACAGCCAGACGCCGACGATTGAGGCAATTACCATGATCGGTAGCTGGACAGCGGCAACACGGCCGTAGCCGAGAACGAGACCCGAGCCGCCCACAAGAACGGCCAATACAAGGTTCGTCAGGTAAACCCCGCGTCGTTCGCGCCGCCATCCCTTGGCCGCATCGAACGGCACCCGATAGAGAATGATAAACACCAGAGGCGGCAGCAACAGGTTGGCGACGATCGGATGATTGGTGAGGCGAACCAGGCATCTGCGCCAGCGTCCGAGCGCCCGGTATTCCGCGACCGTCATGCACGACGAGTAGATATCCAGTCCGCTTGCCGCGCGCCGGTCAAGATTGTTCCAATAACCGTGGTGCCTGGCGTGCTGCCGACGCCAGAAGGCATAGGGCGTCAGCGTCATCAGGCTGCACAGGCTGCCGATCAGCTCGTTTGCCCATCGCGACCGGAAGAACGAGCCGTGTCCGCAATCATGCTGGATGATGAAAATGCGGACGAGAAACCCGGCGGCGAGCACCGATATTGGCAGCGTGATCCAGAGCGAAACGGTCAGGCACAGGTACATTGCGGCGCAGGTACTGAAAAACCCACCGAACGATGTTGCGAGTTGTCCGAGGCTGCGCGCCAATATTGGCGCCTGAAACGCCTTGGTTGCAGAAATTATCTGGTCCAGTTGCGGCATCACCGGACCCACCCCCGGCGGAGGTGGACCCTCCAGCGAAGTGGCTCGCGTACCGCGACAGGGCGACCGCAGCAGGCGCAGAGATAGCGCTGGCAGGCGGGCGAAGAGGGGAGTTCACCCGCAGCAAAATCGCCGTCAACGATCTGGTCGTTGGCGTCGCGCGTGATGCGACCACAGACTGTGCCCTTTGGGCAGACGATCTCCTCGCCTTCGCTTGCAATCAGCATGTCACGGGTTCCTTGGCGCATCCGTTTAGCGAGCACCGTTAAACCGAGCGGCAGCAGAGCGGCCTCGCTGTCCGCCGCGGCGACCTGGCCAACTAGGTTTGGTTCGCGACGGGCGGCGCAGAAATGTCGGAGGCGCACCGGCAGCGAGCGGTTCGGGCGGTTCTCCGCCCCGGAATTCGCCGCTGGCAGGCCGCGGCGGATGTAGCGCCGGGCCGGCTCGGCCGCTAGCGGGAGCCTGCCGCGACGCGAGACTGCCTTCCCGCGGCCGCTTGATTGACGCCGGCCGCTCGTTTGGGCCGTGGCGCGGGGCGGGAGGCGCCGACAGGGCAGAGATCGCGCGGAGGGAGCATCGCGTCAGCTTCTCGATGTCGCGCAGATAGGGCCGCTCGTCATCACTGCAGAACGCGATCGCGATCCCGGCGGCGCCCGCCCGCGCGGTTCGGCCGATGCGATGCACATAATCTTCGGGCACATTCGGCAATTCGAAATTGATGACGTGCGACACCCCGTCGACATCGATGCCGCGGGCGGCAATGTCCGTGGCGACAAGCACGCGGGTTTGACCGTCGCGAAAGCCGGCGAGCGCTCGTTCGCGCTGTGGCTGAGATTTGTTGCCGTGTATGGCGGTCGCCTCGATGCCAGCGCTAATAAGGTGCCTCACGACGCGGTCGGCGCCGTGCTTGGTTCGGGTAAAGACGAGCACGCGCGCGAAGACCGCATCGCGCAGCAGCGTCGCAAGCAAATCCCGTTTCCGATCGCTCGACACGAAGACCACCCGCTGTTCGACGCGCTCTGTCGTCGTCGCTGACGGTGCGACGACCACCTCGACCGGGTCGTTGAGATAATCCTCGGCCAGGGCGGCGATGGGCCGCGGCATCGTCGCCGAGAACAGCAGCGTTTGCCGCGGTCGGGGCAACAGCTTCACGATGCGCTTCAGCGCATGGATGAAGCCGAGGTCGAGCATCCGGTCGGCCTCGTCAAGAACGAGAACCTGCACGCTCGACAGGGTCAGCGACCGGCTGTCGATCAGATCGAGCAAACGTCCCGGCGTGGCAACCAGGATGTCGACGCCGCGCGCCAGTTTCTGCCGCTGCGGCCCGATGGTGACCCCGCCGAACACTACCGCCGTCGACAGCGGCATCCCCGCGCCGTAAGTGCGAAAGCTGTCGGCGATCTGGCTCGCCAGTTCCCTCGTCGGACTGAGCACGAGGGCGCGGCAGGTTTGCGGCGCCGCTCGTCGCGGAATGGCGGCGAGCCGCTGAAGGATTGGCAGCGCGAAGGCGGCGGTCTTGCCGGTGCCGGTTTGTGCGATGCCGCATAGATCGCGCCCGCGGAGCACCGGCGGGATGGCGTGGAATTGAATCGGTGTGGGCGCCGTGTAGCCTTCTGCGGCGAGGGCGCCAAGGATAGGCGCGGAAAGTCCAAGGTCGGAGAAATTGGGCAAGGTGGCGAGGGCCTCTCGGTGTTGGAATGCCGACAATGCGTTCGCGTGAACACACCGTGCGGGCGGGAGACGACCCGCGCGATTAGGGCTGTCCAGATGTCGGCAGGGGACAAAGACCGGTCCGGCTTCCACCGTCTCGGTGGTTCGCTCACGCAGGCCCGATCACGTGACTCAACCTGAGAGCACGAACACTGCACGCTTCATATGCTGGCGGATCCGCCGGAATCAAGTGCTTACGGCATTGTCAGCCTCGGGAGGGCGCGCCGCCTGCCGCATTTAGACCAGGAAATGAGTCGAATAAAGAGGCCTGACGCGTCGTGAGGATTGGCTCGCCGTCTCGAGATCTTCGTCTCACCCAATTGAGTGCGATAAGCCGCGTTGTCCATCCGGCCCTTTCCCTCCAAGGATCGACGTAGCCTAGAGGACTGAAGGTCGGCTTGGGTCGGCAACTGACCCAAAGCCGAGAACGCCGAATGTCGGTTATTCAGCCCTGAACCGCCATTGCTCTCGGGCGGGCCGCCGGCTGGCGATGATGCCGTAGCGGGGGCTAACGCAGGCGCGGGCCGGGGTCGCAGCCGAGATACACCCGGCCGCCGATCGGGTACCATTCGGGGGCGAGGGTGACCGTCTGGCCGACGGTGTGCAGGTCGCGCCAGCATTCGGCCAGCCGGCTTTCGCGCTTGAACGAGGTGCTGCCGCCGTGCCGGTACGCCAGATCCATCGCCTCGCGTGCGCTGTCGGCGGTGTAGCTCGCGGCCAGGCGGCAGCGGGCCCGCTGCTCGAGCGTCGTCTCTTTTCCGCAAGCGAGCGTGTTCCACAGCTCGGTGATCATCGCGCTGCGGTAGGCGCGGCCGGCGTTGAGGATCGCGTCGGCCCGCCCGACGGCGTCCTGCACCTGCGGGCTGTCACAGAGCAGCCCGGCCGGGCGGCCGCGCGGCTGCTTGCCCCCGGCCAGCTCGATCAGCGCGTCGATGCCCGCCCGCGCGATGCCGGTGATGACGGCGCTGTGGTGCGGCCCGACCCAGCACTGAACCGGCAGCTGGTAGGTGAGGCCGGGCCAGCGCGACCACTGGTTCTCAAGCGGGATGCCAACCTGCGGCATCGTTCGCCGCTCCGGCAGGAAGACGTCCTCGACCGTCCAGTCAAAGCTGCCGGTGCCGCGCAAACCCGCGACATCCCAGCTCCCCGGGACGATCTTGGCTTCGGTGCGCGCAAACACGCCACGCCAGTAGAGCGAGCCGCCATCCGGGTGGCGGCGCGGCTCGCCGTCATCGCCGATCACCTGGAAGCTCCCCAGCATCCAGCTGGCCTCCCGGCAGCCGCTGCCGAACTGCCAGCGGCCGCTGACCCGGTAACCGCCGGCCACCGGCACCGCCTTCCCGCCGCCCGGAACCGCGGTGCCGGCGATAACCGTGTCCGCCCGCTTCCCGTAGATCTCGTCGACGCCGTCGTCCGGCAGCCCGAGCGTGACCAGCTGGCCGACGCCGCCATTGCCGAGATTCCAGCCGACCGAGCCGGCGCCCTCGGCCAACCGCTCGACAACGCGCAGATAGGTCAGCGGGTCGACCTGCAGCCCGCCCAGCGAGCGCGGGATGACCATCTTGTAGCAGCCGGCCTCGCGCAATTGCTCGAACAGCGCCGGCGGCATGCGCTGCTCGCGCTCGATCTCGTCATGATATTTGCGGATAACCGGCTGCAAGGCGGCCGCCGCCTGCACCAGCGGTTGCGCGTCGACATCGACCGGCAAGCGTTTCTCCTCGGTCATCGCGTCCACGTCGATCGTGTCCATTGGCTCCTCCTAAACGCCGCACCGGTCGCCAAGCCTGGACTCCACTCTGCCGCGTAATCCCACCCATTCTCAAGGCTCGTATTCCACCCTTCTACGATACGGGCCTCTTACCGCGACGATGACGACGATAAATTTGCCCCATTTGGGGCGCATGCTGGGGGGCCCGGGGAAGAGTTTCGAACGAACGATTGGCATCAAGGAAGCGCGCGAAATATACAACTTTTGAAAGAAACCCGCTGCAGACTCGCTGCAGATGCAGCGGAAGCCGATTGGCGATACAATCGTCGATTGTAATAGCTGGCAGTGGCGGGCCGCGTGCGAAATCGTCTCGACCTAGCGTAAAATCATTACGTTGGTCATCAAACACTCTGTAGTCTGAGCTGCCATGGAACGCATCGACCTTCGTTCTGACACGGTCACCTCGCCCTCGCCCGAGATGCGGCAGGCGATGGCGGCGGCGCCGGTCGGCGACGACCAATATGGCGAAGATCCGACGGTCAACCGGCTGCAGGACCGGGTCGCCGGATTGCTCGGCAAGGAGGCTGCCCTCTTTGTGCCGAGCGGCACGATGGCCAACCAGATCGGGCTCAAGATCCTGACCCGGCCCGGCGACGAGGTCGTCGTCGGCGACGAGGCCCATATCGTCTGGCACGAATCCGGGGCCGCGGCGGCAAATTCGGGCGTCCAATTCACGGTCGTCGGCGCGGGAGGCCTCTTCGCCGCCGCCGATCTGCGCGCCGCCTACAAGCCGCCGGGCCACATCGTCTTCCCACCGACCACATTGGTGGCGATCGAGAATACCCACAATCGCGGCGGCGGCGTCGTGTTCCCGCAGGGCGAGACTGTCGCGATCTGCGAGACGGCGCGGGAATTGGGGCTTGCCACCTATCTCGACGGCGCCCGGCTGTTCAATGCCGCGGCGGCAACCGGGCAGAGCCTAGGCGAACTCGCGGCGCCCTTCGATGTCGTGTCGGTCGCGCTGTCGAAGGGGCTCGGCTGCCCGGTCGGCAGCCTCGTCGCCGGCCGCCATGACGACAACTCGCGCGCAAAGCGGGCGCGGCGCATGTTTGGCGGCGCGATGCGGCAGTCCGGCATTCTCGCCGCCGCGGGTCTCTACGCGCTCGACCACAATTTAATGCGGCTCGCCGAGGATCACGCCAATGCGCGGCTTTTGGCCGAGCGGCTGGCTGGATTACGCGGGGTCCAACTCGACCTCGCAACCGTGCAAACCAACATCGTGATTTTTCGCATGGAAGAAGGCGCGCCGGACGCCGCGACGGTTGTCGCGCGTGCGCAGGCGGAAGGCGTGCTGGTTTCCGCCTTCGGCGCGCGCATCGTTCGCGCCGTCACTCATCTGGACGTCAGCCGCGAGCAATGCCGGCGCGCCGCGGATGTGCTCGCCAAAATCATCGAACGCTAAGCGAACACAGGCGGTGAAGCACGCTGGCGCAGGCGCACTCGAAGCTCTGGGCGACTTGCTCGCGGGCCTTAGAGCCCGAGCGGCTATCGTCGAGAAGCGACCGGGGATATTCTATCGGAAGGGAGGGCGTTTCTGCATTTCCACGAGGACCCGGCGGGGCTCTTCGCCGATCTGCGGACCAGCGGCGATTGGCAGCGGCTGCCGGTCAACAGTCCCGAAGAGCGAGTGATCCTTTTGGCACTCGTCGACCGCTCCAACCCCCCTTAAGCAAGCCCAGACCCCAGCCAGATCAACACCGCCTGCTTGGCGGCTTGTTGTGCCCGCCCGTCAATCTCCGCATCGGTCAGCGTGCTGAGCGGGTGGTCGATCACGACGGGGATGAGGTCGTGCATGCCGAGCGCATCGCGCTGCACCTCTGCCTCGTGCAGGAATTCCGTAGTGACGACGACCGCCGTAGGACGGCCGGCGGCTTCCAGTCTGATGCCGTCATGCGTACAG
>JBJMQW010000081.1:0-12653 GCA_045802495.1 Allostellaceae bacterium | reverse complement strand
AGACGGCATGCCGTCCAAGCGCTGCGCAACTTCGCCACGCGAGGAGCGCGCCCTTATGGACGGATTACAGCCAACTTCCATTTCCGCTCAGAATCTTTACAGCTCGATCGGCACCGCGATTGCACCGGTCGTCATCGATGTCCGCCGCGAGGTGACGTTTGCGGCCGACAACCGGATGCTCGTCGGCGCAATCCGGCGGAATCCTGAGGAAGTCCAAGAGTGGCGGCAGCACCTGCCCCCAGGACGCTCGGTCGTGGTGTATTGCGTCCACGGACACGAGGTGAGCCAAGGTGCGGCATCGGCTCTGAAGGCCTCCGGCTTAGACGCACGGTACCTCGAGCACGGGATTGCAGGTTGGGCCGAGCAAGGCTTGCCGATGCGCAACAAGCGAGACACGGAGCCTCATTCTTGGGTCACCCGCGAGCGCCCCAAGATCGATCGGATCGCTTGTCCCTGGCTGATACGGCGCTTCATCGATCCGGAAGCGCAATTCCTGTTTGCCCCGACCCCGCGCGTCTTCGCCGTCGCCGCGGAGACCGGGGCCACGCCTTACGACATCCCCGGGGCCGAGCCGTTCTCGCATGATGGCGAATTGTGTAGCTTCGATGCCTTCCTGAAGATTTACGGTATCGAGAACCCGGCGCTGGACGCCCTGGCGCTGATCGTGCGTGGTGCCGATACCGCCCGCCTCGAGCTGACCCCGCAATCGCCGGGTCTGCTCGCTATCTCGCTCGGCCTTTCGGCGATCTATGCCGACGACCACGCGATGCTCGAACAGGGCATGACGGTTTACGATGCGCTTTATGCCTGGTGCCGTGACTGTCGCGATCAGGGTCACGACTGGAACCCGGCGGTCATGATGGCAGCAAAGACCTCGCCATGACCGACCTCTCGATCACCGCGGCGGCCCGCTCCGCGCCGGCCCATGGCGTCTCGTTCGCCGAGGCGTTCCGGGTGTGGGTGCGGGTCGCGGCGCTCTCTTTCGGGGGTCCGGCGGGCCAGATCGCCGTTATGCACCGCATCCTCGTTGAGGAGAAGCGGTGGATTGGCGAGACCCGATTCCTGCACGCGCTCAACTACTGCATGCTTCTTCCCGGGCCGGAGGCACATCAGCTTGCAATTTACATCGGCTGGCTGCTCCACCGGACCCGCGGTGGTATCGTCGCCGGCACGCTATTCGTGTTGCCAGGCTTGATCTGCCTCGGGGTGCTGAGCTGGATTTATGCCGCCTTCGGCAATATCGGGACCGTGCAAGCACTTTTTTTTGGTCTCAAGGCGGCGGTGTTGGCCGTCGTCCTCGAAGCCGTCGTGCGGGTTGGCCGGCGTGCGTTGAAGAGCCAGGCCATGGTGGCGTTAGCGGCACTTGCCTTTATCGGTATCTTCTTCTTTGCCTTGCCGTTCCCGATCATTATTGCAGCGGCTGCCCTAATCGGCTTCGCCGGAAATGCCGCCGGGCTGGAATGGTTCCGGGTAGCTGGCGGCCATGGACCGGCGGCGCGTGGTGCCGAGGAACCGGCCGCAATCGACAAGGCATTTGCTCAAGAAATCCCCGAGCATGTTCGGCCGTCAATCGCCCGTCTCGTCAAGGTTGCGGTGATAGGCTTGGTCGTGTGGCTCGGCCCGCTCGTCGCTCTGCTCGCGGCTGTGGGCCCCGACAACGTCTTCACGACGATAGCTGCGTTCAACGCCAAGATGGCGGTCGTGACATTTGGCGGTGCTTACGCGGTGCTCGCTTATATGGCCCAGCAAGCTGTCGAAAATTACCACTGGCTGAAGCCGGACGAGATGCTGGTTGGTCTCGGGTTTGCCGAGACAACGCCTGGACCGCTCATCAGCGTTGTCCAGTTCGTTGGCTTCATGGCGGCATTTCGCCATTCGGAAGCGCTCGATCCGGTGCTTGCCGGCACCCTCGGCGGCATACTCGCAAAGTGGACTACCTTCGTACCATCCTTTCTCTGGATTTTCCTTGGTGCCCCCTACATCGAGGCGTTGCAGGGCAACAAGGCGCTGACTGCCGCCTTGTCTGCGATTACTGCCGCAGTCGTCGGGGTCATCCTCAATCTCGCGATCTGGTTCGCCCTTCACACGCTGTTCGGCCAAGTCGATGAGCAGCACATCTACGGAGTCGTTCTTCAGGTTCCGGCTCTGAGGACGCTCAATGTCGCGTCGCTTGTGTTGTCGATCGCCGCGCTGATCGCAATCTTCCGGTTCAAGGCCGGCATGATCCAGACGCTTCTGGCGTGCTCCGCTGCGGGGATCATCCTGTACCTTGCTGGGGTGATCGGATGAGACGCCGAGCCGGTTATGGCCTCATTCTGACGGAATCCTAAATCGCAGGAGGAACGCATGGCCTATACAATGAAGCCGCTAGCCTGTGATCCAACGCGGATCAAGGGAATGTCCGAGAAGCTGCTTGTCAGTCATTACGAAAACAATTACGGCGGCGCGGTCAATCGCCTTAATGCGATCGCAGCCCAGCTCGCCGAGCTCGATTTCGCAAAGGCGCCCGGTTTCGTGATCAACGGTCTCAAACGCGAGGAGCTGATCGCGAGCAACTCGATGATCCTGCACGAGCTGTTCTTCGCCTCGCTTGGCGACGAGAGCGCGCCGGAAGGCGAGTTGCGCGACGCGCTTACCCGCGATTTCGGCAGCGTCGATCGCTGGCGCGCCGAATTTTCTGCCATGGGCAAAGCGCAGGGCGGCGGTTCGGGGTGGGTGCTGCTCACCTGGTCGCCGCGTGACCGCAAACTTGTCAATCAGTGGGCGATGGACCACACGACGACGCTCGCCGGTGCCACCCCGATATTGGCGCTCGATATGTATGAGCACTCCTATCACATGGATTACGGAGCGAGAGCGGCGGCCTATGTCGATGTTTTCATGGCGGCGATCAACTGGCCAAACGTCGCGCGTGCCCACCGCGAATTGCGTTTATAAGGTTGCACCACCCCGCCTCACTGGCGTCGAGATTAACGCCGGCCTCACGCGGCGGTCTGTCAAGTGCATCGCCGGCTCCTCGTGCGAGGCGGCGATAAGGACCGGGCGGCTCAAAAGCCTTCAATGATGCGACGTCCATATTGCAGCGCGGCTTAATCCAACCGCTCCGAAAGATCGATCTCGGGACAATCCCACTTGAGCTTGCTCGAGAGCCGAGAATTTTTGATATACTTTCACTGCTGCAACACCGCCGATGACCAATCTCGGCGGTGATCGCCGCAATGTTCGCCTCCTCCTCACTGCGCGCGGAATGCGCGCGTTTGGTGATGGGTTCGTCAGCATTCTCGTGCCCGCCTATTTGACTGGCCTCGGAATGAGCGCCTTTGAGGTAGGCGTGCTCACCACCGCGATGCTGCTGGGCCCGTCGATCATGACCCTGGCCATCGGACTGATCGCGCATCGCCTCCGAACGGTGAGGCTGCTGACCGGCGCCACGATGCTCATGATGCTATCCGGAATCGGGTACGCTTTCGAAACCGGGTTCTGGCCGCTCCTCGTGATCGCCCTGATCGGGACTCTGAACCCGACTGCAAGCGACGTCAGTGTCTTTGCTCCGTTGGAGCAAACCTTGCTTTCGAACGCAGTTTTGTCTGAGCGGCGCACGAGTATTTTCGCATTCTATAGCCTCGTCGGATCACTGTTCGGTGCCGTCGGGTGCTTGTTCGCGAGCGCCCCCGAGATCTTGTCCACGATCATCCCCGTGCCTCCGGACCGGGCCTTGCAGGGGATGTTCCTCGCCTACGCTCTCCTCGGCGCGCTTTCTTTTGTGATCTATCGCCGACTGAAGCCGGCGGACGGAACAATAGCGAATGGGCCCGCCAGCGCTCCGCTCGGCTCGTCACGGCGGATCGTATTTACCTTGGCGGCGCTGTTCAGCCTCGACTCATTTGGAGGCGGCTTTTTCGTTCAGTCGCTGCTTGCCCTGTGGCTGTTCGACCATTTCGGTCTGTCGCTCACCGCAGCCGGTTCTTTGTTCTTCTGGTCTGGCGTCCTGTCGGCGTTCTCATATCCTATCGCCGCCCGACTGGCGCGCCGGATTGGCCTCGTAAACACGATGGTTTTCACGCACCTTCCATCGAATGTCTGCTTGATGTTGGTCCCATTCGCGCCGACGCTCGGGATCGCCATAACGTTACTACTGATACGGAGCACCCTCTCGCAGATGGATGTACCGGCGCGTACGTCGTACGTGATGGCTGTAGTCACTCCGCCGGAGCGGCCTGCGGCGGCGAGCATCACCGCAGCGCCCCGGAGCCTTGCCGGAGCGGCAAGTCCAGTCCTTGCGGGCTATTTGCTCGGGCTTTCGAGCTTCGGGTGGCCGCTTGTAATAGGCGGCGGTCTCAACAGCCTCTACGACCTGCTGCTTTTGTTCATGTTCCGCAAAGTCCGGCCACCAGAGGAGCGCGTGTCGCCGGATGTTGCGTTCGATCGACTATCGTTGAGAACGAATCCGACGCGACACCCATAATGAGCAATGTGCCGCACAAGCACCACCGTGGCAGTGGCCCGCTCCGGGCGCTCAGCTCGGCATTCCTGTTTGGCGCTTCCGCGCCGGGAAGGTCTAAATGACTGACGTGGCGCAACAGCCGGCGCAGCCCATTCCACTCGTCGCCTTGTTTATCGCGTTTCTCACCGTCTCGCTCGGCGGTGTCGGCGGTGGCGGCGGGATTGTCTGGGCGCGGCGGGTCGTGGTCGAGAGACACCGTTGGATCAGCGACAGGGAATTTGCCGACATTGTCAGCCTTTGTCAGTTCATGCCCGGGCCGAACATCGTTGGCATCGCCGTCTGTGTCGGATCGAAGATGAGGGGGACGATCGGAACAATCGCCGCGGTTTGCGGGTTCCTTCTCATCCCATGGTCGCTTGGCCTCTCGCTCGGCGTGTTGTATCTCCAATACGCTCACCTCCCGATTCTACGGAACATCCTCGGCGGAGTAGCGGTGACGGCCTCCGGGCTTCTAATTGCAACGGGTATCAGGCTTCTTATGCCGCATCGCCGCCGCCCGGCTGCCTTGCTGTTTGCTGCGCTTGCCTTCGGTCTCATTACCTTCGGCAGGCTACCGCTTCTTGCTGTTCTATTCGGCTTGGTGCCTATCAGCATTGCCGTCGCCGGCATCGAGAAGGCGAAAGCTTAATGACCGACCCGTCCGCCCCGGTCGCGTTAACGGCACATCTTGCGCTGGTCTCTTCGATCAGCTTCGGCGGCTTCCCAACGGTCCTGCCGGACGTCCGCTACTTCGTCGTCAATACCCATGGCTGGATGACCAATCAGGAATTCGCGAATATTTTCGCCATGGCGCAGTCGATCCCCGGACCGAACATGATTCTGATGATGAGCTTTGTCGGTTGGAAGGTGTGGGGCTTTCCTGGAGCTGTCGCCAGCGCGTTTGCGACCTTTGGGCCTCCTTGCACGATTTACTTTGTCTCCTACCGGCTGTGGGACCGGTTCCGCGAGGCGCCATGGCAACAGATCGTGCGTCTCGGCCTGGTTCCCGTCGTTATGGGGCTAGTTATCGCCAGCGGCTTGGTCATGGCCCGCGCCGCTGACACCGGGTGGCTCGCCGCCGCCGTCACGATCGCCGCGGCCGCAATCGCGCTGGCGACACGCCTCAGTCCCCTGTGGATGCTGTTCGCGGGCGCCGCTCTCGGTGGGCTCGGCTTGTTTTGACGCCCCCGACCGACACGTATCCCCTGATCAGATCCGCGCCGCCTTCGCTTCTTCGGGCGGTCGAACCTTCTGGAATTTGAGCAGCAAGAGAATGTCGTAAACCCCCTTGATGACGCCGCCGATCAGCAATGGCCAGCCGAAGGTCGACAGTGTCAGGAGATAGCCCGAGATCAGCGAGCCCGCCGCCCAGGCAAAGGTTTTCGGGACGGCCGTAATGCTCGCTGCGGCCGGCCGCTCGGGTGGCGTGACGACGGCCATCACATATGAAGTCCTAGTTGGCACGTCCATTTGTGAGAGCGCGCTGCGGGCCAGCAGCAGCGCGATTGCGGTCGCGAGATCGGGCGCGAGGGGGGTCAGGATCAGCAAAACGTTGGACGGCAAGTGAGTGAACACCATCGTGTTGATGAGCCCGATGCGCTCGGCGATCGGCACGGCGATAAGATAGGAAACGGCCGAACAAACGCCGCTCCAGAACAGGATCGCCGCGGTTGTCGTCACCGAAACTTGAAAAGCCTGATAGAGCCAGAGCGCAAGCAGCGACTGCACCAGAAAGCCGGTGCCAAACGAATCCATGCCGAAGAGCGCAGCCATCCCGTACACGAGCTTCTTCGAAGGCCCCAGCGGCGCCTGCGGTGCCTTATCGGCAACCTCGATGGCCGGCGACAGCGGCCGATACAGCAGGAAACTGGCCAGCCCGAGGAAGGCGTAGAGACCAAACATCAGCTGCATGGCGGCCGATCGGCTGCACCCGGTCCACGCCGTTGCGAAATCGGGAAATGCCGCTGCGAGCACCCCAAGTGCCGTCGCACAAGAGCCGATGACGCTGTAACGCGCGAACAGCGCGGTCCGCCGCCGCGGCTCTATGGTTTCTGTGAGTACGGTCTGTTCAAGCGGCACAAAAATGCTCGCATCGCCCGATGTCGGGTTCATCGTGCCGACGACGGCGATGACCAGAAGCGGCCAGAAGTCCGTAACCGCCGCGAAGCCTGCCCCGGTTGCGATCATGAGCACGGCCGCGGCCAGAAGCAGCAAGCGCCGGGAATGCCGGTTGGCGATCCAACCGACCCAGAGGGTCATCAGCGCTGTGCCGATCAGTGTGCCGGTGACGATAGTGCCGATCGCGAGCGCGCTGAAGCCGCGCTCGACGAGATAGATCGGCAACAGCAAGGCGACAAAGCCGTCGCCAAACGCCCGTACACCACGCGCCGCTAGAACGCGCAACGCATCGGCCGAGGCCCCCGGGGGCAGCGGCCGCCACCACTCGTCGCCGGTCGTCAATCGGCCACGCATGCGTCAACTTCCCCGCACGATCAGGCCCAGTCCCGAGATAAGGAGCAGGCCCAGAACCACTTTTCGGAAACCGGCTTCATCCAGCCGTGCATAAAGCCGTAGCCCGATCCAGGTTCCTGCGAGCAGCAGCGGCAATCCGATCGCGAAGAGGCGCAGCGTGTCCGCGGCAATCAGCCCCCTCCCGCCGAGCCATAATCCGGTCATCAGGAATACCCAGACCCCAATAGGCTGGAAGGTGGCGCGTTGCTCGTCGCGCGGCCACCCCCGCAAAGTGCACCAAATCGTAAGGACGATCCCGGCGAGGCCGGTCGCACCCCCGATCACGCCGTTGAACACGCCGATCGCACCGTCGGCAGCCTTGCCCCCGGTTACCGGCGAGAGCTGAGGCCGCACCAGACTGTAAAGACTGAAAAGCACCAGGACCACGCCGACTGAGATGCGCAAGATCGCGGGCGAAGTCCAGCGCAACAGTTCGACGCCAATCGGCACCCCAATCACGGCGCCGACCAGAAACGGCAGAAGGCGGGCCGGTTTCATTGACCGGCGCAACTTCTAGACGGAAAGGCCTTGCACAATCAATCCGTAGGCCACGATCAATGCCGTTGTCTGCGCCGGGGGCAGAGAATACAGCCACACCGCGGCGGCGACGATGCCGAAGGCGAAGCCCGCCACGCCGGTCACCAGCGCGGCTGCGAACGTCCCAACGGCGAACAGAACCAGGTCGAGAATTTGCAAATCGGCCATGGCGTACCCCATCACGATCGCCGCGCTTACCCGCGGCGATGACAGGGCAACTCTTGGCCGACATGACGTGGCTGAGGGGTGGTTGCCGATGACCTGAACTCATTATCCTCCGTCGTCGCGCCGGCGGTCAACCAATAATTGGGAAGGAACCAGCCCAATGTTACATCGCCGCGCGCCATCCCTCTTGGAGGAGTATCTTGAACCTAAGCCTATGGAGCGAGGGCCTCGAGACATCGCACGTCATCGCCGGCTTCTGCCAATAGCCAATCGCGAAACATCGCGATCTTGGGGAGCATCGAGACCGCCCTCGGGCAGACGATCCAATAGGTCTTGGACAGCGCCAAAGACGTTGCAAATGGCCTGACCAGCCGCCTGTTGATGAGATCCCAGGCAGCAAGGGTTGTGCGGGCGAGTGCAACACCTTGGCCATCGGCGGCAGCATCGATCACCATGCTCGCATGGTTCAATACCGGGCCATGGTCGACGTCGGCACCGGCGACAGCGGCAGCCTCGAGCCACTTTAACCAGTCTTTCCGGTCGTCGAGATGCAGCAGCGGGAACTTCAGCAGGTCCGAGGGTCGTCGCAGACGACGCCGGCCGCTCACCAGTTTGGGGCTGCAAACCGGAAACAGCGTTTCGGGGCACAAATTCACGGCGGCGAGCCCCGGCCAATTGCCGTCGCCGTGCCGCACAGCGAGATCGACCTCCTCGCGAGCGAAATCGACATGATGCATGGTCGCGGACACCCGGAGGTCAATCTCGGGATGCAAGACGGCGAAGCGGCCCAGGCGATGCACCAGCCATTTGGCGGCAAAGTCCGGTGACGTGCTGACCGTCAGAGTCCCCGACTTCTGCCGCTGAACGAGGCGCTCTGTGCCGATCGCGATGCGATCAAACGCGTCGCGCACAACGGCGAGATATTGTCGACCGGCTTCCGTGATTACCAGCCGCTGCCGCTCGCGAAGGAAGAGCTTGACGCCGAGATCCGTCTCAAGCGCTTTGACTTGATGGCTCACGGCACCTTGTGTCACGCAGAGCTCGTCCGCAGCCCTCGTAAAGCTTTCGTGCCGCGCCGCGGCGTCGAAGGACTTGAGCGCATTGAGCGGCGGCAGCCGGCGCAGCACGGATCTACTTCATGAGAAAAACTAGGCCATGATAGAGAAACGATGCTTTGCAGACAAGCATTTCTCCACCCTATCTATCAAGCGCCCCGGCCACAAACCGCAGATCCGCAGCCTCAAATCGGAGCGTCATGATGTTGGACTTTTCGGCGCGCGACCTGTTGGTGACCGCACCCACCTCCTGCACGAGGACGGCTGATTGGCACCGGCGTGTATCTCGTGTCGGGCTATTGGACACGCTGCGAGTTTGGAATGAGCGCAGCCGGCAGCGCCACGCCCTCCGCCTTTTGTCCGAGCGTAATGATTACCTGCTCAGGGACATCGGCCTATCGCAAGACGAAGCATTCCGCGAGGCCGCGAAGCCATTTTGGCAGCGCTGAGTGCGCAGCTCGAGTCGCGGTCTCAAGTTTCTGAGAAAATTTCAGAGCAACCGCAAACTCTAAGGGAGAAGGTATCATGTCGGACCCGATCGTCATCGGTTTTCCTCGCAGCACCTATGTCCATATCGTGCGGCTGATTCTGACGCACAAAGACGTGCCGTACACATTCCGGGATCTCGAGCCGGAAATGGGCACCCCAACGCACCTTGCGTTGCACCCATTCGGTCGGGTGCCGGTATTGCAGCATGACGATTTCACGCTTTACGAAACGAGCGCGATTGCAATGTACGTCGATGAGACGTATGCCACTCCGGCATTGCAGCCAACAAACCCGCGCGAGCGGGCGCGCATGCATCAGTGGATCAGCGCCGTCAATTCCTATTACTACCCCTACATGATCTATCACGTTTCGCACGAACGGAACGTTTTTCCGCAACTCGGCATTCCGTCTGACGAGAAGGTGGTGGCGCATGCGTTGCCTAAAGTCGAGGTGAGCCTCCAGGTCGTGGAGCAAGAGCTGCGGGATGGGAGGGAATATCTGCTGGGGTCCGATCTTTCCCTCGCAGATTTCTTCATGCTACCCAGCACCTACGCCTTCGGGTTAGCCGAGGAAGGCAAAGCGATGTATCCGAGGTTCCCAGCCTTCTCCCAATGGCGGGAGAGAATGGAGGCGTTGCCAACCGTCGAACGGTTTCGCGCTGCGCTGCCCCCGCGCGCTCCGATCGAGCATGCGCGAGCATGGGCAGTGTCGCATCGCCCCAAATACTAGCCGCGGCCAGGCACGACTCCTGCGCTCTACGTTGCCGACGTTACCGACGTCGTAAAAACGATCCCGGTCAAAGACCAAGCCTTGCTCTTGTATTGCAATGGTCTCTACTGCGGTCCGCAGCGAGCGGTTTGCCTATGAGCTGACCAACTTGGGATATCGAAGCGTCCGCAGATACCAGCTCGGCGCTCCGGGTTGGCGTGCGCTCGGCGGCGTTATGCAAGTGGAAAAGCCGGCACTATTGAGACTGGTGGCGGAGGACAGGACTTCGGTGTTGATCGACGGGAGGACGGAGATCGATCCCAAGCCGCGTCTGCGAAATGCTGTGTCGATACCGTTGCGCGACGCCTCAAAGGCCAAAGACGACGGGCGTTTGCCGATGACGGATCATAACACGCGTATTTTTGTGGTCGGTAGTAATGGCGCCGAAGCCCGCTTGGTGGCAGAAGCAATTGTGCGTGAAGCACTCCACAATGTGACTTTTTCGATGGCGCGATTACGGATTTGCCGGAGTTGGTCAAGGAGGACTATTGATCATTGCATTGGAGGAGGCGGAGGCCATTAGCGACTTACGTGCAGCGCTGTGGGGATGCGGTGCGACAAGATATCGGGTCCCTTGGTCACCCCGAAGGCGAAGGTGACGCCGGCACGGATCTCGCCCGCTGTATGGTCATTGACCCGCGCTCCGCGCAGCCCGAAGTCGACCGCAATGTTGTCTTGCACTTGCCAGATCGCCCCGACCAGGGCGGAACGGGTGCGAAATAGGCCAACATCCCGTTCGTAAAAGACTTCGGAGACGGGGCGAACCACCCAGTCGTGTGGACCCTCTATGATCGTGTCGAGAAAATACTCGGCATGTTGCTGGCGGGTAAGGGCAATTTGCGCGTTAAGGTGGACCGTTCCCCAGTCCCAGCGTTGCGAGGCGACGCCGGTCAAGATTGCTCCAGTCCCATGTTCGTCATTGATCCCGGGCAACAGAACGCCGAATTCGGTTGCGATACTGGGCCCCGGCTTCTCCTGCAGGCTGCCCTCGCGCAGCACGCCCTTGATTAGAGCTTCGCCCGCCACCACGCTTGTCCCGGGGATGCCGGCGGTCAGGCCATGACTAACTTCGCCTTCGAGCGCCGCTTCCCAGCCCGAAATGAAGCCATAATTGATCCTCACATTGGGAGCCAATAGCGCACGCTCTCCTCCTTCCCGCAAATATTCGACCGGCCCAAGCTCAATTTCCATTTCCCCTTTTTCTACCACAGCCGCGTCCGTTCCGTCGAATGGACGGTAGGCCTGTGCACCGCCGCACCAGCAGCAGAAAAGGGCCGCCGAACCGAGGGTCGTGACGACGTCAGTGGCCTTCATAGGGCCGGATGGAATACCCAGATCGCCGCCGGCTCGCTCCGCTCAGCCCGCACCGCCACGAAGAGTCGATCCATTTCGGGCACGAAGAGTGACGTGCGCGCGCCCGGTACGGTCGGCACTTGCGCGACGCGCCGGTAGCCGACCCCATCCTGCTCGAGCACATCGACCACTCCTTCGCCGCAGCTCACATAGACGCGGCGGCGCCGCGCATCGACAAACACATCATCGGCGTCACCACAGATCTCCGGCTTCGCTATGGTGTGCCCGTCTTGGCTGGAAAACGCTATCAAGGTCGGCGGGTTGCGAAATGCGACCAGAACCCGGTGAGCCTCACCGTCGATCGCCATCGGGAAATTCGATTGCGCGCCTTGCGTAGGCCAGGATTGAGAGCCCTCCGCGGCAAGGTCGACGACCTCGATCTCGCGGGCGTCCGGCACGTTGACGAACACCTGGGTACCGGTTTCGTCGATCTGGAAACTCTCCGGATGGCCCTTGAGAGGGATTTCGGCGATCTTGGTCCGGGTTGCCGGATCGATGACCGCAAGCGCGCCCTTGCCATAACCCACGAGCACGCGGCGTCGCTGCGCGTCGACGCGCACATTGTCGGCATCGTTGCGGAGTTCGATGCGCCCGACGGATGCCAGATCCTCGCCGTGCAACACCAACACCGAGCCGTCGCCGCCATTCGCAACGTAGACTGTCCGTCGTCAGAGTTTTTGAGACAACGGGCTGGGTAAATTAAGGGAGGCTCTGGCCCATCAATTTGGTGATTTCAGGCGGCCTGCAGCTGGTGCTGCAAGCGGCGGTTGGCGATGGTCTGTCGTTTGATCCTTTCTCGTTCTGCCAGGATGGCGTGACCCCGCCCGCAGTAGACGTCGGCCGGGGTGAGATTGTCGATGCTCTCGTGGTAGCGCCGGTTGTTGTAGTCAGCGACAAAGGCGGCAATCTGAGCCTCGAGATCACCGGGCAAGAAGTAGTTTTCCAACAGGATGCGGTTCTTGAGCGTCTGGTGCCAGCGCTCGATCTTGCCCTGGGTCATCGGATGATAGGGCGCGCCACGCAGGTGTTTAATGTTGCGGGCATCGAGCCATTTGGCCAGGTCGCCCGCGATATAGCTGGAACCGTTGTCGGACAAGAGCCGCGGCCGATCGGCAGGCTTGGCGTGGTCCAGGCCGCTGGCCTGCAGCGCCAGGTCGAGGGTGGCAGTGACATCCTCGGCCTTCATGGTGGTGCACAGCTTCCAGGCGACGATGTATCGGGAGAAGTCGTCGAGCACGGTCGACAGGTAGAACCAGCCCCAGCCGATCACCTTGAGATAAGTGAAGTCTGTT
>JBJMQW010000080.1:0-18104 GCA_045802495.1 Allostellaceae bacterium | reverse complement strand
GCAAGTTTCACTTGAAATTGGCTTCGGCTGCGGTATTTCGACGCTTTTTGCATGCGATGCTCTGGCGGCTAATAGCGACGACTGTAAGCACATCATTATTGACCCCCATCAAAACACTATATTCCGCAACATTGGCCTACAGAACGTACGACGTGCCGGATACGAAGACATGATCGAATTGTACGAGACGCCGTCTGAATTGGCGTTGCCGAAGCTTCTCAGCGAGGGAACCCAAATTCAAACAGCCATCATAGACGGATGGCATACCTTCGATCATGCGCTGGTTGACTTCTTTTATGTAAACAAGATGTTAGAGGTGGGTGGGATTGTAATTCTGGACGACGCGAATTTCCCCTCGATCTTTCGTCTAACGCAGCACATCCGGGCCTACCCCGCCTATGAGGCTTTCGCCCAGGTCGACGTCCGATCCTCCTCCCGCCATGGTGTCCGGACGAAGGCGCGGCGCTCATTGTCGCGGGCGCTGCCACACATGACGTGGCTTAAACGCAGCTGGGACCATCCCAGATGTGTGGCGTTCCGAAAGGTGATGCCGGATACGCGCAACTGGAATTGGCATGTCGAATTTTGATCGTAAACGGGATATGTAAAATAGCTCCTCGCTTAAGCGGAGCCTCCTCGATTCTTGAATTGGTTCGCCTCGGCGACCACTCATGTCCAATGGTGGGCGCGAGCTTGTTTCACAGAACGGCGCCGTTGTAAAGAAAGGCCGGCGCGCGGGGCGGGATCGGATGCGCCGGCCGAGTTGGAATCCAAATGGGTAGACGACCGATTATACAGCTGCGGCGCGGGAAACGTAATGCCCATCCCGCTTCTCATGGTTGGGAAATCCAAGGTAACTGGTTGATACGTAAGGGGAGTTTTTGACCCCGGTTGGGGAAAAAACTTTGCGAAATCAATGCCGGATACTGGACTCTGACTCCGCCAGTCTAGGTTCGAATCCTAGTCCCCCAGCCAGCTGATTTCGCTTAGTTTTTACTCTCTGGTGTAGAACATTCTCGCCCGGTTGGGAGATTTCGTTCTCTTTTCGAGCTTGGCGATCGCACTCTCGGCCGAGGCCGGATCGCGGTGCAGGTAGTGCGCATCGAGGATCGCTGCAACGTCTCTCAGGCTATGCCCAGTGATCGCGGGATCTCGGCCTCGGTGCACGTCAAAATAGGGTGGCACGATACCGCTCGCACAAGCGCCCGGCCCCCAGATGATCGGCGCCAGAAAGACGGCCCAACTTATGAGTGGGAGAACGACGTAAGCCGTGCTCCTCAGAATTACCCGCCATCTCGAAGGTGCTGCCACTTTCGTTGACCGTCGCCATCAGCCGGCCGGGGTTCGCCCGTGAGATTACTCGGACAAGCCAATTTTGACAGTTTGATGACGGTCGAGCCGTGGGATAGGGCGCAGCGTCGAGGCTTCCGTCTAGCTACCCCATAACCTAAAACCTCGGCGCCTCCCGCTCGGGGCTGTCTTTTTCACTCAACGGTGATCAGCTCGACAGGAAATGGCGCCCAACCGATTTTCGAGCCGGCCCAGCTGGGATGGGTCAACAACGCGCCTATGTGCCCGCAGTGTGAGCAGCGGGCCGAGCGGCGTAGTGCACCGCTCGACACGTCCGGCCCCCGATCGAATTATCAGCGGTGCGAGCGCGACCGGCCGATAATACCGACAAGCGGGGCAGTTCAGCCATAACCATTGGGCCTCGCCTTGTTCCTCATCTGTTCTGGGCTTGGGTGGTCCGGTGAGTCAAACGGAAGAAGCGGAGAGCGCGATACCACCTCGATTTAGTTGTCAGGGAAGGGCCAGAGGTTGATTATCGCCACCATGGCCGAGCATCCAGGAGGCAGATATGTACTATGTTCCAACCATCGGTAGAAATGCGTGCGCCATGCTCGGCGCGCTTGCGATGCAGGTTCTCTGCCTGTCATTACCGACACCGTCAGCCGCTCAACAAGTATTGAACGTCAATCCTGCGCCACTAAGCCGGCATCCGTACCAGGTAACACAGAGCATTGGGGATTCGGCAACTTGTGCTCCGCAATGCATTCTTGCCTTTCCTACGGTGCCTAACGGGAAACGGTTGGTGATTACCAACGTTTCTTCCCAGATCGGCACGAGCATCGCCAGTTTCGTTATAGAAGGTAATGGAGGCGAGTTTTTCGTTCCAAAGCCATACGCGACGGCCGGTGTTCTGGCTGTACCCGTAATGGTCTATTTCGAGCCTGGTAGCACTCCAACCGCACGCTTCTTTGTGCAAGATGCTACGCAACATACCTCCCTGATTGTCACCTTCGTAGGGTTTCTCATCCCATCTCAGTGAGAGTAAAGCCGCCGGCTCTCCGTTAACGACCATCCTTTGGCTGCCGTTGGTAGTAGGGCATCAACGACGACGTCTCCCCCGAATGAACCGCGGCGGCGCGGCCCTTTCGTCGTCGGAAAGGTCAAACTGCATGACCCGGAGATGAGGCGCTTAACCACGGAATAAAAACCGATTTCGCGAGTCATAGAGATCGAACACCTTCGGGGAACGCGTCTACCGAGATGTTCGGGCTTCGGCCGGGGGGTGGTTGGGCAGCCATGGTTGACTTAACCGACAATGAACGGCTCGCCCTCGCGGTGGAGCTGAGGCGCATTACCGACAACGACCACTCGTTGGGGTCGTTTAGAATCCGCACTCTTAAAGGAATTCTCGACAAGCTGGCGTTACCGCTGCCACGTCCTCCCTTGCCGCCGCCAAAGCTATATGCGCCGCGGAAAGCAAGGGCGGCCGATCAGCGTCGCCGCAGATGAAACCCTATCGTGGGCCGCCGATGACACTTGGCAATGCAGCAGCTCGCCGACACGCTCCATCGGTAAAGCAGCCCCCTCAAAGAAAGGCTGCGATGCTCAAACGGTTCTTCTACGTATTCGCGATGAACCACGCGCTGTGGAAGCTCGGGATCGAGCCGGCGTCGGTGTCAAAGGAAATTCGGCAAAGGGCACATCAACGGGGATACGAGAACGGGTATTCTGCGCGCGAAATGGCCGCGGCGATCGCGTATGGGGCGGCCGGGCGTGCCGGCGTTCCTCGCGCTCAGGCTTCAGTCATGATAGGGCTTTGGTTGCGTGACGGGCTGGTCCGCGCGAGCGTAATTAAGACATTCGAGCAAGCGGGGAAGCTTGTTGCTCAACGCCTCCAGGAAGCACATGGGTTGTGAAACTGATTGACGGGTAGGCGGGATCGTGGCGCGCCGCGGGGTGACGTCGCCATTTGTAGTCGTCCCTTTGGCGGCTCTTCCGGTTTAGTCTAGGTGATCGAGACGCTGAGGTTGGGACCGCCGGAAACACGAAAAAGAAAGAGCCCCAGCGGCTTCGCGGGGCTCGTGAGTTTGAGGGCCGCCCGTGGGGACCGTAGCGGCCCTAGAGAGAGAACCCCACCATACGGATGCGCCGTCAACCGAGCGTCAAAGCCCTGCGAGCATCCTCCCCGCAAAACCGCTCGCTCGATCGCCGAGGCGCAGCAGCGCCGGTCTTGGCTGCAGCTCCGACAAGTGGACACCGCAGCGCGCCCGCTCCTCATGGAGCAAAAAACCACAATGAACCTGTGCCCCTCCCGGCTACTATACTGTACGAACCAGGTGTCGCGCCGCCGCTGAGCGCACGCCCGCCGGCAGGGCAACGGGGCGCCTCGCATCGAGGTCGAGCTGCACGCCGAATTGTCCGAGGCGGGCGAATTCAGCTCCGGTCGCTGGATCGCACATGCGATGCATAAAGCGGATCGACGAGTTGCCGAGATGTAGGATGCCGGTTTCGACCAGGATCGGATCTCCCAACCGCGGCGAGGCTGTCACCCGCAACGCCAGCTCGAAGGTGGAATACACTCGACGCTCGGATTGCATGTAAGACGCCGTAGCGCCGATCGCGGCCAGCGCCTGCATGATGGCGGCGGTGAAGCGGTGAACAAACGCGGCAAGCGAGAATTCTCCGCGCGCATCCAGATCCGTCGGCTTGACCCGCTCACGAACCGTCGGAATAAACCCCTCGGCGGTTTTCGGCTCCGGCCGATGCTCGAACTCGGGGCCTTCCCAGCGCGCCAGGCGCCCTTTGACTACGTCGAGAACATCCGGCCGCAAGCGCGCCGATGGTTCGCCGAGAGCTTGCCGGACCCAGGCGGTGACCTCCCCGTTGGCGGAGTCGAGGATCTGGTGGCCCAAGCAAACGGAGCCTTCGTCGACGCCGATGGGTGCGCTGACGATGTGAAAGCTGGCGCCGGCTCGAAGTTCGCGGACAAAGCGCACATCGAAGCTGC
The DNA here is from genome assembly GCA_045802495.1 of Allostellaceae bacterium. Lineage (GTDB taxonomy): Bacteria > Pseudomonadota > Alphaproteobacteria > ATCC43930 > CGMCC-115725 > AP-15. Next base: position 13,807 of record JBJMQW010000080.1, on the reverse strand, counting down.
GCCGTGCGCTCCGCGCTGCCTCGCCCAGCCCAAGCCCGTCCTCGATCGTCGCCGCAGCATCCGCCAACCGGTCGAAGTAATAGGCGATCGTGAAGTGCTCGGTCACGTCGCACTCCCATGGGGATACGACGCTGCGGCAGGTCTCGGTCCATCCCTCGATCATGCGAGCGCTCAGCTGAGGTCGATCGCATACCGCTTCAGAAGCTCGAGCGGGACGATTTCCAGCGTTGCTTCATGGGTTGCCGTGAGCCGCACCTTTGGAGCCTTGCCTGCCTCAAACGCCCCCTTCCAGCGCTCGGCACAGAGACACCAGCAATCGCCGGGCTTGAGGCCGGGAAAGCCGAATTCGGGCACCGGGGTAGACAGATCGTTGCCGGCGGATTGCGAGAAGGCGAGAAAATCGGCATCGACCCGGGTGCAGACCGTATGCACCCCGAAATCCTCGGGTCCGGTATTGCAGCTTCCGTCGCGATAAAAGCCGGTCATCGGCTTGGTGCAGCACTCGGCGAGCGGTTCGCCGAAGACGTTGCGGGCATCGGTCATTCTCGGTTCCTTGCGATGGGGTTCAGGCCGGAATGCGGTTTGCGCGTTCGGCAAGCCGCGCTTCGATCGCGTCCCAGATCTTCGGAGCGATCGCAACGCCGTCGAGACGAGCGATCTCCTGAATGCCGGTCGGCGAGGTGACGTTGATCTCGGTCAGCCAATCGCCGATCACGTCGATACCGACAAACACCAGACCTTGATTGCGCAAGGTCGGCCCGATCGCTGCACAGATCTCGCGGTCGCGCCGGGTGAGGTCGGTCTTCACAGGACGGGCGCCGACATGCAGATTGGCCCTCGCCTCGCCTTCCGGAGGCACCCGCAGGACCGCGCCCACCGGCTCCCCTTCAACGAGGATGATCCGCTTGTCGCCCTGACGGACCTCCGGCACATAACGCTGCACCATGACCGGCTCTCGCTGGATCGACTCGTACATTTCCAGCAACGCGGTCAGATTCTCGTCTCCCGGCCGCAGGCGAAACACGCCGGCGCCGCCGTTGCCGAACAAAGGCTTGAGGATTATGTCTCCGTGCTCCTCCCGAAAAGCGCGGATCGCCTCGCGGTCGCGGGTCAGCAGGGTAGGCGGCATCAGCTCGCGGAAGCGCAGGACGAACAGCTTTTCCGGCGCGTTCCGCACAGCCGCTGGATCGTTGACGACGAGGGGCCCATCCTCCGGCAGGAGCTCGAGAAGATGCGTCGCCGTGATATAGGCCATGTCGAAAGGGGGATCCTGGCGCATCAGGATCACATCCATCCCGGCGAGGTCGAGCTCTTCGAAGGGTCCGAAGCGGTGATGATTGCCTTGGCGCCGCGTAACCTCGAGCGGCCGGGATCGGGCGTAGAGTCGGCCATCGTGAAGGGTCAGCGCGTGCGGCAGGTAGTGGAACAGCGCATGGCCGCGCTCTTGGGCTTCGAGTGCCAGCGCAAATGTCGAATCGGCATCGATATTGATCGTATCGATCGGATCCATCTGGATCGCGACGGCGAGAGCCATCCCGGACCTCCCGGCTGCTTTCGACTGGTATAACCCGGCTCAGCCTCGCGTGAGGAGGATCAATTCAGCTTCGAGCGCAGCTGCTGCAGAAGCGCTGCGCCTTGGTGCCGCGCCGCTCCTTCCGGCGCGCGAAGCACGAACTGCTCGACCGATGCAGCGGCGGACCGCAAATTGCCCAGTCTCGCATGCAACACTCCCGCTTCTCGCCACAGCTCGGCGAGGTCGGGGGCCAGCATCAGCATCGTCTCGGCAACAGTCACCGCCCGCTCGTAATGCGCTGCCTGGATAAGGCGGGCTTTCAGGTTGTTTTGCAGGCGCAACAGGACATCGCGGTCCGAGACCGGTGCGTAATGCTCCGGTTGGAGCTCGCTTTCGTGCCCACCGCCGGCCTTCAGCAGCTCGCGCAAATCGGCGGCCCCGCAAATTCGGCCGCCGTGGAAGGGATCGAGGATCAGCCGTTCGGAGCCTTCCGACAGCCGGATCAGGAAATGCCCGGGAAAGGAGAGCCCGGCGGTCTGCCAGCCTTGCGCCCGAGCGGCGTGCATATACAAAATCCCCAGCGCCACGGGCAGACCCTTCCGGCGATCGATAACGCGCATCATGTTGGCGTTCTGCAGATCGTCGTAGGTCAGCTCGTCCCCGGAATACCCGTGCTTGAGGAGAATTATTTCGTTGAGCGCCCGGGCCCGCGCGGCAAGATCGCCTGCTGCGCCGGGATGCCGGCCGACATCCCGAGCGAGAAGGCACAGATGCTCGCGATAGCGCGCCGGGCCCACTCGGGGACGCTCAAAGGACGCAAGAGCCAACGCCGCCTCGGCAATCGGCAGGACCGGATCGCCGGGAGCACCGAGATCACGCAGAAAACGGGCGCATGTCTCACGATCGTAAGTTTTCGGCGGCTCGCTCATAGCTCCTTATATCAAAGTTTCTGCACCTCGACAGCGGTGGGCGGAGCGGAGGCAGGCGCATCCGGCAGCTGCGCGCGTGATGGCTGCGGTGCGGACATGGGCTGGGCGGTGACAGGTTGGCCCGGCCGGATCTCGACATAGGAGACCACCCGCTTCACATAGGGAACGTTTCTGGCGCTCTCGGTAACACGATCGAGTTCCGCTTGGCTGCGGGCTGAACCGATCACATACACGGAACCATTGACGGTATCGATCGTGTAGTTAACCGAGCGAACCTGGCTGTCGAACACGAGGTCCGAACGGAGCTGCGCGGAGATCCAGGTATCTCGCACGCCTTGCCAAGCTCCTTGGGACGGCGTGACTTCGATCTCATTGTAAACCGTGCGGACACCGGGGACGGTGCCCGCGATCTGCGCCGCCTGCGCCTTCAATTCCGGGCTCGACGTCGTGCCGGTCAGCAACGTACGCCCCTCATAGACAGTCACACTGAAGTCACGCTGCATCAGCGGATTGGCTTGCAGCCATGCACTTTGGACATTCATCTTGATCGCGCCGTCTTCTGCGGTTCCTGTGACCCCCCGCTCTTGGTTGGCTGCATAGCCCGCTCCGCCCGCCGCAGCGAGGCCGCCGACGATCGCAAGCGGGCACCCCCCTAAGACGATCGGCAGCGACAAAGCAGAAACAAGGCCAAAAAGCGCGCGAACCCCCGACATCCGTCAACCCCCCGACTAAGATTCCCCGATGTCATTGTCAGGCAAAGGAAGGATGCTTCCAATCCCGACACGCCTGAGCTGGTTGATGGACATAGAGGGAGAAGGGTGGCGGAACTCCTCGGCGCCGTTCGGGGCGAGTAGAAAGGCCTGCTATCCCAGTGATTTGTTTCGAGACCAAGCGTGCGGCGCGCCGCTGCGTCGTTAGCTGTCGGCTCGCCAAGCGCCACGCCAATGTTGCGGGAGCCGAAGCCGCCCGACCAACATCAGGTCGAATCGGAGTTCGAGCTGTGCGAGATCAGGCCTGGATACAAGAAATGCCTCCGCGGCGCGGATAATCCGCCTTCTCTGGCGCGGCGCCAGCGCCAAGGCCGCAGCTTCGGCCTCTCGCCGTGATTTCACCTCCACGACCGCGAGCACCCTACCCCGCCGCGCCAGAATATCGATCTCCCCAGACGGGCAGCGCCAACGGCGCTCGACTATTTGCCACCCCCGCAGTCGCAGGTGCCAGAGGCAGAGCCACTCGGCCACCCGGCCGCGACGCCGGGCCCGCCGACGGAGAAGCGCGGTGTCGGGCCGGGTCGGCCTCACGCTTTCTCGCGACGGATCGACAGGGCACGCCGGTACAGTTCGCCGCGCGAAAGTCCGGTTTCGGCCGCGAGTTTTGCTGCCGCGTCACGCACGCTGAATTCGACGAGCGTTGCGCGCAGCATTTCGTCGACCTCCTCCCAATCGGGCTGAGCCGGTTCGGGCGGCCCGACTAGCACCACCGCCTCGCCGCGGGCCGGTCCGCTCGCCTGATAATATCCGGCGAGCTCGGCTAATCTTCCGCGACGAACCTCCTCATGCAGCTTGGTCAGCTCGCGCGCGACCGCTGCTGCGCGGTTGCCGAGCCGCTCGACCATATCGGCCAGTGATTCGGCTAGGCGTTGCGTGCTCTCGTAAAAAATCAGGGTCGCCTCGACCGCGGCCCAGCGGTCGAGCGCCCGCTGCCGCGCAGCCTGCCGGGGCGGGAGAAAACCGGCGAACAGAAAGGCATCCGGAGGCAGGCCCGAAAGGATCAGCGCCGTTATCGCCGCACACGGGCCGGGAAGCGCCGTGACCGGCAAATGCTCGCCGATTGCCGCTTGCACGAGCTTAAAACCGGGATCGGAAATGAGCGGCGTCCCCGCATCCGATATCAGCGCCACTCTCGCACCGTGGTGGATCGACGCTAGAATGGCGGGTCGGACCTTCTCGGCGTTGTGGTCGTGATAGAGGTCGAGCGGGGTGCTGATCCCGTATTTCGCCATCAGCTTTCCGGAGACGCGGGTGTCCTCGCAAATGATCCGATCGACGCCCCTGAGCACGGCGAGCGCACGCAATGTGAGGTCCGCAAGATTGCCGATCGGTGTCGCGACCAGATAAAGGCCGGGACCGAGCGCGGCTTCGCAACCGGTCTCGGCCCCGTCGACCGGCACAGCCGCCGGTTCGGGTAATCCGCGATGCGCGGAGCGGTCGGGTTTACTCGAAGCCCGACGCCCGCTAGTTTGACCGCTGCCGCTCTTCTCGTCGGAGACTACCATTGCCGCGCCGCTCTCCCCTGCGGTTCGCCTCACATCTTGTCGTCCTTGCTGTTGCCGCGCTGGCTGCCTGCTCTTACGCGAAGGTACCGGCCCCTGTCTCCAACCCGCAATCTCCCTTTTACGGGCGCTTTCCGCCGCCGCCTCCGGTCGTGCCGGGCGCTCCGTCTCCTGGGGGGCCACTCGCCGCGACCGGGCCGGCGAAGGTTGCCTTGCTCGTCCCGTTATCCGGCTCCAATGCCGAGCTTGGACAGGCCATCCTCGACGCGGCGCAATTGGCCCTGTTCGAAGGGGGCGGTGATCGGCTGGTGCTGGTGCCGCGCGACACGGGGGGAACGGCGAGCGGAGCAGCCGCCGCTGCCCGGGCGGTCACATCCGAGGGAGTGGGCTTGATCCTGGGCCCCCTGCTTGCACCCGAGGTCGAGGCAGTGAAGCCGATCGCGCAAAATGCGCACATCAACGTCATCGCCTTTTCGACCCAAACCGGTCTTGCCGGCGGCGATGTCTTCTTGATGGGCTTTTTGCCACGGCAAGAGGTGGTCCGCGAAGTCGCCTATGCCCGTCAGCAAGGACTTAATCGCTTTGCGGCGCTGGTGCCCAACTCGCCCTATGGGCACCTGATGGCCGACGCGCTGAAGGAGGCCGCGCCGGCGACCGGAGCAAGCCTCGGCAAGGTGGAATATTACGACCCGCGCGCCGGTGATGTGATTTCGGCCGTTCAGCGTCTGATGCCGGCCGGTATCGCGGCATCGGCTCCCGATGCGACCTCGTCCGTGACGCCGTCATTCGATGCCCTGCTGCTGCCGGAAGGGGGCGGCAAGCTCAAGCAAATCGCCCGGCAGGTCAGATCGGCGGGGGCTGACGCCAAATCGGTGCGGCTGCTCGGGAGCGGCCTCTGGGATGTTCCCGACATTGGCAGTGAGCCCGCGCTAGTTGGCGGCTGGTTCGCGTCGTCACCGCCGGAGGCGCGACAGGATTTCGAGCGCCGATACAGCGCAACCTATGGCCATAACCCGCCTCGCCTCGCCTCGCTCGGCTATGACGCAGCAGCTCTCGCCGCAGTGCTGGCGCGGAGTGGGAGCGGCGAGCCTTTTTCCCAGCAAGCCATCCTCAATCCCAACGGCTTTCTTGGCATTGACGGATTGTTCCGCTTTACGCCCAACGGTCTGGTGCAGCGTGGCCTCGCCGTGCTCCAGGTCGAACCGCAAGGGGCGAGCGTCGTCAGTCCGCCGCCGTCCCGTTTCCAGGATGTCGGTTATTGAGTCCGCAGCCGAGGAGAGCGGAGAGCACCGCGTCGAGCCGCTGGCGGCCGGATGCGGTCGCGACCAGGCGATCCCGATCGAGCGTGACAAAGCCGCCTTCGACCAACGGCGTGAGACGGCGGCCGAGCAAGCTCTCGGTCGATTGGCCCGCAATGCCTTCGAGCCGCTGCCGCGACACCCCCTCGACGAGCCGGAGGCCCATCATCAGCAACTCCTCGATCGCCGTCTCGCGGTCAATTGCCTCTGTGGATTCGGTGCCGGTTCCGGTCGCCTCGACCGCCGCGAGCCACCTCTCCGGGAGGCGGTGTTGCTGCGTCGCCGTCTTGACCCCGCATCGAGTCAGTCGTCCATGCGCGCCGGGGCCGATCCCGAGGTAATCCTGATAGCGCCAATAGGCGAGGTTGTGCCGGCATTCGGCTCCGGGCCGCGCGTGGTTCGAGATCTCGTAGGCAGGGAGCCCGGCGGCGGCGAGGCGGTCCTGCGTCGTCTCGAACAACGCGGCTGCGACCTCCTCCTCGGGCAAGATCAATTCGCCACGCCGTGCGAGCGTGGCAAAAGCGGTCCCTGGCTCAATCGTCAGCTGGTAAAGCGAGAGATGCTCCCCGGTGAGCATCAGGGCCTGGTCGAGCTCGGCCGTCCAGGCCGCAACGCTCTGGCCTGGTCGCGCGTAAATCAGATCAAACGAGAACCTCGGAAAGATCTCGCGGGCCCGCTCGATCGCGGCGACGGCTTCCTTCCGGTCGTGCAATCGCCCGAGGGCCCGTAAAGCCGCCTCATCGAGCGCCTGGACCCCCAGCGAGAGGCGGTTGATTCCCGCGGCGGCGAAGGCGCGAAACCGGCCGGCTTCGGCGGAATTCGGATTGGCCTCGAGGGTGATTTCGACATCTGCAGCGACGACCCAGCGCGCCCGCACTCGGGCAAGCAATGCTGCCACGGTCTCGGGCGGCATGAGGGATGGCGTGCCGCCGCCAAAAAACACCGAGCCGACCACTCGTCCGGTTGTCAGGTCGGCCTGATGGTCGAGATCCGTGAGCAAGGCCTGCGTCCAGCGAGATTCCTCGATGCGCTCGCGGACATGGCTGTTGAAATCACAATACGGGCATTTCGATCGGCAGAACGGCCAGTGGATATAGAGGGCGAGCGGCTCGGCTCGGCCGGTACCGTCGCCCCTGCGAAAGCGGGGGCCCAAGGCATCCGCTAGAGCCTCGCTGCCCCGGATTCCCGCGTTCGCGGGAACGACGAGACGAGATGGGTTCCGAATCATCTCCACAAGCAGCTCTCGACAAGCTTCGCGAAGGCGCGGGCGCGGTGGCTGATGCGGTGCTTTTCCGCAGGGTCCATTTCGCCAAACGTCAGGGTTCCACCGAGCGGGACGAAGATCGGGTCGTAGCCAAACCCCCGATCACCACGCGGCGGCCAGACCAGCCGACCCTGGACCTCGCCGCGGAACAGCTCAGTCTCCTCGCCTGGCCGCGCCAGGGCAAGAACGGCAACAAATGAAGCGTGGTGGTCGTTGTCGCCGAGCTCCCGGTGGACCCGCTCCATAGCCGCCAGGAAATTCCTGGTCTTGCCGGCCCAGCGGGCGGAGCGGATGCCGGGGGCGCCGCCCAGCGCCGGAACGACGAGGCCCGAATCATCGGCGAGTGCCGGCAGCCCGCTCTGCTCTGCCCCGGCCGTGGCTTTCAGGGCCGCGTTGGCTTCAAAAGTATCGCCGGTCTCGTCCGGTTCCGGGAGGCCTAGCGCCGCCGCAGAGAGACAGTGGATCCCAAAGGGCGCGAGCAGGGCCGTAATCTCCTCGACCTTACCCGGGTTGTGGCTGGCGATGACCAGCCGGTCGGCGGCAAAACGGCGAGCCATCAGGCCAAGCCAAGGCCAAGCGCCGCGCGCTGGCGGTGCGTCAGCTCCGTAATCCCTGCCCGCGCGAGGTGCAGCATTTGGGCGAACAGCGGCTCGTCGAACGGCGCCCCTTCGGCCGTCGCCTGGATCTCCACGATCCCGCCCATACCGGTCAGCACAAAGTTCGCGTCGGTCATCGCCTGCGAATCCTCGGCATAATCGAGGTCGAGCACAGCTGTGTCGGCAATCACGCCGCAGGAGATCGCAGCAACGCTGTCGCGCAACGGCAAATCGGTGAGGGTGCCGGCGGCGAGCAAATGCTGCAATGCCTGATGAAGCGCCACATAGCTGCCCGTAACCGCTGCGGTGCGGGTGCCGCCATCGGCCTGCAATACGTCGCAATCGATCCGGATCTGCCGCTCGCCAAGCCGCGCGAGGTCGGTGACCGCGCGAAGGCTGCGCCCGATCAGCCGCTGGATCTCCTGCGTCCGCCCGCTCTGCCGGCCGCGCGCCGCTTCGCGGTCGGTGCGTGTTGCGGTCGAGCGCGGGAGCATTCCGTATTCTGCAGTGACCCATCCCTTGCCGGTGTTTCTCAGGAAGGGCGGCACGCGCTCCTCGACCGAGGCCGTGCACAGCACATGCGTGTCGCCGAACTTCGCCAGGCACGAGCCCTCGGCATATTTGGCCACCCCCGGCTCGAGGGTGACCGGGCGCATTGCATCGGCAGCGCGTCCCGAGGGTCGCGAGCTTATCGCAGCTCGACCGGCTTGTGGGTTTGGCGGCGCTATCGCCATGGACGACGAGCGCGGCAAAGGGCCATGTGGGATTGGATATGCACCGAAGGTCTCCCCCAAGAAGTGGCTTACGCCTCGATACCGGCAAAGGTCTCCCAACCGGCGCGCCGCAGTTCGCAGGCCGGGCAGTTGCCGCAGCCATACCCCCAGGCATGGCGGTACGACCGGTCGCCCCGATAGCAGCTGTGAGTCTCTTCCAGGATCAACTCGACCAGCGCGTCGCCGCCAAGGGCTTGTGCAAGCGCCCAGGTCGCCGCCTTGTCGCGCCACATCAGCGGCGTGTGGATGACAAATCGATGATCCATGCCGAGCGACAATGTCGCCTGCAGCGCCTTGAGCGTGTCGTCGCGGCAATCGGGATAGCCCGAATAATCGGTCTCGCACATCCCGCCGACCAGATGCCGCGTGCCGCGGCGATAGCCAATCGCCGCGCCAAAGGTGAAGAAGAGCAGATTGCGGCCAGGAATAAACGTGTTGGGCAAGCCGCTTCGCTGAAACGCGATCGCGGTATCGCGAGTCAGCGCCGTGTCGCTGATCTCGCCCAATACATGCAAATCGACGATATGGTCCTCGCCCAGTTTGCAGCGCCAGACCGGAAACTCACGGCGTAGCCGCTCGATCACAGCCTGCCGGCAATCGAGCTCCACCCGATGCCGCTGGCCGTAATCGAACCCCAGCGTCTCGACCGTGGCGAAGCGCGCGAGCGCCCAGGCGAGGCAAGTGGTCGAATCTTGACCGCCCGAAAACAGCACCAGCGCAGTTTCGGAGGCCTTACCGGCAACCTGATGCGGATTACTGATCACGCATCACGAAATAAGCCCTCAATCCGCCTGCATCAACAAAGCAGGCGGCGGAAAACGCCAACCGGTTGGCGCTCAGCGGCGGATCAGGGTGCCGAAGACGCAGCCGAGAGCGAAAGCGACTGCGAGACTCGTCAGAGGATTGTGCTCCACCTGCTGCGAGACCGTGTTCACCGCTCGCTCGCCCTGATTGCGTAGCTCGATCGCCATGTCGCGGACGCGCCCCTGTGTGCCCTGCGCCCACTGTTCGCTGACCTGCGTCAAGTCGCGCATCGCCTGCGAGGCCTGGTCGATCCTCGAGCGGAGCTTATCGATTGCGTCGGTCGCCTGGCGAAGGTTCAATACTGTTCCGTTCCCTGCGCCGCCATCCGAGCGATCCTCGCTTTGCTGCTTCTGTCCCAACATCGCTTTGTCCTCATGTTTGCGGGGCACAAACGCTCAGCAGCGTTTTTCACTCCCTGACAGCGACGGGGCGTCGCGTCATCTCCTCAATTTCGACGCTGACGGAAGTGCGGGACAGTGTCTCGCAACAGGCTTGGGCAATGAAGCTTTTGCTCAGATAACGCCCAGCCCGCCGAGCACGGCGCCGGCGCAGACCAACCATAGAGGGTTGATGCGGGTAATCATCATCAACCCGACGGCAGCACCAGTGACGGCGAGGCCCGACCAGCCGGCATTGCCGGTGCGGGCCATGACAAAGCCCCCGGCGATGACTAGCCCGATCGTCACTGGAGCCAGGCCACGCCGCACGCGCCGCTGCCAGCCGGCGTCACGGAACCGGTCCCAAAGGCGAAAGGTGGCATAGGCGAGCGCGCAAGACGGGATGAAGGTGACGAGAGCACTGAAGATCGCAGCCGGCAACCCGCCCACCTTCCAGCCGATGAAGCTCATCATCAGGATCATGTTGGGGCCGGGAAGCGCCTGCACGATCGCGAAGCAGTCGGTGAACTCGCGATCGGTCAGCCAAGCGTTGGCGGTCACGACGAAATTATGCAAATCGGGCAATACACCCGGAACCCCGCCAAAGCTGATGATCGCGAGCGATGCGATGTGCCCGATCAGCGAGGCGGCGCCTTTCGGTGAATTCATTTGGCGGCCAAGCTTTCTCGGCCGGCCAGGGCAATCGAGAGTGGCACCAGCACTGCCAACACAATCAGCAGCGGCAGTCTGGCGACAGCCAAACCGGTGAAAGCCAGTGCGACGACGGCCAAAGCAACCGGACGGCGGCGATGGGGCAGCAAAAGCCGGATGCCTGTAGCGATGATGAGCCCCGCGGCGGTGGCGGCAACCCCGCGTAAGATCCCTTGCAGCAGCGCCATTTGCGCGTAGGACAGAACGACTGTCCCTATTGCGAAACCGAGCGTCCACGGGAACAGAATAAAACCGGCAAGCGCGGCCAATGCGCCGGCGGCACCCTGGAATTTCGCCCCGATACACACCGTGATGCTAACGACGTTGGGACCCGGCAAGAACTGGCAAAAGCTCAGGATCTCAGCGAATTCTACATCGCTGAGCCAATGCCGCTCCTCGACCAAGACGCGGCGAGCCCAGACGAGCGGCCCGCCGAAGCCGTACAGCGAGACCTTCAGAAACGCCGCGAACAGCGCTCCCCGCGTGACCGGACGGTCTCGCATTTCGTCACGCAAAAACCGGTTCCATGCCGCTCTTCTCGAAGACCGTCCGGCGATCATGGGCCGCTCAGCCGCGATCCGACAACACAAACCGACCGCCCTTCGCGGTCAGCGCGACACCGACACGACGCATTCGCTGCTATAGTCCGCACCGATGAGATCTGGAGGTTCCATGAACGCCAATCCCTACCTCGTGCTCGGCGTCCGGCCGTTCATCAATTGCTGCAGTGTGCGGACGATGCATGGCGGCAGCCTGATGCTGCCGCAGGTGCGCGATGCGATGGCCGAGGCGTCGCGGTACTTCGTCAATCTGGACGAGCTGATGGCGGCGGCCGGACAGCGCCTCGCCGAGCTGACCGGCGCGGAATGGGGCATCGTCACCTGCGGCAGCGCCGCCGCGGTGGCGCTGGGGACGGCGGCCTGCGTCGCCGGCAACGACCCGGTCAAGATGCTGCGGCTGCCCTTTACCGAGGGGATGGTCAACCGGGTCATCATCCCGAAGACACAGCGTTTCGCCTATGACCAGGCGGTCCGCATGATCGGTTGCCACCTTGTCGAGATCGACACCCGGGCGGATCTCGAAAAGGCGCTCGCCGAGCCGGTGGCGATGGTCGTGCTGCTCGGCAAACAGGAGCATCTGGGGAGCCTGCGGCTCGAAGAGATTGCCGCGGTGGTCAGGCCGCGCGGCATCCCGATCATGGTCGACGCCGCCTCCGAGCACCTCGAACGGCCGAGCCCCTGGCTTGAGCGCGGCGCCGATCTCGTCGTCTACAGCGGCGGCAAGTTCATGCGCGGGCCGCAGACCAGCGGTCTGCTGCTCGGCTCGAAACAACTGGTCCAGGCGGCCTGGTCCAACGCCTCCCCGCACCAGGCGCTGGGGCGCCCAATGAAGGTGTCGAAGGAGGACATCATCGGCGTGCTGACCGCCGTCGAGCATTGGTTCGAGGACCGCGACCACGCGGCCGAGCGGCAGCGATGGTACGACGACCTCGAGGTCATCGCCGAGCGGGTCGGAGCTTTGCACGGCGCCGGCGGCGAGCTTATCGAGCCGAGCGGCGTCGACCGGGTGCCGCGTCTGCGTGTCTTCTGGGACCGCTGGCAATATCCGCTCGACGGGCTGGCGCTGCGCCAGCGGGTGCTCGACGGCGAGCCGCGAATCATGCTCGACGACAACTCGGCGTCCGAGAATTCGATCGCCATCGACCCGTTTCAGCTGCAGCCCGGCGAGGCGGCGCAGGTCGGTGACGCGATGGCCGCGGCGCTGCGCGAGGCCAGCCGGCACGCCCCGGCGCCCGATCGGCCGCCCGAGACGGAGATCGCCGGCTATTGGGAATTGCGCGTCGACTTCCTGCAGGGCTCGCGCGTCCACCGGCTCGATCTCGAGCAGCGCGGCCCCGAGCTCGCCGGACATCAACGCTCGACCCATTTCGAGGGCCCGGTCAGCGGATGGTTGAATGGCGACCAGATCCAGCTCTCGTTCACCTCGCGCTATGAAGGCAGCACGATCTGCTATTTCTTCGACGGTGAGGTCCGCGACGGGAAGATGAGCGGAACGGCCATGCTCGGCGCCGCCAGCGACCAGAACCACGGCATCGTCAACCGCAGCCAGTTCGGCCCCGGCCGCTGGCAAGCGAGCCGGGTGGTGTGAGCCGCAAAACCAGCGGGCCTTGCGGATCAGGTTATCCGGCGGCGGACCCGCGAGGAATGCCGGCTGTTGTTGCGGACGAAGTTGCAGCGGCGATCGTCGAGCCGGCTCATTAGTTTGCAGCCATGCCGTAATCAGCAAGCGAGGGCGGCCGCCGCGAAGAACATCGGCAATCGGTCGAAGCGAAAGGCCGGGAGCATTCGCCAATACTCGAGCCGCGGAACAATTATCGACGAGATAAGCCCGTCCAGGCGCTGCAGGTTTGCGAGCAGCGCGGTCTTCTCATCCTCTGCCTGAACGAGCTCGACGGGCGGTCCGAACGTGGTGAGGAAACGTGCGCCACTTTGGCGCTCGACAAAGGCAGGAATCGTTTCGGCGCCCGTGACGCGGGCAAGCCGCACCATGGCGGCGAGGTTGCCCCGGCGGGAGATCGGCCTGCCGAACGCCGGTGCTCGGATACACCCGTCTATTGCCTCGTCGACCCAGGTTAGAAACAGGCAACGGCGATCGGTGAGAGCCCGATAGGCTTGGCGCGCACCACGCGGACCCGGAGGCACGAGCTCAGCACCCCCCCGCAGGCGTACGGCATTTGCAATCCGGTCCTGAAAACGGTTGCTCGTCGGCTTGTAGAGAGTGCAGACGGCGTAGCCCAAGCCCAGAAGCGCCGCACCGATCACTTCCCAATTGCTGAGGTGCACGCCGAAGACAATGACCGGTCTGCCGAGCCGATGGCAGTTCGCGAGGTGCTCGTGCCCCGATACCGTAATGCGGTCTGCCGCCCATAAAAGGTCGAGGACGCTGTATTCCGTCGACACTCGGCCAATGTTGGCGCACATGCGGTTCATTGCGGCGTCGAGATCGGCTTTTCCTGCGCTCTCTGGCCTGAGCCGCGCGAAAGTCTGCCGCGCGTGTGTGTCCGGCCGGTTAATTCCGCGCCATCGGCCGACAATCAGCCCCAGTCCGCCGCCGAGCGCGGAGCAGGTATCGAGGGGCAGAAGGCGCAGTCCGTAATAAAGCGCGTAACTGACGACACCAAGGGCGACATCCGTCACGCAATACCGCCACAAAATACGGCGCGTTCGCCCGTTGGCGAGAATGGAGCACATCTGTCGGAGGAAGATCAGG
>JBJMQW010000079.1:0-28750 GCA_045802495.1 Allostellaceae bacterium | reverse complement strand
GTTCGGCGATGGCGTCGGTGATCAGCTTGTTTTTCGTATTGACGACCCCGCTTGTGCGGACCCGCTCGGTATAGTGCGTCGGGAACGGATCGCTGGTCGCCCGGCATAGCGCGGCGCTCAACTGCATCGCGCTGAGCCGCCGGAAAGCGTCCATCAGCCGCTCGAGATCTCGGCGGTCGGACAGTAGATTCAACTCGACGATCGGCTGAGCCCGCCAATCGCGCGAGGCGAGCTTGACTTGCCCCGTTTCCGAAAACGTCTTGTAGGCGCGAGCGAGCAGCGAGCCGATCTGTTCGCCAACCGCGTGCCAGGCCGATTTGCTGATGCCGAGGACAAGCATGTCGCCCGATGGCGCGCCGCCGATTCCCGAAGAGTAACGCAAGGCGAGATGGATATGGCGCGGGGTCGTGCCGTTGAGCCGATGCTCGGGCTTGATAAAGGCGGAAACCGCGATCGAGGGGTGGTCCATCAGCCGCTGCCCGACGCCGGGCACGTGCGCCACGACTTCGATCCCGAGATCGCGCAGATGACCGGCCGGCCCAATGCCGGCGCGCAGTAGATGCGCCGGCGAATAGATCGCTCCCGACGAGAGAATGACCTCTCCGCCGCGGAACTCGGTCTCCTTGCCGTCGACCAGCGCCTTGACGCCGACGCAGCGCGTCCCCTCGAACAGCAGCCCCTTGACCTGGGTCGAGGCTGAGATCACCAGGTTGTCGCGCAGCCGGGTCCCGGGGTCGAGATAACCGATCGCCGCCGAGACGCGGTGGTCATAAAGATTGGAGATCGCGAGCGGGAAATAGCCGTCTCTGAACTCGGCGTTCTGATCCTGGAAGTATTCGAACCCTGCCTCCTCGAACGCCTGGGCGACCGCCTTGGCGTGACCATTCCACAGATCGGGAAAGATGCGGCGGACTGGGATGGGGCCATCCTTGCCATGCCATGGCCCGTCAAAATCCATGTCGCGTTCGACCTTTTTGAAATAAGGCAGAACCGCGTTCCAATCCCATCCCGCTGCGCCGCGCGCCTCCCATTCGTCGTAGTCCCTCGGCGCTCCCCGATTGAAGAGCTGGGCATTGATGGACGAGCCACCGCCCATCACTCGCGCCTGCCGGTATTTGCGCAGGGGCGGCCGATCCTCACTCGGGCGATTGTGCGAGATGACTTGAGTATGGACCTTCAGTTCGGTCCAGTGAAAACGCGGGTCGAAATAGACGGTGCCCGGATAACTGTCGATAATCTCCGGCGGCACCTTGCCGGGCGGCGTGTCTTGGCCGGCCTCGCACAGCAGCACCTTGTTGCTGCTCTTGGCCGACAGCCGGTTCGCCATGACCGAACCCGCCGAGCCGCCGCCAACGATGACGTAATCATAGCTCATCTCCGTCCCTCTCGGACGGATCCGCGACTTTTTTGTACGGTTAATATAATCGGACGTCCGATAAATAACATGTGAGTGATAGGTAAGTCATTTACGATCAATGACAGCGATTTGGAAAATAGCATCAGCAGATTTGGGGGAAAGTATGAGGAACTAGAAGCGATTATAGTCGATTGTTATTTGCCATGGAAGGATTAAATGTCAGAAAGTCCATAAATTACTTCACGGCAGCCATTCGTTAAGTGCATGCCCATTACCGCCGGTGCGTGCATTCGCAAGCATGCCGCTCACTGACGCTGTTACGCCGAGCGCGTCCTCCAACTTGCGATGTCCGAGCAACCCCCGCCGTGGAGTGATCACAAGGCCGCGGAAGCGAAAGCCTCAGGCGAGGGACGGAATCGAAAGTCAGCATCCTGCCTGTCACTTCACCAGTCAAGGTCCGCCATCAGCCTCTCGCTACACTCGTATTGGACATTGTATTCTATCTTAGAAGGTCATTGATGCGGCAAAATTGCACGTCATCCGGGGAATGCAGAGCTGGATGGTCCATGGCGGGGCGATGCCCAACCCGAAAATTATCGCATTCACGTCGCATAGTTCCGGCCAAAGGAGCGGGCTCACGGCGGGAGGAGATCGGTCAGAAGGCTCGCGCTGCGTCACGGAGGATGGGCCCGCCCGATCAATACAACGATCACGAGATTTTCGCTGTAAACTCGCTGCAGATGCAGCGGGGCGATTTCCCCCGACTCAATTGGTAATTGTGCTACGAAGCTGAAAATAAAGTTGCCGAACCATCCAACAACGGCGCAATCTTTTCACGTCCACGATTAATAAAATAATTTAATCATTAATAAAATTAATTTAACTATGAATTGAGTTGATTAAATAAATCAATATGCCCCCTAAACTTTCGTAAAGAGGAATTTTATAAACGGTCTCGAGAACCAAGGCGATCGCCGTTGTCGCCGCCGCTCCCTTGCGGCTCCAGCCGCGCAAGCTGGCGTTGTTTATGACAACGGTCCGGCCAATGGAGCAGTCAATAGGTGGACCATTAATTTCGGTTACGCAGTGGCGAACAGTTTTACGCTCGCCGGTCCGTCGCAGCTGACCGGCGCCGAATTCACTCTCTGAAACCCCCTTGGTGACGTGACTGCTACGGTCGATTGGTCGATCGTCGATGCCCCGACGGGCGGGACGACCTTGGCTTTCGGCACCGCTTCGGTTACCCAGGATCTTCAATTCACCAACGATTACGGATACGACATAAACGAGGACGCTATTGTCTCTCCGACGTCGTGCTTGGCGCCGGAACCTATTGGTTCGAGCTGCAGAATGCGACCGTCACGAATGATGACCCGACCTATTGGGACATGAATGGCGGGCCGTAGCAGGTATCGAGCAGCGACCTCGGCTACAACCCTGATCCGTCAGGTTACGCGCCGGGTTTCGCCAGCTTGGTCCGATCCGCTCCGGCTGCTCGGGACTTCCATTCCGGAACCGGCCAGCTTTCTCCTCCTCGGGTCCGGACTGGCCGGTCTGCTCTGGCGGCGTCGGGGGAGGGCCGGATGGCCTTCGCCGCGATGAGTTCGGCCGATCCCAATCGGTTTGCCGATCGGTCAAGAGGCATGTGACAGGTCACATTTTGCGGAGGTTCGATTGGCGGGCGCTGTGGTACGACCTACCGCCATGTGCTCGCAGCAGGCAGAACCTCCATGCGGCTGACGGATGAGGAAGCCGCCATGCTCGCCGGCCAACTCGGCGAGCCGCGGCGCTGGGCGATAACCCATCAAGTCGCGGTCGGCGAGTTTTTCGATGCGGCGGACCTCGTCGCGGTGTCGCAAGCTCACATCATGGCCGACACGGAATCGTTGGGGGAGGCCGGAGTGCGCTTTCTCGAAGGCCTGGCCGCAGCGCCAGAGGCCGACCGCACAGTCCGGGTGCCGACGATCACGGACCCGCGCGGCATCGATTTCGCAGTCTATCGCCGTCTCCGGCAGACCGACGCGATGGCGGCGCTCGAGCAGCGGGCGATCGACGCCTTGCGCGCCTTTGGCGTGCTGATGACGGATACCTGCATTAATTATCAGACGATCATGGCGCCGATCCGCGGCGAGCATCTGGCCTATGGCGATACCGGCGTCGTGATCTATTCGAACAGCGTCCTGGGCGCCCGGAGCAATTTCGAGGGCGGGCCCTCGGCGCTCGCCGCGGCGCTGACCGGACGGACCCCGTGTTACGGCTACCACCTCGATGCCTGCCGGCGCGCCACACGGCGGTTCCGGTTCGCTGCATCGCCACGCGATTTGAGCGAATGGGGCGCAGTAGGAGGCATCGTCGGCGAAGCCTGCGGGTCCTATTGGGAGGTGCCGGTCATCGAAGGGATCGACACTGTCCCCGCTTCCGACGCGCTGAAACATTTCGGCACGGCGCTGGCGAGCTATGGCTCGGTGGCGCTGTTTCACATGCCAGGCATCACTGCAGAAGCGGCCCTCGTTGACGATGTTCCGAGGGCTCGCACGATCGGCCGGGACGAGATCGAGGCCTTTCTCGCCCGCTACGCCGCGCCGCAGGACAAGCTCAATGTCGTGGTGTTCGGCGCGCCGCAATTGTCGCTGTTCGAGATGGAAGCGGTCGCGCAGGCGCTCGATGGGCGCCGGGTGCATCACGATACGACGGTGATCGTCACGACCTCGCCCGAACTCAAGCACGCCGCCGACCGGATGGGGCTGACGATCCGGATCGAAGCGTCGGGCGCGGTAGTCGCGCAGGGGATCTGCTTCTACCAGAGCTATGCCCGCGAGATGGCCGAGGCCAATGGCTGGACCCGCCTGATGACCAACTCGGCCAAGCTCGTCAACATTATCGGCGGCTACGGCTACCGGCCGACCCTGGCCAGCCTCGAGCGTTGCGTCGACTCCGCGGTCGCCGGGCGCGTGCTGTGATGTACTTTTCAAGGTCGAAAGTTACGCACGTGCGACTGATGGGTCGAAGTACCTGCATTCCGTGCGAAGGCAGGGACCCATGACAGCGGTGGGCACCGGCCTTCCCCGGTGAAGCCAAGCGGAGATGGCGTAGGATCCCAAAAGACCGCGCGTGCGCATCGCGTCGCGCTCGCCGTGCGATAAATGTTGGTGATGGAGAGGGAACGGCACTGGTGCCGATACAGTTGCGCTGCCACAAGGGCATCGGCTCGGCGGTGACCGGAACGGCGCTCGTCGCCCCCGACAATTTCAGCGCGCGCTATGATCTCGACCGCGCCAAGGGGATCTTTTCGCGACCGGGCCACAAGCTCGCGGGGCAAAGCTACGCCGGCCGGATCCTCGTTCTCGACAACGCCAAGGGCGGGGTCGCCACCGCCTGGATGCTGCACGACATGGTGGCGCGCGGCATTGTCCCGAAGGCGCTGATCTTCAACCATGTCAACCCGATCCTCGCGCAAGGCGCGGCCTTTGGCGGCGTCGCTCTGGTCGATCGCTTCCCGGGTAACGTGACAGAGCTCTTCCGAACCGGCGATGAGCTGCGCGTCGACCCCGCCGCCGGGCTCGTCGAGATCCTCAATCGCGACGGCTGACACCATATAGGGGGTGGTGTCAGCCTGGAGAGACGCGATGTCGACGACCTACCGCTATGTGCTCCCGGTCGAGCAGACCGAGTGGAAGTTCGACGGCAAGACCGAGACCTGCTTCACCTGGGAGTATGACGAGCCGCGCGAAGCGCTGCTCCAGCTTTACGCCAAAGGCAAGAAGCAGCAATGGGATGCGGCCGAGCGGATCGACTGGTCACTCGATCTCGATCCCGAGAACCCGATGATGCTGGACGACCGGGTCGTGCACATCTTCGGCACCGAGTTGTGGGACCGGATGAACGAGAAGGAGCGCCGGCGCGTCCGCCATCACCTGCAGGCATCGACAATCTCCCAATTCATGCATGGCGAGCAGGGCGCGCTGATCGCAACGGCCAAGATCGTGCAGACCGTCCCCGAGCTCGACTCGAAATTTTATGCCGCGACCCAGGTCATGGACGAGGCGCGGCATGTCGAGGCATATTCGCGCCTGTTGCATGAGAAATTCGAGCTCGCCTACCCGATCACCCCCGGCCTCAAAGCGCTGCTCGATGACGGGCTGAGCGACAGCCGCTGGGACATGACCTATCTGACGATGCAGATCCTGATCGAGGGTCTGGCCCTGGCGGCATTTCAGCGCATCCGCGACCAGGCGCAGAACGCTCTGGCGGCTGCGGTCAACGCCTATGTCATGCAGGACGAGGCGCGGCATGTCGCCTTCGGCCGTCTCGCCCTGCGAGATTTCTATCCCCAGCTCAGCGATACCGAGCGCAAGGAGCGAGAGGATTTTGTCGTCACCGCCTGCTGGCACATGCGGGACCGCTTCAACCAGCGCGAGGTCTGGGAACGACTGGGCCTGCCGGTCGAGGAATGCTTGCGGATCGTCGATGGCTCGGAGACGATGAAGGTCTTTCGCAGCCGGATATTCAGCCGCATCGTTCCGACCGTGAAAGACATCGGTCTCTGGGGGCCGCAGGTGCAGCAGGCCTTCGCGGCGATGGGCGCGATCGAATTCGCCAGTGTCGACGCCGGCGCTTTATTGGAAAACGACGCCCGCGTCGCCGAGGAGTTCGATGCTCAGGCCCGACGGGGCGGGCCGGCGTCCGGCTAGCTATTCCGGCAGCCCGAACACCTCTTCGGGCTCGAAGAGCCCGCGGACCGGTTGAAAGCCGAGCGAGATCAGCGGGCGGGGACAGATCCGGGCAAAGGCGCTCGACACCAGGATCGGGCGCAGCAGCCGCTTGGTCAGGCCCTCGATCCGCGAAGCGAGGTTCACCGCCGGGCCAATAACTGTGAAATCCAGCCGGTCCGAGGCGCCGACATTGCCGAAAATCACCTCGCCGAGGTGCAGGCCGATGCCGACCCGGACCTCGGCCTGATTGGCGGCGCGCCGGACTTTGTTGATAACGCCCAGCTGCTCGAGACCCTCCAGGGCTGCCTCGAGCGCCTGCACGCTGGCCTCCGAGAAATCGTCGTCATCGGCGGCCGGAAAGATCGCGAGCACCCCATCACCCATGAATTTCAAGATTTCGCCCTTGCGGGCCCCGACCGGTGTAACAATCGCGTCGAAATAATCGTCGAGAAGCGCAATCACCTCTTCGCCCGGCAACCGATCCGACAAGGCGGTGAAACCACGCATATCCACCATCATTATCACGGCGCGGAGGCGCTCGCCTTGCGCCCGTTGGATCTGCCCGGCGAGCACGCGGCGGCCGGCCTGCGGCCCGAGATAGGTGTCGAGCAAATCCTCCGTGATGCGGCGGACCTCCCGCGCTTCGACGATGGCGGCTAGCGCCGGATTGAGCTCCTCCAGCTTGGCGATGTCGGCCCCGCTGAACCCGCCTGGCTTATCGGTTGCCCAAGCCACCACCGGAAAGCGCCGGAATGTGCGATTGAGCGCGAGCGCGAAATAATCCGTGGCACCCGCCTTCCGTATCTTCGACAACAACGGATATTCGGGCGTATCGTCGACGAGGCGGCGGCGAAATGGTGTCCCATGCTCGATCGTGGCGCGGATCGGGCTGCGCAAATACTCCTCGCTCCCCTCGCTGCCGCGCAGAATGCGGTACCTCTCGACGAACTCGGTGCCGCGGAGCCAACGCGCGCCAATACCACGGATCTGCGGATGCAAGGTCCCGATGTTGAGGGTGGCGCGCCATAACGGCACCCCATCGCCGACAAGGCGCCAACACAGTTCGTCGAACATCTCGACACCGCTGTCGATGCGCGGCCCCTCACGGAGGATCCAGCGCCCCACCCGACCACCCGGTATCGGGGCACCCAAGCTTGTGTAGACGCCTTCGGTGCGGAAGAACTCCTCACCGCTTGCCGTCGTCTCGGCCGGGACGTCCAGGAGCATGCGCGTATCCATTGGCGGAATACATGAGGTCGGCACGCGCAGGGCGTCCCGGTACGGGAGATTAAATAGGCGGCGGAGCGGCCATTGCGATGGGCGAGGGGTTCACTTGACGTTGAAAGACTATCTGCATGAGCATTGCGGATCACAGCGGAGAGAACCAATGCCCGCCTTTACAACTCGACCCGAGATCCACGGCACCTTCGGCGTGGTGGCCTCGACCCACTGGGTCGCCTCTACCGTCGGCATGAGCGTGTTGGAGAAGGGCGGCAATGCGTTTGATGCGGCGGCCGCCGCAGGATTTACGTTGCAGGTCGTCGAACCACATCTGAACGGCCCGCTCGGCGAAGCGCCGATATTGGTATGGAGCGAGGCAAACCGCCGCTGCGATATGATCTGCGGCCAGGGCGTGGCGCCAGCTGCGGCGACTATCGCCCGCTTCCGAGAGCTCGGGCTCGATTTGATCCCCGGCACCGGGCTGCTCGCCGCCTGTGTGCCCGGGGCCTTCGGCGCCTGGATGCGCCTGTTGCGCGATCATGGGACGATGCCGCTTGCCGAGATCCTCGGCCCGGCGATCAGCTATGCCGAGAGGGGTTACCCTGCAGTCGGTCGCATCGGCGACACCATCGCCGCGGTGGCCGAGCTGTTCCGCCGCGAATGGCCGACCTCCGCCGCGGTGTACTTGCCCGGCGGTGCACCCCCCGCGCCGGGGAAGCTGTTCCGCAATCCGGTGCTGGCGGCGACCTATCGCCGCGTTCTCGCCGAAGCCGGCGACGGCGGCCGCGAGGGCCAGATCGAGCGCGCCCGCAGCGCCTGGTATAAGGGCTTCGTCGCCGAGGCGATCGACCAATTCTGCCGGCGCGAGAAGGTGTTCGACTCCTCCGGCCGGAGTCACGGCGGGTTGTTGACCGGTGACGACATGGCGCGCTGGGAGGCCCCGGTCGAAGCGCCCCTCACATTCGACTACCGCGGCTACACCGTCGCAAAGGGCGGTCCCTGGAGCCAGGGACCCGTGCTGCTGCAGCAGCTGGCGCTGCTGCAGGGGTTCGATCTCGACGGTCTCGATCCGCTCGGGGCCGAGTTCATCCATCTAGTCGTCGAATGCGCCAAGCTCGCCTTCGCCGATCGCGAAGCCTGGTATGGCGATCCCGATTTTGTCGATGTGCCAATGCGCACCTTGCTCGGCTCCGCCTACAATGAGGCACGACGAAAGCTGGTGACGAAGCACGCGTCGCTCGAGCTGCGCCCAGGCCGCCCCGACGGCCGCACCCCGCGCGTGCTCGTCGGCGGCCGAGGGACAATCTTCGCCGGGGCCGGGATCGGCGAGCCCACCGTTACCGAGCAAGGCCTCGTCGCCGGGGACACCTGCCATCTCGACGTCATCGACCGCTGGGGAAATATGGTGTCGGCGACGCCGAGCGGAGGTTGGCTGCAGAGCTCCCCGGTGATTCCCGAGCTCGGCTTCTGCCTCGGCACACGGATGCAGATGTTCTGGCTCGAGGAGGGTTTGCCGGCGAGCCTTGCCCCCGGCAGGCGTCCGCGCAGCACGCTCTCCCCGTCTATGGCGTTCAGGGACGGCAAGCCTTACCTCGCCTTCGGTACGCCGGGCGGCGACCAGCAGGACCAATGGTCCACCCTGATGTTCCTGCACCATGTCCATCACGGCATGAACCTGCAGGAGGCGATCGACTGCCCGGCCTTCCACACCGAGCATATGCCGAGCTCGTTCTACCCGCGCGCCGCGCAACCAGGTTTGGTAGCGCTCGAAGGCCGCTTCCCCGAGAGTACGCGCGCTGTTTTGGCGCAGCGCGGCCACCGCTTGCGCGTCGGTGATGCATGGTCGGAAGGCCGCCTCTCCGGTTGCGCCCGCGAGG
The DNA here is from genome assembly GCA_045802495.1 of Allostellaceae bacterium. Lineage (GTDB taxonomy): Bacteria > Pseudomonadota > Alphaproteobacteria > ATCC43930 > CGMCC-115725 > AP-15. The sequence goes on along the minus strand of JBJMQW010000079.1, from coordinate 19,583 downwards.
CAACCCCGGAGGGCATGGTGCTCAAGGCGGCCGCCAACCCCCGCGGGATGCAAGGCTACGCCGTCGGCCGCTGACGTCGCGCTTCCGCGGTCACAGGTCTAGGCGATCGGCCAGCTCGGCGAACCCGTCGGCGACGATGTCGGTCGCCGTGTTCGGCACCGGGTCAGGCGGGCCTGCTGGGCCCCACTCGTCGGGGCGCCGGACAAAGGCCGTTCGGTACCCCTCGCGGCAAGCGGCGTCGAGATCGAAATTATGGCACGCCACCATCAGGATCTCGGCAGGCTTCGCCTGCAGCAGCCGGGCAGTGCGCCGGTAGGCCTCGGGCTGCGTTTTGTAGACGCCCAGCATCTCGCATGAGATCACCGCGTCCCATGCGATTGCATTGCGGCGGGACACATCGACGACCAGCGACAGGCTGAGGATCGTGAAGGAGACGCACGAATACCGCCGCCGCATCCTCGTCAGCGCCGGCACGAAGTCTGACCAAGCATCGAGCTGATGCCAGCGCTCCGCGATCGCTGCGCAGTCTTCGCCGGAGAACGCGGCGATGCCCCGCTCCCGCAGGAGGTCGTCGAGCACCTCGCGATGAACGTCGTCGATGTTGAAGGTCGGCTCGACGGCGCTCAGCATCCGTCGCAATGACCGGCGGCGGTATTCGTTGGCGAACTGGTGCCAGTCATGAGCGACATCGCGAAGGCGGCCGCGTTCGGCGAGCGCGGCGGCAATGCCGCCGTGCCAGTCGAGAACCGTACCGCCCATGTCGAACGCCAGGACCTTGATCGCGTCCATTGCGCCTCTTTCAGCCGGTGCTCCGCACACGCGCCGCCGGCACGATAAAGTTGCCGGCGATCAGTTTGAGCCGCTCGTCGTCGCTCGCGAGGCAGGCGTCACGAAGCGCGTAAAGTGCCGAGCCGGCTGCGCTCTCGTTCCAGAACCAGTCACCAAGCTGGCGGCTCGACGGCCGAGCGGTTCCAGCCGCGGCTGCCTCGAGATAATAGGCCTTCACATCGTCGACCGCGAAGCGCAGCGCCAACGGCGGCGAGTAACCCTCTCGCGGGCTGGGCGGCGACTTCCCGCGAACCCATTCGGCAACGTAATGGCCAGCCTCGGAGATTGCCAATCCGCTGAGTCCGACGGTCGTCCGGCCATTTTGTGCGACCCAGCGCCGATGCGCGTCCTTCAAGCGGGGGATCTCCGCCTCCAATCTCTTCGCGAGGCCGTCCCCGCTATTATCGCCCGCACCGGCCGGAACCGCAGGCGGCTGCCAAGCCGGGGCGGGCTTGGCGCGCGGGTCATCTTCGGTGTAGTCCTCAATGATGACCGGGCCACTATCGCGCTCCAGCAGCCGCAAGGCGGCGAGAAGCACGCGCTTCTGGAACTCCGGATTGCTCGGGGGCCCAAAGGGCCGGCCCAATTCGAACGGCACCCACAGCGCACGCGGCGGTTTCGTGTTTTCCGTCTGCGGCCGGATCAGGCTGATCCCGACCGTCGCAATCCCCTCTTCCTCCAGATAGTGCCCCAGCGCGCCCACGGCGCGCGTGCAGAGCGGTCAAACCGGAGAGAGGATGACGGCGTCGACTTGGTCGCTCTTGAGACGCCCGGCAAGTTGGCGTGCGTGCGGCTCCATAGGCGCCGGGTCGGTCGCGCCCATAAACGAATAGTGAGTCGCAGCTACCGAGCCGATGCTTCCCTCGGCAGCAAGCTCGCTCAGGCGGTCGAGCGGAAAGATGACATTCCAGTCCTCCTGGAAGCCGGTGCGATCGAAATTGATCGAGATGTGACTGATCAGCAGCTCGTCCGGCTTTGTTTCGGACCGGATCACGCGGTAATCAGGATCACGGCCGCGAAACGGGTCGTCGCCGCGCAAGACGAGGCCGGCCGACGAGACGATCGCCACTCGGCGCCGAGACAACGCCGGGCCGGTAACCCACGGCCTCGTCTTGAAATCGGGACACTCCAGCTCGGCAAGTCGCTTTGCCTGTGCCGGAGGCAAATCGGTCAATCGCGTCATCGCACCTCGTTCTCCACAGTTCCAGTAGGGGCAGGCTCATAAACGCACGTAACGCAGCCCGGACCGCTCCGTCCGGGCTGCGTGATCGAAACGTCAAGCAGGGTGGAAGACGAGAGTCCTGATCTCGATGCTCTCGCGCGGCCGGGTACCGGCAGGGGTCGTCGGGTCGGTGAACGAGGTATGCGGCATAAAGCGCGCCGGAATGTCTGGCTTGGTATCGGCGATCTTCAGAAGCAGCGCCTCGTCGCGCCGCATCTGCGGCACGTAGTACCACTGGTGCGCCGGGTTGTACTTAACCGAGTAGGTCTCGCCGACGCGGTGGTTGTAGACGAGGTCCGAGGGCACCAGGTCGTCGGCGGCGACAGTGCGCGAATCGCACACGGCAAGCGGTGCGTCCTGCAACGGGCTGAAGAGCGGGCGCCATAGATTGATAACCTGGACGCGCCCCTTCAACAATTCCTCCGCCTCGTCGGGCAAGAGATCGCGAACCCGTTGCGGGCCGGAGTTCGCGGTATGATCGACATGCACGCGCGTCGCCGGCTGGCGGGGCCCACCCGTCGTTCGGTCCTGCAGCCCCGCCACACGCCGGCGCTGCAGATGGTCGAAGATAAAGACGCGGCTGGCGCCGGTCACTTGTTTGATGATCTGCTCGGCCTCGGGGTAATAAGCCCGACGGACCTCGTCATCATTCCAGAAATCCTGCACTGCGCTACGCTGCTCGACGAGCGCGAAACCCTGCGTGTCGAGCGACATATCGGTGGAAATCGGCCGCATGTCGTGAATCCGCATCGTGTGCGGATCATAGGTCATGTTCGAGCGCTGCTCGCCCTGCGGCGTCTCATAGGCGTAGTAACGCGGCCGCTCGGTCATCGGGCCGAGATAATTCAGCTGAGCCTCGACATAGGGCAGGCTGTCAGTGTTGGCCATATTCCGTCCTCAATGCTGGTTAATGGGATTGGGCAACGCTCAGAAAGGCGGGAATCTGTAATATTCCCGCGGAACCTCGGGGTTCGAGTGCGGTATCGGCCGGGCGAGCGCCACTATAGCGCGACGCCACCACCCGCCAATAGTGCTGCCTGCAAGTGCCAACAACGTCATCATTCTCTCCAGAAAGGCTTGTTGCTGAGGAATTCGGCATCGGCTCGGGTCAGCCCAATATCCTTCAGCATCCGATCGTCGAGCGCAGACAACTCGCCGCGTTCGCGGACGCGCCGACGCCATTCGCGCACGGTGCCGACAAGATGATGGGCGGCGTCGCCCAATGCCTGAACCGCATTGTGCCGCGGGGCACGATATCGAGGCTGTTGCCAGTGGATGGCCGCCATTTGAAATCTCCTAATGTCGGCGAGCGTCGAAAGAGCACCCGCCCGAACTTCACTTTGGCTTAAATGGTTGCCATATGGTTTCCCGACAAACGAGACTTTCTCACCGCCGAATTAGGTTTTCTCATCTCCAATGAACAATCATCTGCCTGCCTTGAGCGCGCTCCGGGCCTTTGAGGCGGCGGCCCGTCACATGAGCTTCAGCAGGGCTGCCGACGAACTGCATGTGACGCCGGCTGCCGTCAGCCATCAGATCCACGCGCTGGAGGAGGATCTCGGGGTCAAGCTGTTCCACCGGATGAACCGTTCGATCGAGCTGACGGCTTCGGCGCGTATCTTGTTGCCTGGACTGTCGGAAGCCTTCGCCGGCATCCAGTCCTCGGTCAGGCGGCTGCGGGCGCATAACGATACCGGGACATTGACGGTGACGGCCTCGCCTTCGATTGCTGGCAAGTGGCTGGTGCTGCGCCTACACCGCTTTCAAGAACAACACCCCGAGGTCGATGTGCGGATCTCTGCCACCGACACGGTCGTCGATCTAACCAGGGGCGATTTCGACATAGCGATCCGTTACGGCCTCGGCAAATACCCGGGGCTCGATGTCGAGCTGTTATTCACAAACGAGGTTTTTCCGGCTTGCAGCCCGCAATTGCTGAGTGCCGGCCCCCTACTGCGCACGCCTGACGATCTTTCTCGCCACACCCTCATTCACGAGGCTGCCGAGCGCGATCCGTTGGTGCCGACCTGGCCGATGTGGCTCAAAGCAGCAGGAGTAAAGGATGTCCCGGCAGGGGCTGGGCTCACCTTCAACAGCATGTCGCTGGCGCTCGATGCGGCAGTCGCCGGCCAGGGAGTCGTGTTGGCCTATAGCACGATCGCCGCCGCCGACCTCGCTGCGGGGCGCCTCGTCCGGCTGTTCTCACTGGCACTGCCTGACCACTTTGCCTACTACATCGTCACCGCAACGGCAGCGCTCGAACGTCCCAAGGTGCGGGCTTTTCGTAATTGGCTTCGACAAGAAGCCGCTCGTTAACCCGCTGTGGTCACGCCGGTTCGAGGCTGCTACCGTAGCACCAGGATTAACTCCTTGCTGGGAGGAGAGGGATGCAGTTTGGCTTTGGCGCCCTGATCAGCGGCCCCCTCGCGACACCGGACAATCTTGCGCGCATTGCCGTCGAGGGCGAGGCAATGGGCTACGACTACACGACGATCAGCGACCATGTCGTGATCCCGCGCGATATCGAAGCCAAATATCCCTATAGCGACACCGGCGAATTCCCGAGCCGGTCGCGCGGCGACCGCCACGAGCAGCTGACCGCGGTGGCCTTTGTCGCCGGCAAGACCTCGCGGCTGCGGCTCGTCACCTCGGTCACCGTCGTGCCGCACCGCCCGGCGGTGCTGCAGGCCAAGATGCTGGCGACGATCGACGTGCTGTCGGGAGGTCGGCTGACTTTTGGCATCGGCGCCGGCTGGATGCGGGAGGAGTTCGAGGCGTTGGGTGTACCGCCTTTCCCGCAACGGGGTGCGGTCACCGACGAATATCTCGACGCCTTTCGCGAATTGTGGACCAAAGACGACCCGCGCTTTGAAGGCCGGCACGTCAAATTTGCGAATGTGTGGTTCGAGCCAAAGCCGGTGCAGAAGCCGCACCCACCGATCTGGGTCGGTGGCGAGAGCGGCCCCGCGCTGCGCCGCACCGCACGCATCGGCGATGCCTGGTATCCGATCGGCACCAACCCACAGCACCGGCTCGACTCGATGAAGCGGTTCGCGGCCGGGGTCGACCGGCTGCGCCGGCTGACCCGCGAGGCGGGGCGCGATCCCGCGAAAATGGGTCTTGCCTACCGCATCACGAGCTGGGGCAAGTCACTGCCCGACCGCGCCGATGACGGCGAGCGGCGGCTGTTCTCGGGAGAGATGAGCGAAGTGATTGCCGATCTGCGGGCGTTCCGCGATTTTGGCGTGGGCTATATCGACATGAATTTCGATGGCGCCACTGCCGATGCGATGCTCGCCAATATGCGGCGCTTCCGCGAGGATGTGCTGAGTAAGGTTTAAGATTCCACCAAAGAGGTGTGGAGGACACGGAGAGACCTTGCAGAACCGATTACCTCGTCTTACCCGGCCCACGGGCCCGGCCTTTGGCCGGCCCGAGGACAGCCTCCGGCCGGTATCCGGCGATGGGTCCCGGCCTCCGCCGGGACGACGGAAACGGCTCCTCGTGATCTCTTTGTCGTTGTGGTGATTCTGATTAGAGGAGCAGGCCTTGCTGAAGCTCGGATACAAGGCGTCGGCCGAACAATTCGGGCCGCGCGAATTGCTGGACTTTTCCTGCCTGGCTGAGGAGGTCGGGTTCGACTCGGTGTTTGTCAGCGACCATTTCCAGCCCTGGAAGCACACCGATGGGCATGCGCCGAACTCGCTCGCCTGGCTCGGCGCGCTCGGCGCGCGGACCCGGCGGGTGGCGATCGGTACCAGTGTGGCGACGCCGACCTTTCGCTATCACCCGTCGATCGTCGCGCAGGCTTTTGGCACGCTCGGCGCGATGTTTCCGGGCCGCGTCGTGCTCGGCCTCGGCACCGGCGAGTCGCTGAACGAGGTGCCGGCGACCGGCATGGAGTGGCCGGGTGCCAAGGAGCGGCGGGACCGGCTACGCGAGGCGGTGCGGCTCATCAACAAATTGTGGACCGAAGACCGGGTCAGCTTCGAGGGCCAATTCTACCGCACCGAAAACGCGACGATCTATGACAAGCCAAAGCCGAAGGTGCCGATCTGGATCGCCGCGTCCGGCCCGCTCGCCGCCCAGATGGCCGGCCAGATCGCCGAGGGGTTCATCTGCACCAGCGGCAAGAACCCGCAGCTCTATACCGACCTCTCGGGCAAGGTCGACGAGGGGATGGCAAAGGCTGGTCGCAGCGGCGCCGATCTCGAAAGGATGATCGAGGTCAAGGTGTCGTTCGACACCGATGCGCAGCAGGCGAAAGAATTGACCCGGCATTGGGCGGCACTTGCGCTCACACCCGAGGAAAAGGTGAGTGTCGAGGACCCGATCGAGATGGAGCGGCTCGCCGATGCCCTGCCGCTCGACCGGGCGGCTAGCCGCTGGATCTTCTCGGCCGACCCCGAGGAGCAGCTCGCCAAGATCCGCCCCTACGTCGAGCTTGGCTTCACGCACCTCGTCTTTCATGCCCCCGGCCCCGACCAGCCGCGTTTCCTGAAGCTTTATGCCGAGCAGGTATTGCCGCTCTTGCGCGCCAAGCTCGGCTAGCATGCCGCCCTTGCCGAACTTCGCCTCTGTCGTCGCCCCCGCGACAGCGGGGGCCCAGGGGCGGCCAATTGAGTCACGCGGAGTTCTGGCCCCCGGCTTCCGCGGGGGTGACGGATCAGGGGTTGCGGAAAGAGTGAAACCGTGGCTCCGGGCGCGGTAACGCTGCTACCGCTGCGCGGCATAAAGCTCGTCGAGCCGGGCGATGATCTCGGCGCGATCACGGTGGCGGCGTTTACCGCTAACGGGATCGTCCCGCAGACCGGCGATGTGCTGGCGGTGGCGCAGAAGATCGTCTCGAAGGCGGAGGGGCGCTATGTCGATGTCACGACCGTCTCGCCTTCCGAACGGGCGGTCGAGCTCGCCCGCGAGCTCGACAAGGATCCGCGTTTTGTCGAGGTGGTGCTGTCGGAGTCGAAACGGGTGGTGCGCCACCGCCCCGGCCTGCTGATAGTCGAGCATCGCCTCGGTTTTGTCATGGCCAATGCCGGCATCGACCATTCAAACCTGCCGGAGCAGGCGGGCGCCGAGCGTGTGCTCTTATTACCGGAGGACCCGGACGGCTCGGCGCGTGCCCTACAGGAGCATCTCGCCGGCGCGTGCGGGGCGAGGCTTGCCGTCATCATTGCCGACAGCTTTGGCCGGCCTTGGCGCAAGGGCACTGTCGGGATTGCGCTCGGCGCCGCGGGGCTGCCGGCGCTGATCGATCTGCGCGGCCGTCCCGACCTCTTCGGGCGCGCCTTGCTGGTGACCGAGACCGGCTTTGCCGACGAGATCGCCGCCGCCGCGGGACTGCTAATGGGCCAGGCCGATGAAGCCGTCCCGATGGTCCTGATGCGAGGGCTCAGCTGGTCGGCACCCGAGGTATCCGCGGCCGCCCTGGTAAGGCCGGCCGAGCACGACCTTTTCCGATGAAGGTCTGGCTCTTCCGATGAGCGTTCTTGCGCTGTCCGGCGGGATCGGCGGCGCCAAGCTGGCGCTCGGCCTTTATCGGGTGCTGCCGCCGGGCGCACTTACCGTCGTCGCCAATACGGGCGACGATTTCGAGCATCTCGGGCTGTCGGTTTCGCCCGATATCGACACGCTTCTCTACACCCTTGCCGGCCTCGACAACCCGGAATTCGGATGGGGACGGCGCGGCGAGACCTGGACCTTTATGGCCGCACTCGAGGCGCTTGGCGGCGAAACCTGGTTCAAGCTCGGCGACGGCGATCTTGCCACGCATGTCGAGCGCACCCGCCGTCTTGCGGCAGGCGAGAGCCTGTCGCACATCACAGACGATTTCCGTCGGCGCCTGGGGATCGCGGCGCGGCTGCTGCCGATGACCGACGGGCGGGTCCGCACGCGGCTGCGCAGCGCGGCAGGCTGGCTCGATTTTCAGGACTATTTCGTGCGGCTCCAGGCGGCCCCGGTCATTCGCGAGATCGCCTATGCAGGTGCGACTGAAGCGCGGACCAACCCCGAATTTCTCGCCGCACTCGCCGCGGATGATCTCGACTTGGTCGTGATCTGTCCGTCAAACCCGTTTCTCAGCATCGATCCGATCCTGAGCCTGCCCGGTGTCCGGGAGGCGCTGCGCAGCAGCCGCGCCCCGGTCGTCGCGGTGTCGCCGATCATCGGCGGCAAGGCCGTCAAGGGGCCGACCGGCAAGCTTATGACCGAGCTCGGCTTGCCGGTCACCCCCGCTGCTGTGGCGCGGCACTACGCCGGCCTCCTCGACATGTATATCGTCGACGCGGCCGATGCGGACACGGTCCAAGAGATCACCATCCCGGTGACATCGACCCGGACCATGATGGTGAGCCTGGAGGATCGCGACGCACTGGCGCGGGCGGTGCTGGCGGCAGCCGGCCGAGGCTTCTGATATGGAGCTGTGGGCAGTGGTGCCGGTAAAGGAGCTCGATCGGGCCAAGGAGCGGCTGGCGCCGGTGCTGGCGCCGGAATTGCGGCGGGATTTGATGCTGGCGATGCTCGAGGACGTGCTGACCGCACTCGCCGCGACACGCGGTCTCGCCGGGATCGCCGTCGTGACCGTCGACCCGACCGCGCGGCGGATCGCGATGCGCTACGGTGCCCGCATCATCGAGGCGGGAGCGCGCGACGGCCACACCGGTGCCGTGACGGCGGCAGGGCGGCTCCTCGCCGCGGAGGGGCATGGCGGCGTTTTGACCCTGCCGGGCGACATCCCGCTCGTTACACCTGACGAGATCGCGCAGCTGCTCGCCGCACATCGCCCGGCGCCATCCTTCACAATCGCCCCGTCGCGCGACGCGCGCGGCTCGAACGCGATCATCTGCTCGCCGCCCGGTGCGGTGCCGCTGCGCTTTGGCGAGGACAGTTTCTACCCGCATTTGCGGGCAGCCGAGGCAAGCGGCATCCGCCCGACCGTGCTGCATCTGACAGGCATTGCGCTCGATGTCGATACGCCGGAGGATCTGGCCGCATTTATGCTTTCGCCGTCGGCGACCCGCGCCCGCGCGCTGTTGGCAGCCTATGATGCAGCGGTTCCGCGGGAGCGCGCGGCGGCAGCTACAGGAGACCATTGGGGATGACCACCAGCAGGATTCTGTCATTGGCGCGAGAGGGGCGGACGCTCTCGACGTCCGACGCGCTCGAGCTCGCCGATTGCGCCAACCCCCGGCCGCTTATGCAGGTTGCGGCGGCGCTGCGCGACGCCGCGCACGGCCCGCTCGTCTCCTACTCGCGCAAGGTCTTCATCCCGCTGACCCAGCTGTGCCGCGATGTCTGCCACTACTGCACCTTTGCGCATCCGCCGCGCCCGGGTGAGCCCGCTTATCTGAGCGCCGAGCAGGTGCTCGAGATTGCGCGGGCCGGGGCGCGCGCCGGCTGCCATGAGGCGCTGTTCACGTTGGGCGACAAGCCCGAGCTGCGCTACGCTGCGGCGCGCGAGGCGCTGGCGCGGCTCGGTCACGAAACCACCCTCTCCTATCTCGCTGAGATGGCGCGCCTGGTGTTTCGCGAGACCGGGCTGCTGCCGCATTTGAACCCCGGCCTGCTGACCCGCGCGGATGTCGACCGGCTGCGCGCCGTCTCGGTGTCGCAGGGGATCATGCTGGAGAGTGCGGCCGAGCGGCTGCGCCACCGCGGCGGGCCGCATTTTGGTTCGCCCGACAAGGACCCGGCGCTGCGCCTGGAGACGATCGGCACCGCCGGCGAGGCGGCAGTGCCGTTCACCTCGGGCATCCTGATCGGCATCGGCGAGACGCGCCGCGAGCGGATCCAATCACTGCTCGCGTTGCGCGAGCTGCACGAGCGCTATGGCCATCTGCAGGAGATCATCATCCAGAACTTCCGGGCAAAGCCCGGCACCCGCATGGCGCAGGCCCCTGAGCCCAATCTTGAGGATCACCTGTGGACCATCGCCGTGGCACGGCTGATCTTTGGCGCCGAGATGAACATCCAGGCGCCGCCCAATCTGAACCCGGGGGCACTCGCCGAGATGATCGCCGCCGGGATCAACGATTGGGGCGGTGTGTCGCCGGTGACCCCCGACCATGTCAACCCGGAGGCGCCGTGGCCGGCCCTCGCCCGGCTGGCCGAGCGCACCGCCGCTTGCGGCAAAGTGCTGGTCGAAAGGCTCGCGATCTACCCGGCCTATGCGCGCGATCCGGAGCGCTGGCTCGACCCGGCGCTGCGCCCGGCGATGCTGCGCGTGATCGATGCCGACGGGCTCGCACGGACTGACGATTGGGTGGCCGGCGCCGGCAGCGAGCCGCCCCTCACAATTGCCTCTCACCCTATCCCTCTGCCCGCTGCTGCGGGGCGAGGGAACCATTCTCCCTCGCCCCGCTTGCGGGGAGATGGTCGGGGTGAGGGGCAGATGGCCGCAATTCTGCACCGTGCATCTGCCGGAGAGGCGCTCGGCGAAGCGGAGATTGTACAGCTCTTCGCGGCACGCGGCGCAGAGTTTGAAGCGGTGTGCCACGCGGCCGACGAGCTGCGGCGGCGGGTCAATGGCGACGTCGTCAGCTATGTCGTGACGCGCAACATCAACTACACCAACATCTGCTATTTCCGCTGCCAGTTCTGCGCCTTTTCAAAAGGCAAGCTCAGCGAAAATCTGCGCGGCCGGCCCTATGACCTCGATTTGGCCGAGATCCAGCGGCGGGTCGAAGAGGCCTGGGAGCGCGGCGCGACCGAAGTGTGCATGCAGGGCGGCATCCACCCCGAATACACCGGCGCGACCTACCTCGCGATTTGCCGCGCGATCAAGGAAGCGGTGCCGGGAATGCACATCCATGCCTTTTCGCCGCTCGAAATCTGGCAGGGCGCCAAGACCCTCGGCCGCACCGTCCCCGATTTTCTGCGCGAACTGAAAGCGGCTGGCCTCAGCTCCTTACCGGGCACCGCGGCTGAAGTCCTCGACGACGAAATCCGCGCGGTGATCTGCCCCGACAAGATCAAGACCGGCCAATGGCTCGAGGTCATGGAAGCAGCGCATGGCGCCGGGCTGCGCAGCACGGTCACGATCATGTACGGGCATGTCGACCGGTACGAGCATTGGGCGCGTCATCTGCTGCGCATCCGCGCCTTGCAGATGCGGACCGGCGGTTTCACCGAATTCGTACCCTTGCCCTTTGTGCCGATGGAGACGCCGATCTATCTGAAAGGCCGCGCCCGCCGCGGCCCCACCTATCGCGAGGGGGTCCTGATGCACGCCGTTGCGCGGCTCGCGCTGCACCCCGTCATCACCAATATCCAGACCTCCTGGGTCAAAATGGGCAGCGGCGGCGCTGCCGCCTGCCTCGCGGCCGGCGCCAATGATATGGGCGGCACTCTGATGAATGAGAGCATCACGCGCGCCGCCGGCGCCGTGCATGGGCAAGAGATGCCGCCCGAGAGCATGGAAGAGCTGATCCGCTCGCTTGGCCGGACGCCCCGCCAGCGCACGACACTCTACGGCGATGCCTCGGCCGAGCGCAAGGCCGCCTCCTTCGGCGCGGCACCGCTCGTCGAGCCGGTCAATACGCCGGCGCGGCGTTACGAGCGGCACCGCGAAAGTGTCGCCGCCGACTGAAACCAGCTCGTGCCCGGCGGGTGCACGACCCCGCGTGCTCACCGCCGGCAGACCGCGACGAGGGCTCGCCAAGAGACGGGAGCTAGCACGCAGGTCGCCGCTCTACTTAAAATAAAGTTAAAGCTCTTGTGATCTTGTTCGAAGGTTCAGCTCGATAAACCAGCCTTCGCGAGGGATAAACTCGTCCCTACGGTGTTACTACGATAAGGCTCGGACCTCTTCCGGCAGTTCGGGCATCAGATCTTTTGGAAACCAAACGGAGGAATGACAAAGTTCCTCTAGCCGGTTATTAGAGGAGAGTGGCATGAAAATCGGCAATATCATGCAGCGTGACGTCAAGATCATTAGCCCCGACGAAACTGTCCGTGAGGCTGCCGCAGCGATGAAGAAGCTGGATGTCGGGGTGTTGCCGATCGGCGAGCACGACAAGCTGGTCGGAATGATTACCGATCGCGACATTGCGATCCGCGGCATCGCGGAAGGAAAGGGGCCCGACACCAAGGTTCGCGCCGTCATGAGCCACGAGGTCAAATATTGCTTCGAGGATGAGGATGTCGACCATGTGGCCGAAAACATGGCCGAACTCCAGATACGGCGCTTACCGGTCCTGAACCGTGATAAGCGCCTCGTCGGTATCGTGTCCCTCGGCGATCTGGCGACGCAGGGCTCGCTTCCGAAAACGGCCAGAGCGCTGCACGGCATTTCGCAGCCCGGCGGTCAGCACAATCAGAGCCGCGCGGCCTGAGCGCTCCGCTGGCGCTAAAAAAGAGCGAGTCACATGGGGCGGCGCCTGAGGGGCGCCGCCTGCTCGCGGATACCGCGGATCTTTCACTATTGCGGTGATGCGTCCTACCCGGTGCCGCCGACGGGCGAGAACCACACCACACCAAACGGTCGACGATGTCCTGCTGACCGCCTCCAAGCTATACTGCCCGAACGAGTTATTGGGAAAGGGCCGTTGCTATGGAGATCGAGGCTGCCGTCTTTCGCAAGGTGCACGAGCCGCTGACCATCGAGACGGTCGAGATCGACAAGCCGTGGGGACACGAAGTGCTGGTCCGCACCGCGGCGACCGGTGTTTGCCACAGCGATTTGCACGTCGTCGACGGTGTCGGGCGGTTTCCGCTCGACCGGCCGATCGTGCTCGGACACGAAGGTGCGGGTGTCGTCGAGGCGGTCGGCGCTAATGTGAGGTCGGTGAAGCCCGGCGATCATGTCGTCGCTTGCTTGTCGGGGTTTTGCGGCAATTGCCTGCAATGCCTTTCGGGCCACCCCAATTTGTGCACCGGCGGCCTCGTCACGCGCCCTGACGAAGCAGCGCCGCGACTCTCGCAGCAGGGCCAGCCCTTCCGCCAGTTCATCGGCATTTCGAGCTATGCCGAAAAGATGTTGCTGCACGAGAATTCCGTCGTGAAGATCGACCCCGAACTGCCGCTCGACCAGGCGGCACTGGTCGGCTGCGGTGTGCTGACCGGAGTCGGTGCCGCGTTGCGCAGCTCGGGCTTGGAGGCAGGGCAGACCGTCGCGGTGTTCGGTTGCGGCGGGGTCGGGCTGTCGATCGTGCAGGGCGCGCGCATCGGCGGCGCGCGCCAGATCATTGCCATCGACCAGTTCGGCACGAAACGCCAGATGGCAATGCGGGTCGGTGCAACGCATTTTATCAACAGCAGTGACGACGACCCGGTCAAGGCGGTCCGCGCGCTGACCGGCGGCTTGGGCGTCGATCACGCCTTCGAGGCGGTCGGCAATGCGGGGCTCGTGCGGCAGGCAATCGAGAGCCTGGCGATCCGCGGCACCGCGACAATCGTCGGCGTATTGCCACCCGATGCGATGATCGAGTTCCCGTGGATGGCGATCCGCCCGGAATGCAAGGTGCAGACCTCGCGCATGGGCTCCAACCGCTTCCGCTACGACATTCCGCTCTACCTCGATTTTTTCCGCCAGGGCCGCCTCGACCTAGACGCGATGGTCACTCGGCGTGGTCGCCTAGGCGACATCAACGAAGCCTTCCGCGCCATGAAAGCCGGCGAAGTCGCCCGCACTGTGCTGACCTTTGACTGAGCCGACCACAAAGCGGACCACACAGTCCGCGATCCACAACAGAGAGATACAAAATGGCAATGGCGGTAAAGGGAGCAGAAATTGACCGCTCTGCCCTGATCATTGTCGACATGCAGAACGATTTTCTGCATCGGGACGGGAGCTTCGGCCATGTCGCTCGGGAACATCCCGAATTTAATATCGACATACCGTTTCTGACCGGAACCATCCCTAATGTGAAAAGGTTGGCGGATGCTTTCCGGGCAGCCGGAAGGCCGGTTGTATATCTCGCGCACGTGCTGAAGCCCGACTATTCCGATGCGGCCTTCCCGTATTGGCGTATTGGAAATCGAGCCTTTGAGCGGCAACCGTACGCATTGTGTGGAGGGAATATGGGGAGCGCAGATCGTCGACGAGTTGAAGCGCTCGAAAGCGAGCATCTGGTCGTCAAGAAAGGGTTTGGCGGCTTCGCGCCAAGCACCCCCCTCGATACGATCCTGCGCAATATGGGCGTTACCACCTATGTCGTTACGGGCGTGACAACTTGCGTTTGCGTGTCGACAACTGTGCGCGGCGGTGTCGAACACAATTATCGGATGATCCTGGTGAGCGATGCCGTAGCCGAAGTTTCGCGGGAGGCGCATGACGCCGAGTTGCGGACAATGGATCGGCTATTCGCCGATATCAGAACCACCGACGACGTGATCGGGTCGGTCGGGAGGCGCTGATACACGCAAAGGCTATAGGGCGGATTGTAATCCGCCCCACAGCCTTCGCTACGATTCGCCCGCCTCTGGTATTGTGTCGTCGGGTGTTGGCGGCTCGCCACCGCGGCGCTGCATCAGCCGGGCGCGGCGCTGGCAAAAAATTCTGCGGTACGCATCGCCGAGAGCTTTTCTGCGACTGCGGTTGCGATGAACTGGTTGATGCTGACGCCATCCTGCTTAAGCTGATAGCGATATTTCGTTTCGGGAGGCTTGGATGCCAGCTTACTTCGTCGTTGAGCTCGAAGTGACCAACATGGAGGCGATGACGCCTTATCGTGAGGCGGTTGGCGCCACCTTGGCGCAATATGGCGGGCGCTTCCTCGTCAGAGGCGGCGCGACGGAATTGATCGAAGGCGGCCCTGAGCCGAAACGCGTCGTCATTCTCGAATTCGCCGACGCCGCCGCCGTCAAGCGCTGGTACAACTCGCCGGAATACCAGAAGATCCTGCCGAACCGCCTGGCCAACTCCAAGGCCCGCGCCTTTATTGTCGAGGGCATGAGCTGAGCGGGCTCAGGGCGGGCGCAACCCGCCGCTTGAGTTCCGGCGATCGGAGTGCCGCAGAGGGACGGCGGATCAACTGAGTGATGGCAGTGCGCAGAGCGGATTTTCATCCGCCCTACAACTGACCTTTAACTAGTGATCACGGGATACGCCAGCCGGCCCTGGCGGCAAAGCCCTCGAAAAAGTCGATATCGTAGGCCCGCTCCGGCGCCTCTCGGACCATTTCATCGATCTGGTGCGCGTCCTCGCCGACCAGGATGCGCCAGTTGTCGGCCTTGACCCCGTCGAGAATGATTGTCGCCGCCTCGGCGGCACTCGTCGGCGCCTCCTCGCGAAAGCGGCGCTCGCGCTCGGCCACCATCTGCCGAATGTCGTCATCCGACAGCGCGGAGGCATCTCGGCCCATCGAGGCGATGCGCGCCCGCGCCTGCGCGAGCTGCTGCGCATCCATCTCATCGGCGAGGTTGCCGCTTTGCAGCTTGCGCGAGTTGAGTGGGATCGAGGTGCCGATATGGCCGGGCATGACGACCGAGCATTTGATGTGCGGCGCGTTGATCTTGAGATCGGTGATCAGCGCCTCGGTGAAGCCTTTCACCGCAAACTTTGCCGCCGAATAGGCGGTATGCGGAATACGCGGCCCGACCGACGCCCAGAAGCCGTTGACGCTGCTGGTGTTGACGATGTGGCCCGCCTCCGCTTTCAGCAGCATCGGCAGGAAGGCGCGGGTGCAGTTGTAAACCCCGCCCCAACAGATATCGAACGTCCTTTCCCACTCCTCACGGCCATGCGCGAACAGGCTGCCGCCGCCGCCAATCCCGGCATTGTTGAAGAGGAGATGGATCCTGTCGGTGGCGTGACGCTCGGCGGCCTCCTCGCGAAATCTCTCGACCTGTGCCGGATCGGACACATCGGCGAGATGCGCTGTGACGCGCAGCCCTTGTGGCAGCCCCGCTGCCTCGCACAGCCGCCGGGTTTCCGCCATCCCTTGCTCGGAAACATCGCACATCGCGACATTGCAGGCCTCGGCGACCAGCTGGCGGACAAGCTCTCGTCCCATTCCCGAGCCGCCGCCGGTGACGACCGCGATCCTGCCCGCGAAATCCTTCATTTGTGGCCTCCGGAATGGGCTGAGCCTGTTCCGAGGTTAATCATTCCGCGGCTCGGATGAAAGGCGACGTTCAACGGATTAGAACGATATCGATTCCTACGTCGAGTCTTGCCCAGGCTCTGTCGGCCGTGATCACCGGGCATCCAAGGCGCAATCCCAGCGCCAAACAGGCGCGATCGCCGAGAGAAAGCCCAGCCCGGCGTGTTCGCGCCCGCAAATACGCCGCCAAGCGCGCCTGCGGCTCGTCAAAATCGGCCACCTTTAAATTCAATTCCGCGACCACCTGTTCCGCTTCCGTCTCACTGAGGCCCCCGAAACAAAGCCTTTCCAGCACCTCCGACAAATTCACCGCGCTGATTGTTGCCCGAAAGAGCCGCCGCGGGTCGAGCTTGGAAAACGGCTCCTGCTTCAGCAATGCAAGAATGGCGGACGCGTCCGCGACGGTGATGCCGTCATTCACGCCTTGCCTCTGCGCGCCGCTCGGCGATCAGCTCGGCGACAAGATCGCGGTCTTTCGGCACGTGGCGCGCCACGATTGCCTGCGCCGCTTTGATAGCTTGCTCAGGGGTGCGCAGGCGCAGTTCACCCTCGCCGATCGCCTCGATCAGCAGTTCATCCCCCGGCTTCAGACCGGCCGCCGCGCGGCATTCCGCCGGGATGACGATGCGGCCCTGCTGATTGATCCGAGCCCGCGCCTGCATGACACACCACCACACATCTGTCATAGTGCAGCCTATATGGCATTTCCGATGCCGTCAGGTAAGAGGAGCGCCGGCCAATGCTGAAGACCACCCGCGAGATGATGCTGCCGACCGCGATCACCGGGTCGTATCCGCGGCCATTATGGTTCGACGCGAGCCTCGGCGGGCGCTCGTTCAAATCGGCGCTCGGCGACTCGCTGTTCCGCGAGCAGTATCTCGACGCCGTCGCGGCAATCATCAATGCGCAGGAGGCCGCCGGGCTCGACATCGTGACCGATGGCGACAGCCGCTTTGACCTCGCGGTCGGCGGCAAATCGTGGTTTTTCTACCCGATCGAGCGGCTGGGCGGCATCGAGGGGCACCGCAGCACATCGCAGGGCTGGATGGCGCGGCACGACATCCGCCCCGGCAAGATCCTGTGGGAGGTGCAGGAGGCCTATCAGCCGGCGATCGTCAAAGACAAGCTGACACGGGGTCCGCTCGAATACGCGGCACTCTGGCAGATCGCGCAACGTCTCAGCGACCGCCCGGTCAAATTCGGCGCGATCTGCGCGCCGGCCTTGGCGAGCATGCTGTGGAACGAGCATTACCCCGACAACCGGGCGATGGTGCTCGACCTCTGCGACATCATGAATGCCGAATTCCGCGAATTGGCGGCCGCCGGCTGCCCGCTGATCCAGGTCGAGGAGCCGCGCCATCACGGGCTGACGACGCGGCCCGATTGCAGCGATGCCGAGCTCGAATTCCAGACGCAAGCGTTCAACCGCCAGCTCGCCGATGTCGATGCCGAGATCTGGGTGCACACCTGCTGGGGCAATCCCAATCAGCAGCGCGTCTATTGGGAAGTGCCGAGCTATGAGCGCGCCTTACCCTATCTCTTAGAGCTCAATTGCGATGTCATCACCTTTGAATGCGCCAGCAATGACGGCAAGGATCTGCCGCTATTTGCGAGACACAAGACCGACAAGAAGATCGGCATCGGCGTCGTCAATCACTGCAACACGGTCGTCGAGCCGGCCGAGCATGTCGCCGGCCTCATCAGGAAGGCGCTCGAATACATCCCGCCCGAGCGGCTCGTCATCACGACCGATTGCGGCTTTGGCCGCGAGGGGCTGTCGCGCCGCATCGCCTATTACAAATGCGTGTCGCTCGTCGAGGGCACCAATATCGTGCGCCGCGAATTGGGCCTCCCGGAAGCCACGATCCGCGCCGCCGACCCCAAACTCTATTTTGCCGGTGCCGGTGAGAACTGAGCCAGTCGGCGAAACCCGACCAGCCATCCTCCGCCGATGAGAAAGCTAAAGCGGGTTTCGTCCAAGCTGGCTTTGTCATTGCGAGGAGCGCTTGCGCGACGAAGCAATCTCGACCGATCGAGAGCCCGGCGGCCTGAGATTGCTTCGCTGTCGCTCGCAATGACGATCGAAGCTGAGGGGTGCAATGATCAGAATTTGCTCCTAATGCAAGTATCGAACTGTGTGATCTCGAAAGTCTTAACGTGTACAACCGCAGATTTGATGCAGTCCTTTTTGATCTGCTGACGGCACTGCTCGATTCTTGGACTTTGTGGAATAATGTCGCCGGGAGCGAGGAAGACGGGCGGAGCTGGCGCGCTGCCTATTTGCGACAGACCTACGAGACCGGCGCCTACCGGCCCTACGAAACGCTCGTCGCTGAGGCGGCGACCGCGGTCGGCCTTTCGTCGATCCTCGCCCGGCGTCTCGCTGAGCGATATGGTGAGCTCGAGCCTTGGCCCGAGGTTCGCGAGGTGCTTGGCGTATTGCGCCGCGAGGGACTTGCTTTAGGGGTGGTTACGAACTGCTCCGAGCAGCTCGGCGCAAAAGCTCTCGCCTGCATCGGGATCGAATTCGACGTCGTCGTGACCGCCGAGCGGGCCGGCTTCTACAAGCCTGACCCGCGACCATACGGGATGGCACTCGCCGAACTGGGGGTAGCCGCCGACAAATGCTTGTTCGTCGCCGGCTCCGCCTATGATCTGTTCGGCACTCGCAAGGTCGGTCTCCCCACCTACTGGCACAACCGGCTGGGCGTCACGCCGCCGACCGGCGCACCAGAGCCGATGGCGCACCAGCGCTCGCTATACCCGCTCCTCGGCGTGATGAAAGGGTAGAGGATTACTCCGGCAGACGGGTCGATTGCCAAGCCACCATCTGCCACTGTCCGCCTTTATTGGCGTAGACATCGGTGAAGCGGACACCGAAGCTATTGGGTCGGCCTTGCGACATGACGCTGATCCGGCAGGACCCGGTCAGCACTACGGTATCGCCGAGGTCCTGGGCCTTGACGTCCGAGGGCTCTACCGCCGTGTAGACCGTCGACCCCGATTCCATGTTGCCGATGAGGCTCTGCTTGGTATCGAGCCGCGCCGAGGAATGCGTATAGACGAGGTCGTCGGACAGAAGGGCGTTTAGCGTGGCGATGTCCTTTTGCGCCATCGCATTCATGCGCTTCTTGTCGAGATCGATGACCTTTTGCCGATTATCTGCCATTGCTTCCTCCTCTTTCTTAGCGGATTTCGAAGACCAGCTTGCCTTGCAGGTGACGCTCTTCGCTGACCCGGTGCGCCTCTGCCGCGTCGGCGAGCCTATAGCGCGTAATCGCCGGCGGCGACACCGCACCGGCGTCGAGCAGTTGCAGCATACGCTGCAGATGGGCGCGGTCGCGGGCGACGTTTGGGCGCAGCACCTGCACATCTTGGCGGGTCGGCTTGAACCCGGTCGGCGCCGGCGCGATCCACACCAGCCGCCCGCCCGGCTTTAGGACTTTGTAGGATCGAACATGTTATTGGAAGAGGTTGGTTTAGTTAAAGAG
>JBJMQW010000078.1:0-7403 GCA_045802495.1 Allostellaceae bacterium | reverse complement strand
CCGCCAACTTTCTACCCGAGATCTGGCTGCCCGACGCCGATACCGAGCGCCGCCGGCGGCTGGTGGCACGGCGCAGTGCCTCCTTTTTGTGCTCGCGCAAATCGTCCATGTTGAGGTAGCGATGCTGCTCGAGCCAGTTCTCGTGGGTCTCGACCGCCAGCGCCCGCACCAACCGTAGGCAGCTCTCGCCATTGGGGAAGATGCGCACGACATAGGTGCGGCGCCTGATCTCCTCGTTCAGTCGCTCCAGCATGTTGGTAACCGGTATGAAGATCGCGGTGCCCGCTCGTTCGGCTGGGACCGGCTTGGTTCCGGCGTATGGTGCGACCATCCGGGACGAGGGGCACCGGGAGCACGCCAGTGGGCAGGCCGATGTATTCGATGAGCCGAGAGCTCGCGTTAGTAGCTGGCCGCCCCTGCGACCTACCCGGTTGCGCCGAGAGCGCGGATCCGTAGTTGTCGTGTCGCCCACTGCTCCCATTGGATGCAACGAGGAGGAGCAGTTGATGCGACGCGTGATTGGGATGGATCTTCACCGAACCTTTGCCGAGGTGGTGTTCTGGGAAGATGGAAAGCTGTGTCCGACCGGACGTGTCAGCATGACCCGTGCCGGTCTGGAGGGTTTCGGCCGCAGCCTCAGTAGGGAGGACGAGATTGTCATCGAGGCGACCGGCAACGCGATGGCGGTGGTCCGCGTGCTGTCGTCATATGTGGCGCGGGTAATCATCGCCAATCCGCTGCAGGTCAAAGCGATCGCCCACGCGCACGTGAAAACGGACAAGATCGATGCCGGGGTGCTGGCGTCGTTGCGGGCCGCCAACTTTCTACCCGAGATCTGGCTGCCCGACGCCGATACCGAGCGCCGCCGGCGGCTGGTGGCACGGCGCAACCAGATCGTCCGGCACCGCACGCGGATCAAGAACGAGGTGCACGCGATCTTGCACGCCCATCTGATCCCGCCCTGTCCACATGCCGATCTGTTCGGGCGGCCGGGCCGGATCTGGCTTTCTCGACAGGACACCCCCGATGACGAGGCGGCCGCTATCGAACGGCACCTGCGAGAACTCGATCGGCTGGGCGAGGATCTGGCAGTTCTCGACCGAGCGATTGCCCAGGCGACCATCGGCGATCCGGCAGTGAAGCGGCTGCTCACGATCACTGGCGTGAACCTCATTGTTGCCGCCGGCTTGGTCGCGGCGATCGGCGATGTGCGGCGCTTTCCCGATCCCCAGAAACTGGTCAGCTATGTCGGCCTGAACCCGCGAGTGCGGCAATCCGGCCTCGGGCTTGCCCAGCATGGCCGCATCAGCAAGCGCGGACGGTCGCATGCCCGCGCGATGCTGGTCGAGGCCGCTTGGGCTGCGGCCAAGGCGCCGGGTCCGCTGCGCGCCTTTTTTCTGCGCATCCGTGCCCGACGCGGTCATCAGATCGCGGCGGTGGCCGTCGCGCGCAAGCTGGCCGTACTGTGCTGGCATCTGCTGACCAAAGATACCGATTACCAATGGGCACGACCAGCGCTGGTCGCCAGCAAGCTGCGGACAATCGAGCTCCAGGCCGGCCTACCAGCTAAGAAAGGCAACAAGCGGGGAGCCGCCTATGCCTACAACGTCAAAGAGCTGCGCAATCGCGAGATCGAGCTCGCGCGCCATGCCGAACAAGCCTATGAGCGTTTTGTGCGCCAATGGCAGCGGCGTGGCACTACCAAGCGGCGCACAGGTGCCGCAAGCGAGGAGCGACGCTAAAGGCTGCGCGGTCGGGCTTGCATCCTCGAGCCCGACTCTTTGCCGCGCGGTCACCCGTGCCGCCCCAAGATAGCAGGTCACGTCGAAAAGTCTTGTCTATCTCATCCGTCGATTTGAGATGCTTATGGTGCTGCCGCGGCAGCCGGTAAAAGAGCCTGCCCCTGCGAAGGCAGGGGTCAGCGTCTCGTCGATATTCTCTTCGACCCAGCCGGTGAGCTTTGAGTATTTGCCTGACCACTTGGCGATCCAGGCGGCCAGATCGCGGCGCGCCTCGGCGAGGTCGCGCCGGTCGTATAGCCAGCGCAGCTCTTGCAGACAGTCGTCGTCGACTCTGCGCGGCACATAGTCGAGCGCGTTCCTGAGGAAATGCACGTAGCAGCGCTGATAGGCCGCCTCCGCCACAACCTCGCGCAGCGCTGCCCGCAGGCCGGCATGGTCGTCGGCGACGACAAATTCGACGCCGTGCAGACCGCGCGCCTTTAGCCTCAACAGGAAATCTCGCCAACTCGAGCGGCTCTCGCGATTGGCGAGCTCGACCGCCAGCACCTGGCGGCGGCCGTCCCAGTCGATGCCAATCGCGATCAGCACCGCCTGGCTGACGATCACGCCAGCCTCGCGAACCCGCTCGGAGCGCGCATCGAGGATCAGATAGGGGAAGGCTTCGGCCAGCGGGCGGCCGGCGAATTGCGCTAGACTCGCATCCAGCCGCTGGTTCATTGCACTGATCGACGAAGCCGAAAAGCTGTGGCCGCATAGCTCCTCAGTGATCGCCTTCACTTTGCGGGTCGAAACCCCTTGCACATACATCTCCGCCAGCGCTGCCACCAGCGCGCGCTCCGAGCGCTGATAGCGTTCGAACAGCTCGGTCGAGAAGCGCCCGGTTCGATCCTGCGGCACCCGCAGCTCCAGTTTGCCGATCCGCGTGATCAATGTCCGGCCGTAATAACCCGACCGGTAGCCCTGGCGGCCCGATGCCCGTTCGCCCTTCTCGGCGCCGAGCGCCTCCGTCATCTCCGCTTCGAGCACCTCCTGCAGCGCCATCCGTACCAGCGCCCGCAGAAACTCCTCGTCCTCCGCCAGAACGGCTTTGATGTCGATCGTCCCAGATTTACCCTGCCTCTTGGTCATGGTGTGCATCCTCGTCAAAGGATCCGGTGATTGCGACATCACCCGCATACCATGACCACTCGTCTCAGCGGCTTTTGCAGAACTTCCCGGACACTACCTTTTGCGCCCGCTCTAGCAAACCGGGCGCAATTTCTGAACGGCGGACAGGATTTAATCCCGATGCGCCCGCCGCAGCCGAGGAGGAGCCGGACGTCGCCCCGTGGGAGGAGGCGGCCTGATCCATACGGCGCGGCTGCCCTCAAGGCAGCCGCGCCTCTTTATTATTGAGAAATTTCGCGCCCGCGTCAGCGGGCGCTTGTCGTTTCCGCATGGGCAGCCCAGCGCTGGCGCTCCCGGCGTCATTTCGGTCTGATCGGCGCGAACGGTCTTAGCCGAAATCCATCGCGCAGCAGGTCGGCAAAGGGTCCCGGCAGGCCGCGTGTCGCACTGGCGCCGAACATCTCGCCATCAACGCCGATTCGCTGTCTTCGTTTATTCACTATTCTCGCAGTGACATAAAAACAGTTGTCATCACGCGAGCCTTACGGTCGATCGTTGCCGAGTATCCCGCTCTTGTTACGCTTCTGTCGGATCGAGAATTGGGGGTAACAAACATTGGAAGAGACCCAAGTGGAATTATGGGCAATGAAGGCTGTCATTCTGATTGGGGCGGCAGTGATCGCTATGTTGTCCCTATCGATTTACGCCGTGATCGAACTTCTTTGACGTTCGACGCGCCGATCGCCGGTGTAGGCGCGATCTCGGACCCGTTCACCCGACATTCGCCAGATTCCTGGCGGTTTCGAGGCCAGGATCGCGCTTCTGACCGGCTCGGGCAAGGGGGGTCGCCTTAGCCGCAAGCAAGAGGTGATCGAAGGCGGCGGCTGACAGCAGCGAAACGCCAAACGAGCCGCGTTTGCCCGCATCGAGGCACACCTCCCATCACCGCTTGGCACACACATCACCCCCTGCGCCGCTCATGCCGGCGCGGGCGTCGCCCGCAGCCGGGCGACCAGCGACAGGATGTCGGCAAACATCTGTCGCGACACCGCAACTTCGGCCATCTGAAAGGTGACGTAGCGCCCGTGGCTAACGACCTTGGCGCCGATCTTAATCAGCTTCTCGCGCAGGCTGGTTAGCGACCACGGCTCCGCCGCCTTCGGTATCGCGAGCGTGCGCATGAAATTCCCAAGGTTATAGGCCAGCACATGAAGCTGGAGACGCACGGCGTTGGCGGCGAAGGTCCGGCATGACAACCGCGTCCACTTAATCGCGCCCTTGCCCTCTTTGATCCATATGTGGACGGCGCCCTCCTCGCAAGAGTGTCCCGGCCAGTGCTCGATCAGATCGCTTGCGTCCATATGTCCGGCCTGTTGTCGCGCTCGCTCGTGAACGCTGGCCAAGATGGTCTCCGCGACACGAGTTCCAAACACTGCTGCGACCGTCAGCGGCCAATGGATCAAGCGGAATGTCTCGTGTCATGGATCGAACGATCGCACCATCTGCTCGTTTTCTTGCAAGTTCTGGCATCGGCTCAGCACGGTTGCAGTTGAATTGCTCCCCGTGTCTGGCTGATCTCTATGCGGCGCGCGCCAACGCGGTGGGTGCCGATTTCGCAGAGTAGCATTGACCACTGACCATCAGCTTCCAGGCGACGCGGGCCACTTTGTTGGCCAGCGCCACCGCGGCCAATTTCGGCGGTTTGCGGTTGAGAAGGTCGACGATCCAGGGCGCCCCGCGTCCGCCGCGTCGAATATGTTGGATGACGGAGGTAGCCCCAACCACCAACACGCTGCGCAAGGTCTCGTCTCCGGCCCGGGTGATGACGCCGGGCCTAACCTTGCCGGCAGTCGAATGATCCTTTGGCGTTAAGCCGATCCAGGCGGCGAACTGCCGCCCCGATCGAAACATCTCAGGCGCCGGGGTCTTCATCATCAGAAGAGCCGCGCCGATCGGACCGACGCTGGGGATCTTGGCAAGGCGTCGGCTGCATTCGTCTGCCTTGTGCCAGGCCATGAGCTCAGCGTCGACTTTATCGATTTGCCCTTGCAGCCGCGCATACTCTTCAGCTTGGGCCGCGAACAGCCCTCGAGCCAGGATGGGTACGCTCTCATCAGCGTGAATGCGCTCGAGCAGGGGAACCAGGTGAGCTTTACCCTTGGCGGCGGTAAAGCCGAACTCGGCCGCATAGCTGCGGATGGCGTTCGACAGCTGTGTGCAATTGCGGATCAGCCGATCGCGCAAGCCGACCATCATCAGGGCCGCCTGTTGTTCGGCAGTCTTCACCGGCACGAAGCGCATCGTCGGCCGGCTCATCGCCTCGCAAAGCGCCTCGGCGTCGGCGGCATCATTCTTGCCGCGCTTCACGTATGGCTTGACCAGCTGAGGCGCGATCAGCTTCACCTCATGGCCGAACGACCTCAGCAGCCGCGCCCAGTAGTGAGACGTGCCGCAAGCCTCAATTGCAATTACTGTCGGCGAAAGGTTCTCGAAGAAAGCCACCATCTCCTTGCGCCGCAGCTTCTTGCGCAGAACCGGCTGATCGGCAGCGTTTACCCCATGAAGTTGGAAAAAGTGCTTCGACGTATCCATACCAATTCGGCTAATCTGTTCCACGGATGGCCCCCATCGTCTGAGATCTGCAACGACCTCATTCTGGCACAGTCGATGCCGTGGGGGCCGTCCACACCAACACTGCTCCGCCGTACCACGCTGGTTGTAGAAGGCGACGACGCGCTCGGCTGGCCGCACCAGGTTGGTGACGATGGAGCCAACCCGCGGATAAAGCTCGCCTGGATGCCACTCGACTTTCGCCACCACTCGGCGGGGCTTCTTCCAGCTCTGCGCCTGGTAGCTGAAGCTGGCGTAATAGCGTCGCACCTCGTGCCGCGGTCGACCGACCGGACGCTTGAGCAGGTATCCAATCTTTTCCTGCAAGACCCTGTTGGCTGGCAGCCGGATCGTGTAGCCGGCACCCTCGGCCTCAAGAAGCTCGTAGACCTCAGGATTGGCAAACGCGGCATCACCTCGGAAATACAGATGCTTCACGATGCCCCGGTAGCGGATGACCACCGGCTCCAGCACCGCGCGCCAGCCTTCGGCGCTGTGCACGTTGCCCGACCTCAGGGCGCACCGCTCGATAACGCCGAGCTGGTTGAACACGAACAGCG
The DNA here is from genome assembly GCA_045802495.1 of Allostellaceae bacterium. Lineage (GTDB taxonomy): Bacteria > Pseudomonadota > Alphaproteobacteria > ATCC43930 > CGMCC-115725 > AP-15. Next base: position 1,384 of record JBJMQW010000078.1, on the reverse strand, counting down.
GATGGTAACAGGTGCAGGCAAAATGGCCGTTATACGCGCTGCCTTCCTACTCTCCGTAGGTCGGGCTCTCACTCGAATCCATGTCGAGCACGATGGTCTTCGGCGGTCGCCGCTGGTGCAACTTGTCGATCCACTGGCCGGGCAGCTCGGCGAGAGCGATCTCTCTGCTCGGGCGGAAACGTTCGCTGGACAAAGGGTTGTCGCGAGATTTTTTCTGGAGGCGGCAGGAGCGTGCGGTAACCGACATTCGCCGCGTCCGCGTCCCGTCGAGCCTTCGTCCGCTCGCGTGGCCAATCGGCTGCGCCCCGCGACTGCGCTAACTCCCCGGTTGCGGCTATACCTCCGCGGCGCCCGGCTACGGGCACCCGGATCGGCCTGCGCCCATTGCATGCACTATGGCGTATCGGCAGACCGCCGCGTCAACGGGGGATGAGGTGGGGGAAGTTATGTGAATCGCGATTGTATTTCATTGATTATACTATGATTTTGGACACTATTCGACGGACTCCCTCTCCAGCGGCGAGATGTATGGGGCAGGCGGCGAAGGAGATGGCACCATCGTCGCTGTAGGTAACTGATGGAGTCCCCTTATGCCCCAGCCGAACGACTTGAGCAGGTCCCTCGTCGCCTTGGACCAAGATAGCACAATCATTGCCGTCGTCGAGCTGAGCCAGTCGAGCTGGCTGGTTGCCGGGGTGCTTCCCGGCATTGAGCGTCAACCGCAAAAGAAGCTGGAACCGAGTGCGGAAAGGCTTCTTGGCCTGCTGCATCGCTGGCGCGATGAAGCGGTCAGGGCCGGTAAAAAGATCACGCGGATTGCACTGGCCTTCGAAGCCGGCCGCGATGGCTTCTGGTTGGCGCGTTGGCTGAGTGCGCGCGGGGTCGAAGCGCACGTGATCCATCCCTCGAGTGTCGCAGTATCGCGGGAGCATCGCCGGGCCAAGACCGACCGGCTCGACACCGAGTTGCTGAAGCGCGGGTTCTTGGGGTGGCTGCGCGGGGAACGGGGCCATTGCAGCATGGCGCGCGTCCCGACGATTGCCGAAGAGGACGCCAAGCGGCCGAACCGGGAGCGCGAGTGCCTGGTCGGGGAACGCACGCGCATCGTCAACCGAATGAAGGCCACGCTGGCCCGGCTCGGCGTGCGCAATTTCAAACCCACCCTGCGCAAGGCAGCGGAGCGTCTTGCAACGGTGCACACCCCAGAGGGCACGCCGCTGCCGCGAAATGTATTGGCCGAGCTGCAGCGCGACATGGCGCGGCTGGGCTTTGTCGTCAGCCAGATCAGGGAGATCGAGCAGGCTCGTCAGAAACGATTGGAGCAGGAGACTGAAACCGGGCCGCACGCCATGGTCCGGCAGGTGGCTCGGGTCATCGGCATCGG
>JBJMQW010000077.1:0-12307 GCA_045802495.1 Allostellaceae bacterium | reverse complement strand
GCCATGTTCCAAATCTATCTCGCGGATATCGGACCAGTGGTTCTGGCCCTGAGCGTCCGAAATTGGGCAATTTACCTTGGTCCCAGGGAGGTGTGGCGTCGGACAGGTGACCGAGAGAGCGGGCAGAAAGAGATTTTCGTGCAGGACCCGGACGGGTATCTTGTTATGGTCGCTCACAACATAGGCGAAAGATCCCTCGGCGCAGGCAGGACAGCTCACGCGGGCGAGCGAGGCTCGTATGCTTGCTGAAGCAGGGAACAAGCAACCTATGGATCGGGCAATTTATCATGTCTCGATTGGCGTGTGCGATATGCCTAAAGCCCGTGAGTTTTATGAAGCCGCTCTGGCGCCACTCGGGTGTCGCCTCCTGTACGAGTTCAAAGATAAGAACGGGGCGGACAGTTCGCTCGGCTGGGGCAGATCGTTTCCTGAATTCTGGATCAATCTCCCATTGGACGGGCAAGAAGCGACAGTGTCGAACGGGGCGCATATTGCATTTTTTGCCCCGGACAAGTCGTCGGTCGATCGGTTCTACAGTGCGGCGCTCTCGGCTGGCGGCCGTGATGACGGCTCGCCGGGCTATCGCCCCGACTACCACCCGGGCTATTACGGGGCGTTTGTTCGCGACCCAGACGGCAACAAGCTCGAGGCGGTTTGGCTCGACTTCGAGAAAAATGGGGCTTCGCTCGCCTAATGCTCGCTGGACGGGTGCGTCCGCGCTATATCGGCTGGTGTTGTTGGCCGAGATGAGCCTCAGGCCCGCGCCGTGATCCGCATGGCGAGTCGCGGTGGCCAACTGCGCGGCCGGTTCTCCAGGGGTTGCCGGACGATCTGGAATCCGGCGCGACGAAAAAGCGGTTCCGTTCCGAAGAAGACGTTATCGTCGCCCGTTCGCTCGGTTCCGGCGCGCGGATAGGCCTCGACGATCGACGCGCCATGCCCGGCGGCATAGACCACCGCCGCGCGAATGAGCGCGGCGGCGATGCCGCGGCCCCGGGCCAACTTTCGCACGGTGATGCACGGGATCACCCACACCTCCTGGTCGTCGACCGGAGGGGTCGCACGCGATGCCGCCACGCGGCCAAGCTCGCGTCGCGGTGCGACGGCGACCCAGCCGACCGGGTCCTCGCCCTCGAAGGCCAGCAGACCCGGCGCAATTGGACGGCGCGCGAGCTCGGTCATGGCCTCGCGCCGGCGCTGGCTCGAGGTTCCTGAGCCGGGCAGGCCACGCATCTGTGCAGCTGTCAAGCGTGGGTGCATGCACCAGCAGCCCGCGCCCCAATTTCCGCGGAAGACCACGCCGAGCGCGTCCATGAGCTGCGGGGTCAGGGGACGAAACACGAGCGCCGGGTCTTGCGTCATGGTAGCTGCACGGGTTTTGGAGCGGCCCGCTCAGGCCGACGACCAAATTCTCGCATCATGCCGGCCTAATGAAAATCCCGTGACTGGGGCACGACGCGGATATTGCGGGGATGGCTGTGGACGTGATTGGCCGCCGCCCGCGAGCGGAAGGACGGGCCTGGCATGTCATCCTCTGACAGGCGGTCCAGTTCGTCTGACCGGTCGAATATCCGTTCGGCCACGAGGTGGACCACACCTTCGGCGCTGCGCTGAACCTTTCCTGCGATGAGGAGCAGGCGCGCGCCCATGACCTCTCGGCGGAACTTTTCAAAAACTCTCGGCCATACGACGACATTGGCGACGCCCGTCTCGTCACTGAGCGTGATGAAGATGACGCCGGCATCGCCGGGCATCTGACGCACCAGCACAATGCCGGCGCAACGCGCAGCCTCGCCATCGGTCGCCTGCGCGATGTCGTCACAGGTCCAGACACCCTCCGCACGGAACAGGCCGCGCAGAAACTGCATCAGATGCGCCCTCAGCGACAGCCGCAGCATCTGGTAATCGGTGAGCACGTGTTCACCCAGCGGCATCGGGGGCAATGGCGCGATTTCCTCCGGCGGCTGTTCTTCGACAGATCGGGCGGCAAAAAGCGGCAGCTCGCCGGCATCCGCAATGCGGCGGACCGCCCACAATGCCTCGCGGCGATCTATGCCCGCCGATTGAAGGCTGTCGGCTTCCGCCAGAATGATGAGGGCGCGTTTTGGCAAATGGGCGCGGCGGATCAGATCATCCATATCGGAATAGCCGTTGCCGCGCACCGCGACGAGCTGGTCGGCCCACGCCTCACCGAACCCGCCAACCTGACGGAAGCCGAGACGCAATGCCAGCGAGCCGTCTTGAGAACGTTCCAGCGCATTGTCCCAGTCGCTGTGGTTCGCATCGACATGGCGAACCTCGACATCATGGTCGCACGCGTCGCGAACGATTTCGGCAGGGGCATAGAACCCCATCGGCTGGGAATTCAACAGCGCGCAGGCGAATGCCGCCGGATGGTGTTTTTTGATCCAGGCCGAGATGTAGACGAGATGCGCAAAGCTTGCCGCGTGACTTTCGGGAAATCCGTAGCTGCCAAAACCTTCGATCTGCTTGAAGCAGCGTTCGGCGAATTCCCGCTCATACCCGCGCGCTACCATTCCGCCGATCAGCTTTTCCCGAAACCGGTCGATCGTGCCGAGATTGCGAAATGTCGCCATCGCGCGGCGCAGGCCGTTGGCTTCCTCGGACGTGAATTTCGCCGCGACAATGGCAAGCTTCATGGCCTGTTCCTGGAACAGCGGCACGCCCATCGTCTCGCCCAACACCTTCGCCAATTCGTCGGCGGGACCATGTTCCGGGGAAGGTGCGGGAAACGTAACATCCTCCTGCCTGTTGCGCCGCCGCAGATAGGGATGGACCATGTCGCCCTGGATGGGGCCCGGACGGACGATCGCGACTTCGATCACCAAATCGTAAAACTTCCGCGGCCTCAATCGCGGCAACATGTTCATCTGCGCTCGGCTTTCGACCTGAAAGACGCCGATGGCATCGGCCTCGCACAGCATGTCGTAAACCCCGGGATCCTCGCGCGGCACGCTCGCTAAGTCGTATCTCTCTCCTTGGTGGATGGCGATGAGGTCGAATGCCTTGCGGACGCAAGTGAGCATGCCGAGCGCCAGGACATCGACCTTCATCATTTCCAATGCGGCAATGTCGTCCTTGTCCCATTCGATGAAATGACGGTCCGCCATTGTAGCGGGACCCACGGGCACGATTTCATCGAGGCGGTCATTGGTCAGCACAAAGCCGCCGACATGCTGCGAAAGGTGGCGTGGAAAACCGATCAGCTCATTGGCAATTTCCGCGGCGCGGGCAATGAGCGGGTTGGACGGATCAAAGCTGCCCTGTCGGATTTCGCTGTTTTTCAGCCGATCGCCCCAGCTTCCCCAAACACCGCTGGCGAGGGCCGCCGTCACATCTTCGGTCAGGCCGAAAGCCTTCCCCACCTCGCGGATGGCGCTGCGCGGACGATAGCAGATGACGGTTGCGGCGAGCGCAGCGCGATGATGGCCGTAACGCTGATAAATATATTGGATGACCTCTTCACGCCGCTCATGCTCGAAATCGACATCGATGTCAGGCGGCTCCCGCCGCTCTTCCGAGACGAAGCGTTCGAACAGAAGATCGATCTCGGCCGGATTGACGCCGGTGATTCCCAATACATAGCAGACGGCGGAGTTGGCGGCGGAGCCGCGGCCCTGGCATAGAATATCTTTGCTCTTTGCAAAGCTGACGATGTCGTAGACGGTCAGGAAATAAGGCGCGATCTGCATCTTGCCGATCAGACGCAGCTCTTTTTCCAATGTCTCGCGCACTTTATCGGGCAGCCCTTCGGGATAACGGCGGGCAGCACCCTCCCAGGTGAGGTCTTCCAGATGCTGCTGCGCGCTTTTACCTTTTGGCACCGGCTCGTCGGGATAATTGTATTTGAGCTGATCGAGCGAAAATGTAATACGGTTTGCGAACCTGACCGTTTCATCGATGGCTTCGGGGACATCGCGAAAAAGGCTGACCATCTCGGCGGGTGACTTCAGGTAACGCTCGGCATTGACTTCGAGGAGACGGCCGGCCTCGTCCAACGTCACATGCTCGCGGATGCACGTGATGACATCCTGCAACTCGCGGCGCTCGGGCGCGTGGTAAAGCACGTCATTGGTTGCCAGCAATGGCACACCCACGGCATGCGCCGGGCGGCTGAGCTTTTGCAGCCGGCGCCGGTCATCGCCGCGATAGGGCATGAAGACCCCCAGCCAGACGCGCTGGGGAGCGACAGTAGCCAGAGGCTTTAGAACCGACAGGATCTCGTCGGGGCTTGCCGGAAGGTTCTTTGCAAATCTTTCGCTCGGGACCTCCCCCGGTCCGTCCGCTTCCCGTGCAAGAGAAATGTTCCAATATTTTTTGGGAAGATTGATCCTTGTCGTGGTCCGCCCGGGATGGGGAGGCATCACCACCAGCAGCAACCCCTCCTGCCACCGCAGAAGATCATCGAGGGTCAGAATGCATTCGCCCTTTGGCGCCCGGAGCTTGCCTCCGCTCAGCAGCCGGCAGAGGCGGCCGTAAGCGGCCCGGTCGGTCGGGTAAGCCAGGATGTCAGGCGTGCCGTCGACAAAGACAAGGCGGCAGCCGACGAGCAATCTCGGCGTCTTGATTCCTGTCTGCCGTTTTAGTTCCTGTAGGCTGTCGTAGAGGCGCACCACCCCAGCGAGAGAATTGCGGTCGGCGACGCCGATCGCGGCAAGGCCGCGGCGCGTTGCCTCGACCGCGAATTCCTGCGGGCGGGAGGCGCCGCGCAGAAACGAATAATTCGTCGTGACGGCGATTTCGGCATAGGCTCTCATGCGAAAATTCCGTGCATGAACCAGCGCGCCGCCGCCGTCTCGCGGCCATAAATGCCGCTGCGATAAAGCCAGAAGCGCTTTCCCTCCTCATCCTCCACGCGGAAATAGTCGCGCGTCGGCTGTATCTCCTGATGCCGCCACCATTCCATGGCAATGCGTTCGGGTCCTTCCACGAAAGCGACGGTATGCAGCACGCGACGCCAGCGAAACCGAAGCGGCGGACCTTCCGGGATCTCGGCGATGACATCGACCGGCTCGGGTTGTGCAAACAGCCGCAACGGGCGGCGCGGCGTCTCCCCTCTGTCGCGGATCATCTCCCATTTGGCCTTGGTGGGGTTGGCGTGTTGCGCGGGAACGGTGACCGCGGCCGTTTCCGGAATATGCGTGTCGTTCGGCTGGAATCTCAGAATACGCCGGCTGCCAAACCGCGCGGCCATGCGATCGATGAGGCAAGATATCTCCCTCTCCGCATTGGCGTTGCCATCGAAGCCGATCGTTTCCGGATCGACGCGTTCGACGCGGCTCGCGCTCAGGCGAATGAGATCGTAACCAAAGCCCGGATCCAGCGGATCGGCGAGCGCATCGAGCTTTTCGCGGAAAAGCCGCTCGATAACGGCCGGCTCGCGCGTCGGTTTGGCCGTTTCAATGACGATGCGCCGCACGACGCCATCGACACGGAAAAATCCCGCCTCGAGGCGGCGCGCGCCGTTGCCATACTCTTCCAGCATTGCCGCCAAACGCGGGGCAAGCGCCTTGAGCACGGCGAGAGCGGCATCCTGGGTGACAATAGGCTCGGCAAATTGATGCTCTACGCTGAAATCCGGAGGCGGAATACGCGGTGAGATCGGCTGTTCGACCCGGCCCAGTGCGTTGTCGAGCGTAAAGACCATGCCGGCACCGAAACGTGCGGTGAGCTCGGCGCGGTCGCGGGGCGCCACTTGCCCCACGGTTTTGAGGCCCGCGCGGCGGAGCGCATGCGCCGTCACCGGGCCGAGATTGAGGGCCTCGACGGGAAGCGGTGCAATAAAGACCGCTTCTTCACCGGGTGGTGCGATGACGCCGTCCTTGTAGCGGGCCAATGCCCGAGCGGCCGCTGTCGTTCCCGCAATTGCGCCGCCCACCGCAAAGCCTTGTTTTGCGAGGCTGGACCGAACCCGGTCGAGCATCGCCGCCTCGCCGCCAAACAGATGCGCGGCGCCCGTGATGTCCAGCAAAAGTGCGTGCGGTGGATCGAGAGCTACGAGAGGCGTGAAGCGCTCGCACCAATCGGCAATGCGTTCGAGCAATTTTCTGTCGGCAGGTTCGTCTGCCGCCACCACCTCGAGGGCAGGCAGCATGGCACGTGCATTGGCCAGCGGCATTCCGGCCGCAAGCCCCAGCGACGTTGCTTTGCGATCGACCGCGGAGAGGCGCAGCGCATTGTCGACCTTTGCGACAGCTACCAGCGGCAGCGCGGGTGCAGCTTCAGGAGGTGAGGCGCCGGACCGCTCTTGCGTCTCCAACGCCTTTCGTCGCCGCTGCAATCGATCGGTCGCAAGGCGCGGAAACCACAGCGCCAGTATCCTCCGCCCCTCTGCCGCATGGCTTCTGGAAGAGGCCATCGTCACACCTCCATTCCATGACCCAGCGCCCTGTGCCCCCATGCCGGTTGCGCACAAGCTCTGTTTCAAAGACCGGGAAGCCGAAATTTTCTTCTTTGTCGAGTGAACGAGCCGCACGGACGCGCCAGCGGGTTTCAGCCGTGCTGAGCCGCGGTTTTGCGTTGAACCTCAGAAGAAACGCCGTGACACCCTTTTGTGCGCTCGCCAAGGTCAGCCGCCGGTTGGCCACCATGTCGAGAGTTTTCGGATCGCCCGGCAACTCGATCACAACCGCGCCAAGCGCCGCGCAGGAGAGCGCATCGGATGCGGCGCGCAAAACATCTGCCGCATCGGCCAAGCGCACGAGCAGAAGGCGCGCTGGATCGAGCCCCAGTTCGAGCAGCCCGGCCGCTGCCAGGTCGCCGAATTCGATCGCGGAAAAATCCTGCCGGATCCATAGAATGCGCTTGTCCGCGGCCACTCGGAAAGAAAGCGCTGCGGCAAAACCCGTCGCAGCCGCTTCGTGGCCGCCTTCGGCAAAGATTTCGTGCAGGGCGCCTCGGCAGAGACCACCGCGCAAAGAGGCGTCAACATCGTCATGGCCCAGCGGGACGCGGACATGCGTTTGCGGATCCTCCAATTCCGGCCTGGCGAGGGCCGCGCGAAGAGCCGCTATCTTGGCCGCCCTACCGCTCATGTGATTGTCATCGTCTCTGGCGTCTAAGCTGAACCGCAGCAATCGCGCCCTTCTCCAAAAGAGGAGCGGCTGCATGAACGCATTCAAGAACAAAACACGAACTTATGTCAATACCCTGATTGAAAATCCCATCGCCGCGGTGTGCGCGATGTTCCGTGGTACCGAGCTCGATCACGGCGGACTTTGGTCGCGTGTCGCGCGCGGCTCTTTAAGTGTTCACGACCCGACCTTGGCTGCGCCCGGCACGCCATGCCCCTTTTTGATGGCGCCAACGACGCCGGGTTGCTCAATAAGGCGTGCCGGTTTCACGCCCACGGCGCAGCGCTTCGGCATACCATTCGAACTCGTCGAGGAACCGGCCGATACGCTGCTCAAGGACCGGCTGCTTGGCCCGGCCATTGTCGTCAAAGGCGTCTTGCACACGGGGAATTGGGAAGATCGAGGGGATGCTCGGCATGCCGAGCTCAGCCAGGGTCATGCGCAATTGCATCGCCGCACGCACGCCGCCAAAAGCGCCCGCCGAATAGCAAACAATGGCCGAGGGCCGGAAGAAATACTCCTCGAGGAAATGATCGAGCAGGTTCTTCAATGCCGGCGGAATGCCGTGATTATACTCGCCGCTGACAATGACAAAGCCGTCCGCGGCGCGATAGGTTTTGGCCAACCCTTCTAAGACCGCCGGCGCCTCGCTTTTTTTGTATTCCTTATACATGCGATCGAGGAGCGGCAGCCGTTTTTCGAGCGGGTCGACGAGCGTCGTTGCATGACCACGCCGGGCGAGCTGATCGGAGATAAAGCGGACGGCCTTGATGCCTTGCCGCGCCTCACGGACCGATCCGTAGAGGACAACGAAGTCGAACGGCATGGCAACCCCTCCTCAAGCTGGCGACCCTGGTCCGCTTGCACCCATTACCTGTAGCTGCGGCCGTACCTCGCGAAGACCTCGTTGAATTCGGCGACGGCGGCGCGCGGGCCTTTCGGATATGACCAGATGGCGCCGATTACGGCGAGGAAATCGGCCCCAGCTTCGACGAGGGGTCCGCAATTCTCTTGTGTAATGCCGCCTATTGCGCAACACGGCACGACCGTCGTCTCGCTCCAGTCGCGCAGCAACTCCGGATCGGCGTGGTGCTTGGCGGCCTTGGTCATGCTCGGGAAGAAGGCGCCGAACGCGACATAGTCGGCGCCGGCCTCCGCGGCGGCGATGGCGCGGTGACGGCTGGCCCCGCAAGTCACCCCGACGATATGGTCGGGGCCGAGCAGCCGCCGGGCCTCGGCGTAAGGGGCGTCCTCTTCGCCGACATGCACGCCGTCGCAATCGAGTTCGGCGGCGAGGTCGGGGCGGTCGTTCATGATAAAGGCGACGCCGCGATTTTGCGCGATTGGCTTCAAAATTCTGGCCGCGCGCCTGACCGTGTCGTCGTCGACCTCCTTGAGCCGGAGCTGCAAGGAAGCGACATCGCCGCCGGCGAGCGCCTCCTCGAGCTCCTTGGCGAACCGCTCAACATCCAGTGCGGGCGGCGTGATCAGGTAAAGCCGTGTGGTTGCGCGCGTCTCACCTTGCGCCACGTTCTATCTCCCGATTGCGCACCTTTGCGCCTTATTCCCCTTTGAGGCTCGGTGCGAAATACCTGTGCGCCGGGGCGACGAGTAAATAGATGACAGAAGAAGCCATTGCTAAAGATTTTACCGGAACGACAGGCGTCAGGCGAGAACCTGAAGCATCGCTTGAGGGCGATGATGGAGCGCCGCCGGACGCAGCGGTGATGAAGCGTTGCCCAGGCCAGGCTGGATCACACGGAGAGAATGATGCCAAGACGCCTCGCTGTTGCATTCCTTGCGGCGCTTTTCCCGGCTACCGTTTTGGCGCAGGGGGTGACCCCGAGCCTGCCGGGCGCGCCGCAGCCGACGCCGAGTTATCCCGGCGGACCGCGCCTGCCGCAAGGCGCGGCAGGCGGCTCGGGCAGCTACGCGATCGCTGCTGCGGCCAACGAGCACGCCGCCTATCTGTGGGTCGTCGACAATGTCCAACACACCGTCATGTTGTGTGAAAAACCCGAAGGGAGGGAGTTCGGCTGCACCAAGAAGCCGCTGCCTTGACACCGCCGCCGGCGAAGCGCGACATCGAGCGACCTATCGTTTGACCCAGCAGGGAATTCAGCAGATGGCGCTCTCCGACGTAAAGGCCCTGACCTTCGATGTGTTCGGCACGGTGGTGAACTGGCGCGACAGCATTGCCCGCGAGGCGAAGAGCTTTCTCGGGCCAAAGGGTTACGACAAGGATTGGCACGTCTTTGCCGACCATTGGCGGGCGCGCTATCAGCCGGCGATGGACAAGGTGCGCAAGGGTGAGCGGCCTTGGGTCAAGCTCGACGATCTGCACCGTGAGAACCTTGCCGACCTGCTGCAGGAATTCGGGATCGCCGGTCTCGGCGAGGCGGATGTCGACCACCTCAACCGCGCCTGGCACCGGCTCGACGGGTGGCCCGACGCCGTCGAGGGGCTGACCCGCCTCAAGCGCAAATTCATCCTCGCGACATTGTCGAACGGCAATGTCGCGCTGATGGTGAACATGGCCAAATACGCCGGTTTGCCGTGGGATGCGATCCTTGGCGCCGAGGTCGCCCACGCCTACAAGCCGCAGCCCGAAGCTTACGACAGGACCGCCGCCCTGCTCGATCTGCAACCCGGGCAATGCATGATGGTGGCGGCGCACAATGGCGACCTCGTCGCGGCGCGCAGCCGCGGCTTCCGCACGGCCTTCGTCAGCCGGCCGCTAGAACACGGACCCAACAAGAGCCGGGATGTTCGCGCCGAGCACGATTTCGATGTGATTGCCGACAGCTTTATCGACCTCGCAGCGAAGCTCGGCTGCTGACTGCCCAGCCAGCAGCCGTTACCATGCATAGGGCTGGTAATAGGGGGGCGGATAATAAGTCGTGCTCGCCGCCGCATAGGCCGCTGAAGTAGCCGCGGCGGCGCCGATTGCGGCGCCGGCAGCAGCAGCGCCGTACGCCGGGGTCACGACCGCCCCGCCATAATGATATCCGCCATAATAGGCGCCGCCGCCGTAATGGTAGCCGTAGCTGCCATAGGCGCCGGTGTGGTAGCCGGTCGTGCCGTAGGGCCCGGTATGGACGGCGCCGGCGCCATAGGGGCCGGCGTGATAAGCGGTGGCGCCGCCAGGGCCGTAATGAACGCCGGTGGTGCCGAACGCGCCGCTGTGATAAGCCCCACCACCCCATGCCCCGCGATAGGCGCCGCCATACCCTCCGTGAAAGGCGCCCCAAGCAAACGCCTGCGGCGCCATCGCCATCGCCAACAGTGCGCTCAGCGCAACGATCGTCATTCGTCTCATCACTTGCGTCCTTTCTTCGTGGCCGGCGGCGGCGGGAGCGGCTTTAGTGCGACCTGCTGCGCTCCAGCCGGGGGTTGAAAGGCGAATTCCGCTTCGGACGGGCGAACATCGAAGTTCCAATCCGCGAACTCGGCGATGAAATTGGGTTGGCCGGGCAGCGCCCGATAGGTGACGATCAGCCGGCGCGGCACCGCCTGACCGGTCTTGGGCAGCCACAGCTCGAGTTCGATACCGGGCGGTTGCGAGAAGAACAAGTGGTCATAGGGCGCGCCGTCGATTGTCACCGTGTTGACCACCCGCCCGGAGGTCACACCGCTCAAAAAAGCCTTGTTCGGAGCCTCGCTAAGAAAATCGGCCAGCGGGAAGTCGACGCCGTAGCGGCCTACCGCCTCTTTCAGCATTCCGTCGATAGTCGTGCCTTCCGGCAGGGTCATGCTCGCGTATTTGTTGTTCTGAGCCGAGAAGATGACGAGCGTCTTGCCATCGAAGGTGAGCTTGGCCGACCCGTCGTCACCGGTCATCTCGGCGAGCACCCGGTTCGGCCGCTGCACGGTGACCTTCAACGTGTGAAAGATGTGAAGGGGCTCGCCGCCCGCATCCGAGTACACACGGATTGTTTTTGCCTGGAACGAGAACTGGTCAGCGCGCAGGGCCTGACCCATGCGGAATAGCGCCGCGCTCGCCTCCTCGGTGATGGCCGGTTTCGCAGCCTTGGCCGCCGGCGCCGCGGGGGCGGTCGCCGGCGCGAAGCCGGTGTACCCGCCAATGAGCCATCCGCTGAGAATTGCGATATATCGGAACTTCACAGGCTTACCTCCTTAATGAACCCGTTGCGCGATCTGGAACCAGCATAATAATAGTATAAGGCTATTAGCTTTCCATGCGAGGCTTTGGAGGAGACAATGTTGAAGAAGACAATCGTGGTGACCGGCGCCATCTTGTTGCTCTCCTCCGCCAGCGGATTGGCGCAGACGAGGGCCGGCGGGCAGGCGGTCCTGAAAGCATGCAAGCCCGATATCGCGCGCTTCTGCAGCCAGGTCCAGCCCGGCCAAGGCCGGATTAAGGCTTGCATGAAGGAGCACCTGCCCGAACTCTCCGAACCGTGCAAAGAAGGGCTCTTCCAAGCCTGGCTGCACCGGTGAGTCTGTGCGCCAAGAAGGGGGGAGAGGGGAGGAAACCACCGCAACCCTGTGGTTTTGCCAAATCCTCGGTGGCGGCTCTTGTCGTCACCGGGACAGTGATTGGAGCGGGAGCGCACCCAGCCTCGGCCCAGGATGCGACCGGCGGCGGCGGAACACAGTATTTCGTCATGCCCTACCTCTGGCTCGCCGGCACCCACGCCGCTGGGTGACGTTGGTGCCGACCGGGACATGCTGCACATCGCCAAAGAGACAATCGGCCCGACGCGGATCCACCCGCAATGTGTTCTTCCAGGGCGGGAAGGCAACGCTGACGTCGAATACCGGCACCCCGTTCTGCTCTATCGCGTGCTTGTCGTGCCGATTCAGTTTGCCGATCTCGGGGTCGGCTTCCGCTCCTGGGGGTTTTCATCGAACCTGACGCTCAATTCCGGTCTGGCTGCCGGGGAGACTACACGGCAAGCGGCAGCGATCTGGGGTTTAATGTCCATATGAGGGGACCGATTTCACGGCACCTTCCGCTTCTGAACTCCGCGCACCTTCGCCCGTCGAAAGGCGACCGATAGCGGCCCTGCCGGCGAAGACCCGCATCGTCAACTAAGGGCGGCGGACAATTTCGGCGTCTGTCCCTGCTATTGGACAAGTGCTAGCCTCCCGCAGGACCGGGATGCGAGGACCGGAAGAAGGGGGCGCTATGGCCCAAGTTGGCACATAGCCCTGTCGAAGGGAGGAGCCGAATGAAGCAAGCACTGTGT
>JBJMQW010000076.1:0-13128 GCA_045802495.1 Allostellaceae bacterium | reverse complement strand
GCCGTGCAGATCGGCGAGCTCGCGCTCGAGCATCAAATGCACATGGCTGTTGCCGGAGATGTTGCGGGTCCCGCCGGCACCGGCACCGACCGCGCGCAATGTCTCTTCCATTGCCGCCAACACCGCCGGGTGCTGACCCATGCCGAGATAGTCGTTCGAGCACCACACCGTCACCTCGGCGCCGATGCGGTGGTCGAAGGCGCGAGGGAAGCGGCCGCAGCGCCGCTCGAGATCGGCAAAGACGCGATACCGGCCCTCGGCGTGCAGCGCGCCGAGACGCTTTCTGAAAAAGCCCTCGTAATCCATAGCGGCCCCCTTGCTGGTTGCCGTTACGACTTTGGCTGCGGGTAATTATTGATGACCTCGCCGGGTGGGGGCGTGGTGAAGTGGCTGACAGGGCCCTCCACCCCATCGCTCTTGCCCGCGCTGTCTTCCGAGGTCACCTTGTAATAATAGGTCGCCTGCGGTTGCAGACCCTGCAAGCGCACGCGGAAGATCGTCTCCGGATGCGCTCTGTTGAGCCGAATATGACCTTTCGCAGTCCGACTCAAATCCTCGGGATCCGTCCCGTAATGCACGACGCCGTAATGCTCGTCGAGCCCGCGAGGGTTCGTGGTGGTCCACCGTACAATGGCCATCCAGGAGTTGGCTGATTCGAGCTCCGGCGCTTTGGTGATCTCGACATGATCGGCCCTCTTCTGCGGAGGAAGGATCTCTGGAGCAAGGGTCCGCTTCTGCGGATCATGGAACTGAGCGACGCTCGAGCTGGAGAAGAGCAGGGTGCCGGCAGTGGCGGCGACGGCCAGGTTCAGGCACAGTCTATTCATTGAAGAGGAGGCCCCCAGTTCGCACGGAACCCGATGGGAGACGTGTATGGGGGCCCGCGCGGCCCCCCATACACCCGGCCTATGGAACAGGGTTTGGGCTGGGCACTGGCGGAACACCGCAGATGTCCGTGGCGCAGGGGAACTGATTAAGATTCCAAACCGGAGTGATAGTCTCGTTACCTTGGTTCGATGCCGTAACACCGGGCGGGGCGATCGTGCACTGACCGGTAAAGGTATCGATGTTCTTGTAGGTACTGACGGTCGGGTTGTTGGGATCGATACCGTCCGTCAGCGTCTGCATGAAGGTCACGATCAGGTTTTCCTCCTGATCCGTCAATTGGAGATTACCCGTCGTCATATCGATGTTGTCCGGCACCTCCGGCTGCGGCCAGCAACTAACTCTTTCGACGGTACCCGTCGGGCAGTGTCCCGACGTGACGGGAAACTGCAATCCAATCGGAAACGCGTCGTGTGTGTTGTAGAAGTGGACGAGCTGTTTCAGGCTCTTGATGTAGCCGTTGTGGAAGAACTCCTTCTGGAAATACGGTATCGGCTTGCCGTTCGCGTCGACCTGGCCGGCCTCGGTAGTCGGGCACTGTGGCGGTGTCAGCGCCACATCGCGCGCGGTCGAAACCTGGACTTGCCCATCGGTAGACGACGCAAATTGTAGCCAATTGACGGCGTTCGGATCGGGGCCGGATTGCGGGCCGCTTCTCAGGAAGTTGCCAAATCCCAAATCTCTGTAGCGCAAGCCGTCGGGATTGGGCGTAAATCCGAAGCGGTCCGGAACGCTCTCATAAAACAGCGGAAGCCTGGGATTAAGCGGCAAGCCGAGATTTGCATAGCCGAAGCAAGTGAACACGGGCTCGCCTCCGGGCGCATTGCCGGTGTCGGTCTGGCCCGGCGTCAGGGTCGTAGATCTTCCATCGAGGTGGCAGGAATTGCAGTTGCCTTTGCCTTTGAAGAGGTTGTACCCGGCCATCTCGTCGGCCGTCAGGGTGTAATTGCCCACCAGGAAGGCGTCGAACTTCGACGTAAAGGGGCTGACATCGTCGGAGCCTTCCAGGAAGGAGATCGATTGCCCCCAGTGATCGTAAATATTGTTCGCCTTCGTGCGGTCCGGCGGGCTCAGAGCGATTGGCGTGGCGCTGCCGCCGAACCTTGCTGCCCCATTAGGGGTGGCGCAGATCTGCGCGGTGTTGCCCGGCCAACGGATGTCGAAATCCACACCCCAAACCAGCTCGAAGAGGGGCCGGTACGGCGCCTGAGATATCTTGAACGCGATGCACGCGGTGTCGGGATTACCCATTTCCAGGGGGTCGACCGGAGGATGCTGCGCCTGCTCGGAGTCTGGACTCTGCAATTTGTATCCGGTGGCGCGCCCGTCCCAGAAGTTTCCGCCGAAGAATAGTTGCTGGTTTTTGTTAAAACTAAGTACAGGGAATTTCGGTGAATAGGTGTATCGCTGCGCCGTCCGCTTGGCGGCCCGATAGCGGAATGTTCCCGGATACGCGACCATCGTCAGATTGACGGAGGGGATCGGTCCGCTGAAGCCGGCATACGGCATATGGCAGGAAGCGCAGGCTATATTGTTGAAGGGTGACATGCTCTCGTCGTAATTCAGCAGCCCGCCAAGTATCCGGACCGCATCATATCCAGTCGGGAACAGTGTTGGCGGGTTGCTTGTCAGAGTCGGAGGCGTCAATGCTTGCCACTCGGCAAAATAACGACCGAAGATCGTTTGAACTTCACGTCTAACCCTTAACAGCTCCGACTGCAAATCCGGCGGGAGAACAGTAGGCGGGACGGAGCCGGGCAGCGGCGGATACGGGTTATATGCGGGGAAGGGCTGGTCCAGCTTAGCTGGCCCCTGCGCTAACGCCTCCGTGAACCCGGCGAGCGGGACGCTGAGGATCCCCAGCACCCCTGCGAAAGCCGCTTTTACGAATGTCGATGTATGGCGCATCGGCGTCCCCTCCTCGGCTTTGACCCAGGGAGCTTGCTGATTTCAGGCGATCCGCTCGCCCCGGGATACTGAAAATTTTCGTTAAAGTTTTAGTTGTTCTGACACATTGTCGCACCCTGAGCAATTCCACTATGCTTAATTGGTGAAGTTTTGTAACGTTTTATAACGTTTCGTAACGGTTGGGGCACAGCGTGAGGCGGCCAATCGTGGCCTCGATCGGTCTGCGTCCTACGCGCTTCTTTCTTGAGATCGAAACCGGGGCTCGTCATTGCGACCCCGGACGGCCGGCCGTTCAGTGTTCATTCAATGACGGGCCCTTATCCAATCCATGGGACCTCGGGACACATTCGGGCGGCAATTGCTGTGTTCTTTGGTGAATTTAGAGAACAGTTTTGCGGCCGACGATCAGTGCATTCGTGATCTGCGCGACGTGCCTTCCTTGGAAGTGAGCCAAGGCGAGCTCGTTCTCGCTGGGCTGCCGCGTACCATCGGTATCAGCCAATGTCGTCGCGCCATAAGGCGTGCCACCTGTGATCTCAGCCATATTGAGCAGCCCCTGTTGCGAGTAAGGCAGGCCGACAACAATCATACCCTGGTGCAGCAGAGTCGTATGGAAGCTGACGAGAGTCGTCTCCTGGCCGCCGTGCTGAGTTGCGGTGCTGGCGAAGACGCTGCCCACCTTGCCTATCAGCGCACCATTGGCCCACAGCTGCCCGGTCTGGTCGAGGAAATTTCGCATCTGGGCGGCCATGTTGCCGAAACGGGTCGGGGTCCCGAAGATGAGGGCGTCGGCTTCCGCCAATTGCGTCGGTTTTGCCACCGGTACATGGGCAAAGGCGGCGCGGGCGATCACGGCCCCGCTTTTTTCCAATATCTCCTCGGGGACGAGCTCGGGCACTTGCCACAAGCTCACCTCGGTCCCGGCCACTTCGCGGGCGCCGGCGGCAACCGCCTTGGCCATCTGGTAGACGTGTCCGTACATGCTGTAGAAAACCACTTGAATCTTGACTGACATCTGAATTCTCCGATTTGGGCCGTTCGCACCGTGAACCCGTACGCCGCTCGGCGGGCGAGGCTGGAACAGCCCGAGGATTGCTTGCCGAAATAACTTTATGACGAACCGAGGGGTGCCTAGTTAAGCGCGGTTAAGCGCGGTAAATCATCTGAGACATTGGGTACTGGACGGCAGAGCAACTTAGCGAGGTCTGTGCGGGCCGGAACTAGAGCTTTGGCCCGGTATCCGATGCAACGGCGCTTCGCTGGGGCGATCGGCTCATGCGGCATCAGCGTGCCCAAGAAGGCATGAAGGTCGCACGGCAGTTTGTCCTGCGTCGCCGTGGATGGAAGCCTGCACGATGGCCAGCTGGATCGCGTCCAGCAAATCTTGGTCGCGAAACGGTTTGCTCAGGAACTCCAGCGCACCGCCTTTCATGGCGCGCACCGACATCGGGACATCGGCGTGACCGCTGATGAAGATAATCGGCAGGCGCAAATTTGCATTGGCCAGCTCCTCTTGGAAATCGAGTCCACTGCGCCCGGGCAACCTGACGTCGAGAACCAGGCACGCTGGCAGGTCCGGGTGGGCGCTATCGAGGAATTCCTGAATCGAGCCAAATGATTCGACACCCATGCCCACCGATCGGAGAAGCCCGCGGAGCGCCTCGCGTATATCCGGATCATCGTCGATGACGACTACAATGGGCTTGGCTTTGTCGTCAGGCGAGACCATTCGAGATCCGATAGCCCACTGCCGAGGCGGTGAGCTCAGTGGGAACCAGTTCGCGGGCAGTGCAGATAGGGGTCGGGGCGGTGTGGATCCCGAACCCGCGGCGGTACCCGGTTCGGCTGATGCGGTCGTGACCCCGCCTGTAAACACATAGCCGCGCCCGTGGACGGTTTTGATGACGTCGCGATCCGTATTCAGAACCTTTCGCAGCGCCGACATCTGCACCTTCAAATTATCCTCCCCCACTACCGTGTCGGGCCAAACGCGACTCACGATCTCATTTTTTGTGACGAGCGTGCCGGGCGCCGTGATCAGCACCATCAGGAGATCAAAGGCGCGGCCACCAAGCTCGACGGGCCGCTCGTCGACCAGCAACTCGCGGGCGCGTGGCAGTACGCAAAATCGGCCGAACCGAATGACTACGTCGCCGATTGCGCTCGCCTCGCTCTGGCTGGTGCTCGGTGGATCCCAGTGGAGCATCGGCTGGTCCGCGAACTGTCGTGGGATCAGTAGTTGCTGCATGACGCTACCCCTCCTTATATCGCTCGCTGAGGGTACCCACCGTCGCCGTGCCGGCGATTAAGTGCCGACCGGATACAGGCCAGCAGGTCCCCTGTATTGAAGGGCTTGTTGAGAAGGCCGACTGCGCCCGCGCTTAGTGCCCGCTCACGAACCCGATCGTCGGGAAATGCCGTAATAACAATGACGGGAATACCGGAGCGCGATGCGGCCAGACGGCCTTGAAGTTGAAGCCCCGACATTCCACCCAGGTGTATATCGGTGATCACGCACGACGTCTCGCCCAGCCGATCAGACTGCAGAAACTCTTCAGCGGACGAAAATACGTCGGCGGTAAAACCGAACGCTTTCAGAAGCCCCTCGAGCGCCTCGCGGGCTGATACATCGTCGTCGACGCATGCAATGAGCGGCTCTCGTGGCACGGCGGGTGTCCTTGCGGTCACCCCAAAGATGGCGCCGCGTGATGCCATCGCGCAATTGGACCAGCGTCGGGCGCAGTCAGCGGAAGGAGGCGAGATTATTATACTTTGGTCGAAGAGGATTACGACTTTGTCTGGGAGGCCGCGATCTTATCGGCCAGCCTGACGAGCTCGGTCAGCGATTGGGCACGCATCTTCCGCATCACGTGGCCGCGATGGACTTTCACGGTCGCCTCGCTCAGTCCCAACTCGGCGGCAATTTGCTTGTTGAGGCGGCCGGCTACGACCATCATCATCACCTCGCGCTCACGCGGCGACAACGTATCGAAGTCGGCACGAAGTCGCGCAAAGGTTCTCTCGTCGTCGCGGCTGGCGCGGTCCTGTGCGATCGCCCGCTGGACCGCGTCCAGCAGATCTTGATCGCGGACAGGTTTGGTCAGGAACTCGACCGCGCCCGCCTTCATGGCGCGAACCGACATCGGGACATCGGCGTGACCGCTGATGAAGATAACCGGCAGGTGCATGTTTGCCTTGCCTAGTTCATCCTGAAGATCGAGCCCGCTGCGTCCGGGCAGTCTCACATCCAGTATCAGGCATCCCGGACGGTCCGGCCGGGTGGTGCCGAGAAATTCCTGAACCGAGGCGAACAACTCGACGTGCAGGCCCACCGATCGGAGCAGCCCGCGGAGCGCATCGCGTATATCCGGATCGTCGTCGATGACGGCGACCGCCGCCTCAGCCTCTTTGTCTGGCACGGTCATTCAAGGCCCGCTTTCCGCCGCCGGCACGGTGAACTGAAAGAGGCTGCCCCGAGGCGAATTTGGCGATGTCCACAGGCGGCCGCCATGCGCTTCTACGATCGAGAGGCAAATCGACAGCCCCATTCCCATTCCGTCGGGCTTCGTCGTGAAGAAGGCATCGAAAATGTGGTTCGCCTTCGCTGGATCAAGCCCGCTCCCCGTATCCGCCACTGCGACCAGCACATTGCCCGGCTCAGCCGTTCGAGAGCTTAGCCGCAACACCCGCGGATGATCCATGTTTGCGGTCATCGCCTCGACCCCGTTAACGATCAGATTCAAGATGACCTGCTGCACCTGGCCGCGGTCGCCCAAAACGGGTTCGAGATCGGCGGATAACTCGGTCTCCAGCAAAACCTCGTTTCGCCGCAGTTCGTCTCGGGTCAGGGTGAGGACGTCCGCTATCGCAGAATTGATGTCAAACCGCGTCATCTCGGGAGTGGACTTTCGCGCGAGGGCGCGGATGGTCCTGACGATGTCGCCGGCACGATGGCCGGCAGTGGCGGTCCGTTCCGCGGCTTGTCGTGCCTCATCGAGATCCGGCGGATCTTTCGCGAGCCACCTCGAACATGTATCCGCATTGGTCACGACCGCCATCAAGGGCTGGTTCACCTCATGGGCGATCGATGCTGCGAGTTCACCCATCGTCGTCAGGCGTGCGACGCGCGCGAGATCCGCCTGCGAGTTTCGCAAAGCCTCCTCCGCCCGAATTCGCTCGGCGTTCTCCGCGTGCAACGTCTCATTGCTTCTCTTGAGCTCTTGAACCGTTCCCTTCAGATCATCGCGCGCTCGCCCGAGTGATTCCGTCGCGCTCCTTTGGGCAGCACTCAGCAACCCGGCAAAAAGGGCCGACAGCGCAAACACGAAAATGCGCGGCAGCTCTTTGACATCCGCAGTCAAAGTGTGCAACGGAGCCGCATAATAATATTTAAAAGCCAAGATGGAAAACGTAGTCGCCAGTAAACCTGGTCCGAATCCGCCAAACCAGGCACTAAACATGACGGCGCAAAGAAACAGCGATACAGGAGCGGTTACAGCATAGAAGTCCAGCAACTGTGAGCTGATAAGCGCCGCGGCGACCGACGCTATCGCGACCGCGTACCCCGCAATCGCAAGGGGATTGAACCACCAGCGACGATCCGGCTTCGTCATGGGGTTTCAAATGTGAAGAAAAAGCCGGCGCAAGACAAGGCGGCCGCGACGTCCACCGCTGCGGCGGCCGCCAGCGTCATCGACCATGTTTATAACGATAATTTACCGGGATTAATTATTTTTCCCGCGCAGTGCTTTGGGGCGGCACTAGATCGTATGCGCGATCGCGAGAGGCTCGCGCAGACAGTCCGGCAAATCTTCGGATGTGACCGTCGAAGATCTGACTGCGCGGGTTCCTTTTGCGATCACCGTTTCAGTGGAGATCGCCGTGGTTGATGTGACAAGACGTAGCCTCCTGGGGGCCAGTGCCGCCGGGCTCGCGGCAGCGTCGGTCCTTTCGGCCGGGGCGCGGGCGGTCTCGTTTGGTAACCCCGACGAGCCGCCGCAAGGGGCAATCAATGCGAAGAACCCAGCCAGTCCGATGGACCCGGGCCCGTACAGTGCAGCGCTCGCGGGCCGGTTCCCGGCCGCCCCGTCGCCGCCGGCCACCGACGTGGGCGACATGCCGCAGTTCTGGGCATCGTTCAACAACGCGCCCAAACGGCTTCAGAACGGCGGCTGGGCGCGGCAAGTGACGCAGTACGACTTTCAGATTTCGGAGGCCGTCGCCGGCGTCAACATGCGGCTGACGGCAGGCGGTATCCGCGAACTCCACTGGCATGTTTTTGCGGAATGGGCGTTCATGACGTATGGCTCGTGCCGCATCACCGTCCTTGACCCGGAAGGGCAGGCCTATGTAGCCGATGTGAACGAGGGTGACCTGTGGTTTTTCCCGCCCGGCTATCCGCATTCGCTGCAGGGCCTGGGTCCCGACGGCTGCGAATTTGTTATCGCTTTTGATGACGGCAAGGCATCCGAGTTCAATACGCTCCTGGTGACCGATTTTTCTCGCGCACACTCCGCTCGATATCCTGGCCCAGAATTTCGCCGTTCCAGCCGAGGCGTTCTCGAAAATACCGCTGCACGATCGCTACATTTTCCAGAGCAACCTGCCGGGACCGCTCGCTGCCGACCAGGCAGCCGTGTTGAGCCCGAAAGGCCCCTCGAAAAACCCATTCACCTTTTCCCTGAAACGCCAACCGTTCGCGCGGGAGACGGCCGCCGGCACGGTGCAGATCGCCGACAGCAGGAATTTCCACGTCTCCAAGACCATCGCCTCGGCACTCGTGACCCTGCGCCCGGCGCCTTGCGCGAACTGCATTGGCACCCCAATGCCGACGAATGGGTGTACTTCTTCAAAGGCACGGCGCAAGTCGGGGTGTTCGCCGCCGGCCCGAGGGCGGTGACCACGAACTTCAATCCGGGCGACATCGGCTACGTCAAGCGCACCAATGGTCACTACGTCAAGAACGTCGGGGACACCGATTTGGAGTTCCTCGAGGTGTTCAGGAGCGACCGCTTCGAGGACGTCTCCCTTTCCGACTGGTTGACGCACACGCCGCCCGCGATGGTCGCCGCAACTTTCAACACGGATACGGCGACGATCGCCAAATTCCCCAATGACAAGTCGGAGATCCTGCCCGGGTGATCCGAAATGACGGATTCACTTAGCGAAGCGACGCTGACCGATCGTGTGATATTCGCCGGCAGCGAGGCACTGGCGGGCCGGCGCCGCGGGCTGCGCTCATTGCTGCCGTTTGCTGGTCCAGCGGTCATGGCCTCGGTCGCCTACATGGATCCCGGGAACTTCGCGACCAACATCCAAGCAGGCGCCAAATACAATTACAACCTGCTCTGGGTCGTTGTCGTCGCCAATATCATCGCGATGATATTCCAGGCGCTGTCGGCGAAGCTCGGCATCGTCACCGGTCGCAACCTCGCCGAACTCTGCCGAGAGCAGTTTCCGCGGCCAATGGTCTGGGCAATGTGGGTTGGCAGCGAGATCGGCGCGATGGCAACCGACCTCGCCGAGTTCCTCGGCGGCGCGATCGGCCTTTCCCTGCTGCTGGGCATGCCGTTGCTCACCGGGATGGTGATCACCGGCATCGCGACCTACGCAATCCTGACCCTGCAGCGCGGCGGATTCCGGCCAATCGAGCTGCTGATCGGCGGCCTGGTGCGGGTGATCGGCGCGAGCTATCTGGTCGAGCTGCTCATCGCGCCGCCCGATTGGTCGGCGGCTGCGTTCCATACGGTCGTGCCGCGCCTCGATGACGGCGAGGCGGTCCTGCTCGCTGTCGGCATCGTCGGTGCCACGGTCATGCCGCACGCGATCTATCTGCATTCCGGCCTCACTCAGGATCGTGTCCTCCCGCGAACCAATGGAGAGCGAAGGCGGCTGATCCAGTACTCGAACCGCGAGGTCGTGCTGGCGCTCGGTCTCGCCGGTCTCGTCAACATGGCGATCGTGGCAATGGCCGCTTCCGCCTTCCACGACGGCGTGCACGATGATGTGGCAGAGATCAGCACCGCCTATCGCACCCTGATACCAATCCTTGGCTCCGGCGCCGCGGGGGTGTTCCGGGTGTCGTTGTTCGCGTCCGGGCTGTCGAGCTCGGCGGTCGGCACCATGGCCGGGCAGGTCATCATGCAAGGCTTCGTCGGGTTTCGCATCCCGCTCTGGCTTCGCCGGCTCGTCACGATGGTGCCCTCCTTCGCGATCGTGGCCCTCGGATTCGCCGCCACCCAGGCGCTCGTTCTCAGCCAGGTGGTGCTCAGCCTCATTCTGCCGGTGCCGATGATCGCTCTGCTGATCCTGACGCGCCGCCGCGATGTCATGGGTGATTACGCGAACGGACGTCTCACCAGAGCCGCAGCAACGGCGGCGGCCGCCGTCGTGCTCGCGCTCAATCTGCTGTTGGTCCTGCAAATCGCCGGGATTCCGCTACCCGCCTTTGTCGCAGCCGGATAGCAAATGGCGCGCCTCATTAGAATTTACCGGGATTGACCAGGATTAACTGGGTACGGCCGGTTAGTTGAAATCAAATACGACAGTACGCATGCTTATTCCGACCGTTTACCTGATCGCAATCTAGATGCTCTTCGCGCTTTCGGGCGGAGAAGCAGTGCTCGGATTGGCTCTGGAGTGATCATGACCGACCAACCTCCGTCACCTCCCTCTGCGGCCAACGTTCCTGATGAGCTGGCCGGAAAGCCCGTGTTCGCCCCGTACAATCCACCCGCCGGCGGCTGGGGCGCCTTGCGAGCCACTGCAAACGCGCTGCGCGAGCAAAGCATCGCTCTCAAAGGCTCCAAGACACTGCTGTCGATGAACCAGCCGGATGGCTTTGACTGTCCTGGCTGCGCCTGGCCCGATCCGCGACATACGAGCTCTTTCGAGTTCTGCGAGAATGGCGCCAAGGCCGTCAGCTGGGAGCTGACCAAGCGTCGTGTGAAGCGCGAGTTCTTCGCGGCCCACACTGTCCGTCAGCTGGAACAAGAAAGTGATTATTGGCTGGAAGAGCACGGACGGCTGACGGAGCCGATGCGCTACGACCCCGCAACCGACCATTATGTGCCGGTCGGTTGGGTCGAGGCGTTCGCACTGATCGGCCGCGAACTCAACGCTCTCGACGACCCGAACGAGGCCGAGTTCTACACCTCGGGACGCACCTCGAACGAGGCGGCGTTCATGTACCAGCTTTTCGCGCGCCGCTTCGGCACGAACAATTTCCCGGATTGTTCGAACATGTGCCACGAGCCGACCAGCGTCGGCCTTCCCGAAAGCATCGGCATCGGCAAGGGGACTGTGCTGCTCGATGATTTCGCACATGCCGAGGCGATCTTCATTCTCGGGCAGAACCCGGGCACCAACAGCCCGCGGATGCTGACGGAGTTGCACAGAGCATCGCGCCGCAACGTGCCGATCGTCGTGTTCAACCCGATGCGTGAGCGCGCTCTCGAGCGCTTTGCGGCACCGCAGGATCCGATCGAGATGGCGACCTTTGGCGAGACGAGAATCGCCAGCGAGTATTGCCAGGTCCGCATCGGCGGCGATGTCGCGGCCCTCAAGGGTGTCATGAAACTGGTGCTCGAGGCGCATGACGAGGCGGTTCGCAACGGCGCTGAACCAGTACTCGATCTCGATTTCATCGCGCATCATACGCACGGCTTCGAGGCGTTCGCGGACGATCTCCGCCACACAAGATGGGACGACATATTACGGGTATGCGGCCTGCCGCGCGAACAGCTGGAGCACGTGGCGGCCGTCTACATGCGGGCGCGCGCGGTTATCCTCGTCTACGGCATGGGGATCACCCAACATCGGCTCGGCACTGCAAACGTGCAGCAGATGGTGAATTTGCTACTGCTGCGCGGCAATTTCGGCAAACCCGGAGCCGGGATCTGCCCAGTACGCGGCCATTCCAATGTGCAAGGCGACCGCACCGTGGGCGTCGACGAAAAGCCGAAGCCTGCGTTCCTCGACCAGCTCAAGAAAGTGTTCGGCTTCGACCCGCCGCGGGCTCATGGGCACAATGTCGTCAACGCCCTTCAGGCGATGGTGGACGGGCGCGCCAAAGTGTTCATCGGGCTCGGCGGCAATTTCGTCAGAGCCGTGCCGGACTGGACTGTGGTCGAGGCGGCAATGCGCCGCTTGCGGCTGACTGTCGGCATCAGCACCAAGCTCAACCGCGGTCATCTGGTCCATGGCGAACAGGCGCTGATCCTCCCCTGTCTGGCGCGCAGCGATATCGACATGCAGGGGGGTGGACGGCAGTCGATCACCGTCGAAGACAGCATGTCGATGGTGCATGCATCATCCGGTCTTGTCGAACCGCCGGGCGAGCGTCTGAAATCGGAGCTCGCCATCGTCTGCGGCATGGCGCAAGCCACCCTGCCCGATTGCGGCATCGACTGGGACTCCTATGCCGCAGACTACAACCGGATACGCGACAAAATCGAAGCAGTGTTTCCAGAGCTGTTTGCCGATTTCAATAAGCGGATCCGTCAGCCGGGCGGCTTTCATCTCACCAATCCGCCACGCCAGCGGGTTTGGAACACCGCCACGGGCCGTGCCAATTTTCTAGTATTTCCCGGGCTCGATGAAGACCCTCCGGTCTCCGACCCCGCTATGCTTCGGCTGGCGACGCTCAGAAGCCACGATCAATACAATACGACGATTTATGGTCTCGACGACCGGTATCGCGGCGTGTTCGGGGGCCGCATGGTGGTGTTCATGAATGAAGCCGACATGCAGGCACGGGGTATCACGGAGGGCGACATGGTCGAGATCGAATCGCTTGCCGAGGACGGAAAACGGCGAGTCATGGGCGGCTTCTGGGCGAAACCTCATAGCATCCCGGTAGGCTCGATCGGCGCCTATTACCCGGAGACCAATCCGCTGCTGCCGCTCGCTTATCATGATCTGAAAAGCGGGACCCCGGCGGCGAAGTCGATCCCGGTCTTAGTTCGCCTTCAGCCGCCGC
Organism: Allostellaceae bacterium; assembly: GCA_045802495.1. Classification (GTDB taxonomy): domain Bacteria; phylum Pseudomonadota; class Alphaproteobacteria; order ATCC43930; family CGMCC-115725; genus AP-15. The sequence goes on along the minus strand of JBJMQW010000076.1, from coordinate 356 downwards.
AGCTATATCCGGGTAAATGAGAATGTTTGCGTTGGAGGCCTCGCGTGTGGTGCCGCGGCCGGCGCAGCGTGTCCCACGGCAAGCATGGCGCAATGGTTCTACGCTGTTGGGGGAACGCACCTTGGCGGAGGAGGTGCCGGTCGCGTTCAGCTATGACGGTGCCACGCATGCAGTCTTGATGGCGACACCCGACGATTTCGAGGATTTTGCGCTCGGTTTCAGTTACACCGAAGGAATTATCATTGCGCCCGCCGAAATAGCGGAACTGGCTGTAGTTAGTGTTGCCGACGGTATCATGCTGCGAATGTGGCTGACCGGCGACCGGTCCGATGCGTTCGCGGCGCGGCGCCGTCGCT
>JBJMQW010000075.1:0-5051 GCA_045802495.1 Allostellaceae bacterium | reverse complement strand
GGCCTCCCCGTCTTCGACACGGTGTGGGATGCGAGGCAGGCGACGGGTGCCGACGCGTCGGTGATCTACGTCCCCCCGCCCTTCGCGGCGGATGCGATCCTCGAAGCCATCGACGCCGAGATTCCCTTGATCGTCTGCATCACCGAAGGCATCCCGGTGATCGACATGGTCGCCGTCAAGCGCAGCCTTTCGGGTACCCGCTCGCGGCTGATCGGGCCGAACTGCCCCGGCGTCATCACCCCCGACGAGTGCAAGATCGGAATCATGCCGGGGCATATCCACCGCCGCGGCAGGATCGGCATTGTGTCGCGCTCAGGCACTCTGACCTACGAGGCTGTGGCGCAGACGACTGCAGTCGGCTTGGGACAATCCAGCTGCGTCGGCATCGGCGGCGACCCCGTCAACGGCACAAATTTCGTCGAGATCCTCGAGATGTTTCTCGCCGACGACGAAACCGAGGCGATCGTCATGATCGGCGAGATCGGTGGCACGGCGGAGGAAGACGGCGCCGATTTCGTAAAATCCTCACGTAAAAAAAAGCCGATGGTCGGCTTCATCGCCGGCAGCACGGCGCCGCCCGGGCGCCGGATGGGCCACGCCGGGGCCATCATCGCCGGCGGCAAAGGCGGCGCCGGCGACAAGATGGAGGCGCTGCGCAGTGCGGGAGTGGTCGTTGCCGAGTCGCCGGCCGCGATCGGCACGACAATGCGAGAGGTGCTGCGAGGATGACCGCGGCCGATCGGTTGTAGGGCTGGCAGTCGATAATTAGTTTATAGCCGTTCTCATTGTCATGGCCGGGCTCAACCCGGCCATCTACGCCTCTCGTGCCGGCAATCGTGTCAGCCTCTTGCGTGGATGGCCGGGCCGAGCCCGGCCATGACGAGTCGCCGGGCCTTCGCGCCTCTTAGGGTCTGTCATGGTGGATATCGACGGCACGACGTTTCTGACCGGCGCAAATGCCGGTTTTATCGCCGAGCTTTATACGCGCTTTCTCGAAGACCCCCATTCGGTCGATGAAAGCTGGCGGCGTTTCTTTTCGGATATGAGCGATGACCTCCCGGCGATGCTCACCGAGATGCGCGGCCCGTCCTGGGCCAAGCCCGCGCCGCCGATAATCGGCAATGGCGCGGCGGACGCCGTCGAAATCGACGCACAGGCGTTACGTCGGACCGCGACGGACTCGATTCGTGCCCTCAATTTGATCCGCGCCTATCGGGTGCGCGGTCATCTGGAAGCCGATCTCGATCCGCTGCAGCTGGAGAAACGCGGTCCTTATCCCGAGCTCGACTACCGCAGCTATGGCTTTGCGGAGGCCGATCTCGATCGCGAAATCTTTATCAACAACCTGTTCGGCCGCGAGCGCGCCAAATTGCGCGAGATCATCACGATCTTGCGCGAAACCTATTGTGGCCGGATCGGTGTCGAGTACATGCACATTCAGGTGCCGGCCGAGCGGGCTTGGATCCAGGAAAAATTTGAAAAACGGCAGAGCCGTCCGGCCTACTCGGCGGCCGTGAAGAAGCAGATCCTTCAGACCCTGACGACCGCCGAGACCTTCGAGCGATTTCTCGATCGCCGGTACACCGGTACCAAGCGCTTCGGCATCGAGGGTGCCGAGTCACTGATGCCGGCGCTGGAGGGGATCCTCCACCGCGGCGCTGAGCTTGGCATCCGCGAATTCGTCATCGGCATGCCGCATCGCGGCCGCCTCAATGTGCTCGCCAATTTCGTCGGCAAGCCCTTCGCCGCGATCTTCTCCGAATTCCAGGGCAATTCGACCAATCCCGACCATGTCCACGGTTCGGGCGACGTCAAATACCACCTCGGCACCTCGGGCGACCGCGAAATCGGCGGGAGGACCATCCACCTCTCTCTGGCCGCCAACCCGTCGCATCTCGAGGCCGTCGATCCGGTCGTGCTCGGCAAAGTCCGCGCAAAACAATTGCAACGCGGCGACAGCGACCGCAGCCAGGTGGCGGGCATCCTGATGCATGGTGATGCTGCTTTCGCCGGGCAGGGGCTGGTCGCCGAGTCGCTCGAATTGTCGGATCTCATTGGTTTCTGCACCGGCGGTACGGTCCATATCATCGTCAACAATCAAATCGGATTTACGACGGCCCCGGCCGCCGCCCGGTCGAGCCCTTACCCTTCCGACGTTGCAAAGGGCGTCCAGGCGCCGATCTTTCACGTCAATGGCGATGACCCGGAAGCCGTCGTGGAAGTCGCCCGGACTGCCTTCGAATTCAAGCAGGAATTCAAGAAAGACGTCGTCGTCGACCTGTTCTGCTATCGGCGGCACGGGCATAACGAGACCGACGAGCCGGCCTTCACGCAGCCGCTGATGTATCGCACGATCGCGCGTCGCCCGACGACGCGGCAACTCTATGCCAAACGTCTCGTCGAAGCGGGTGTGCTGGGCGAAGGGGAAGCAGACGCATTGGCGAGTCACTTTGTCGCCGAGCTCGAAGCCCAATTCGAAGCCGCCAAGAGCTATCGTCCAAACAAGGCGGACTGGCTCGAAGGCGCCTGGGCCGGGCTCGGAGAGGCGCCCGCCGATGATCGTCGCGGCGACACCGGAGTCGCCAGCGAGAGATTGCGGGAGATCGGCCGTGGCCTCGTAACCGTCCCGGAGGGCTTTCGTCTCAACCCAAAGGTCGCCCGGCAGCTCGAGGCGAAGCGCGCCGCAATCGAAGCTGGTGAGGGGATAGACTGGGCGACGGCCGAAGCCTTGGCGATCGGCTCGCTCTGTGCCGAAGGAACGCATGTCCGGATGTCCGGCCAAGACAGCGGCCGGGGTACGTTTTCACAGCGTCACGCGATCCTGGTCGATCAGGAGACCGAAGAGCGCTACGTTCCGATCAATCACGTCAGCGCTGGCCAGGCGCCGTTCGAGATCATCGACAGCCCGCTCTCGGAGGCCGCGGTGGTCGGCTTTGAATACGGTTACAGCCTCGCCGATCCTTCAACCCTCGTCCTCTGGGAGGCGCAGTTCGGCGATTTCGCCAACGGAGCCCAGGTCATCATTGACCAGTTCTTGAGTTCCGGCGAGGCGAAATGGCTGCGCATGAGCGGCCTCGTCATGCTGTTGCCGCATGGCTATGAGGGGCAGGGGCCCGAACACTCGTCCGGCCGGATCGAGCGTTATCTGCAGCTCTGCGCCGAAGACAACATCCAGGTTTGCAACCTGACCAGCGCGGCGAACTACTTCCACGCCCTGCGGCGCCAGATCCGCCGCAACTTCCGCAAGCCGCTGGTGATCTTCACCCCGAAATCGCTGCTGCGCGCCAGGGAGGTCATGTCGCGCCTCGACGACATGGCGCCGGGGAGCTCGTTTCACCGGGTCATTGGTGAGACTGAGGCCATTGCAGCGGATGATCAGGTGCGCCGCGTCGTGCTTTGCACGGGCAAGGTCTATTTCGATCTGGTGAAGGTACGTGCAAACAGCGGCGACAATCGGGTCGCGTTGGTCCGGGTCGAGCAGCTCTATCCGTTCCCATTCAATGCGCTTGCCAGAATACTGCAGCGCTACCCCAACGCCGAGATCGTATGGTGTCAGGAAGAGCCGCAGAACATGGGCGCCTGGACTTTTGTCGACCGCCGCATCGAACAGGTCCTGACCAGGCTCGATATCGCCGCGGCCCGTCCGCGCTTTGCCGGCCGCGCCGAGGCGGCCTCCCCGGCAACCGGCCTTCACAAACGCCACGTCGAAGAACAGGAGCAGCTGGTCGCCGACGCGCTGGCGGCCTGAGGCACGATGCCGACCGAAATAAAGGTGCCGAGCCTGGGTGAGTCGATCACCGAGGCGACTATTTCCAAATGGCTCAAGCGGCCGGGCGAGGCAGTCGCCGTGGACGAGCCGGTTGCCGAGCTCGAAACCGACAAGGTGACCCTTGAGGTGCCAGCGCCGGCTGCCGGCACTCTCACCGAAATCCTGGCAGCGGAGGGCGCCAACGTACCGGTCGGCGCGATCCTCGGCACGATCGCCGATGGCGCCGCGGCGGGCCCTCACCCTCCCGCCGACGCGGGCCCCTCCCTCTCCCCGCTCTCGCCGGGCGAGGGGCTTTCTCCTCCCTCGCCCCGCCTGCGGGGAGAGGGTCGGGGTGAGGGGCAGCAGGTGCTCGAACGCGCCGGGCCCGCGGTGCGCAAATTGATCGAAGAGACAGGCCTCGACGCGCAACGGATTCCGCCGACCGGGCCCGGCGGTCGGATCACGAAGGCGGATGTGATCTCCGCGCGTGCGCCTGTGCAGCCGGCCCCAGCGCCTGTCACCGGCGAGCACGAAACACGCGTGCGAATGAGCCGGCTGCGCCGCCGGATCGCCGAGCGTCTGAAGGCGGCGCAGAACACCGCCGCGATGCTGACGACCTTCAACGAGATCGATATGAGCCAGGCAATCGCGTTGCGCGAGCGGCATCGCGAGGCATTCGAGAAAAAGCACGGCGTCCGGCTCGGCTTTATGTCGATCTTTGTCAAGGCCGCGCTCGTCGCGCTCAAGGAACTGCCGGCGGTCAACGCCGAAATCGATGGCGACGACATCGTCTACAAGAACCATTACGACATCGGGGTCGCGGTCGGCACCGAGCAGGGCCTTGTCGTGCCGGTGGTGCGCGACGCCGATCTCAAGAGCTTCGCCGATATCGAGAAGGAGATCGCCGCGCTCGGCCGCAAGGCGCGCGACGGCAGGCTGACGATCGAGGATCTGTCCGGCGGCACGTTTACGATCTCGAACGGCGGCGTCTACGGCTCGCTGCTCTCGACCCCGATCCTGAACCCGCCGCAATCGGCGATCCTCGGCATGCACAAGATCGAGCGCCGGCCTGTTGCCATTGGCGATAAGGTGGAGATCCGGCCGATGATGTATGTCGCGCTGACCTACGACCACCGCATCATCGACGGCCGCGAGGCGGTAACGTTTCTCGTGCGCATTAAGGAATGCCTTGAGGACCCGTCGCGGCTGCTGTTCGATCTCTAATCATACCTGAGGAATCATGGCTGAGCGCTACGACATCGTCGTGATCGGCGCCGGTCCCGGCGGGTATGTCGCGGCGATC
>JBJMQW010000074.1:0-8927 GCA_045802495.1 Allostellaceae bacterium | reverse complement strand
GTAGGCGTCAGCCGGACACACAACCCCGGTTCTTTAGTGTCGAAGATGTACTGGGCGCCAGTTTCCGGTTTGCGCAGCTTCTCTAGGCGTCGCTCAGTAAAGGCGAGCCGCTCGGTTTTCGCACGGCCGCGCGAAGCCCGGTCCCGTAGGGGTAGTACAACGCCCATCCCGACCCTCCAAAAATTTTGGTTGGGCGCTTTGCTAGGCCCATGCTAGGCGCGAAACACACGCGACAATACGCGCATCTACAAAATATCGACGCAGATTCGCAGTTTTCAAGCTATTAGATACGCCCCGGTACGCTGTGCTATGCTATAGCTTCGGATTTGTAAACCGAAGGTCGGGGGTTCGAATCCCTCACCCGGCACCAACGATTCGTAAAGACATTACATCAATGAGCTAGAGGCCATTCCCGGTGGGATGTGCACCACAGGGTGTGCCGATTTGTGTACCACCTATTTCCCATCTGAATGGCGAATTGTCATGGCGTCTCTTGGGCCCCGTTAAAGCAAGGCGGGTTATCGGGGACTGGCAGACAAGAATACTCATCCGCCAAAAGGGATACCAGCTAGGCCCTCGTGAGTTCCCCAACGGACGATGGCAGGCGGTAAGCGAACTCCGTACCGTGTTCGCCAATCATTAACCTAACGTTTAGTTGCATATGCGAGCGATTTCTGGCATAAAGGGCAAAAGATAGATAAATACGGGTATATTTGAAATGTGAGAAGACCTCTATCTATCGTAAGCGGTCTGACCGAGTCAACGTAACGATAAAAGCGCGAGAATCGATCCTCGTTAATCATCGTAAACGCTGAGCAACCCAACTATAACGTCAACTCTGATAGGAGACCTACGTGTCACCGTTTAAACACCTGCTTCTTGGAAGCAGTTTGTTGTGTTTTCTAACAGCCCAGTCTTGGGCACAGGGCGCGGACCCGATTATTCGCAACAACCGGCCTGTTAGCGCAACACTCGGTCACTGGACTGCTGAGGCAATGGCGAATGCCAAGCCGAAGCACATTCCTACGATTGCGGGCACCGGGCATCATCCAACTGCGTCAAGTGCTATGCCTGCGGCACAAGGAACTCCGGGCGTAGCTGGGGGAATGCATGACACCCCGCTACCACAATCGGCTATCGCCGAGATCGAGAACGGTGCTCCACAACCTGCCGACGGATCTTATCCAGGACCGAACACAACTTTCACCCTGGACCCGGCCTACGGACGGGCCGTGACGCCTTACACTGCCTATCCTTATTCGGCTATAGGCAGGCTGTTCTTTACAGAGCCGGGTGTAGGCGATTTCGTGTGCAGCGCGGCAGCTACATACGGGGGTGCCGCGCTGAATATCGTTTGGACTGCTGGTCACTGCATAGCGGACGGCGGAAAGGCAAAATTCTATACCAACTGGATGTACTGCCCCGCGTGGAATAAAAACAAAGGGGGCGTCAATCCAACCTTCGGTTGTTGGTCTTGGGCCTTCGCTTCTACCAAGGGAGCGTGGTTCAACAATGGGGCGTTCACCCGAGATGTCGGTTATGTGGGGCTCCAGCCTACTGGAACCGTCCTAGCCACGAACGTTGTGAGTGCTACCGGTGGTCTTGGGTTCGCCTGGAATTGGGGCCGGGAACAGAATTGGATACACATGGGCTATCCAGCAGAGGCTCCCTATGACGGCGGGTTTATGGTGCAAACGAACACCGAACATCGATACGACGATGCACCTGATGCTCTCGGGCCTGCGACAAATTCCTTCGGCTCACCCCAAACCCCAGGAGCAAGTGGTAGCCCCGTGATCTTGTTCTGGACTCCAGGGGGAGGTTATATTAACTCGAACATCAGCTACTACTACGCAGGTCAACTAGGCTTCGAGCTACAAGGTCCATATTACGATACTAGCGTTTGCAACTTTTGGAAGACTGCAACTGGTTGGGGTGGTACCTGCTAACCTTATATAACTAGCTAGCCCCAGCATGTTTATCTTTGGATATGCTGGGGCTTTTCTATTACAGGTCGCCTCAGGGTTGGTCGACTTGTCGCAACTTTCGCTAGCGAATTACTGCAATTATTCCGGCAAATATGTTCCCTACCCGTTGGTAGCCCTAACAGACTGTGTCGAAGTGCGGGGCCGATCCTGCTCCCGAGGAGATCATCCGTTCCACACGTCCGATTACCTTAGCCGCCCAGCACAGAAAAAATTAACTTCGAATCTTATTAGATTAACTATCAATTTACTGACGTATTTAATCTTTCGAGTCTAATTTCTGTATTCCTACAAAATGGTTCATCAACAGGAGATTAGGGTGAAAGTCTTGACCGTATTGCTCAAACCCAATCCTCGAGAGGTCGGTATGAAGGCGGCGCTTCTGGCGATCTGGCTCTGCATCGGTGCGGCGCCGGTATTTGCCGCGGACCACGGCGACGGACGCCTTAGTGACCATACTGGCGGTACTGGCCACCACAAACCAGCGCCGGCGCCGCTAGTTGGCCTTGGGATTCCGGTGGTCTTGGCAGTCGGCGGTGCATTGCTTGGCGCCAAATGGCTAAACCGAAAGCGGTAACCGCGGACTTGTTTAACGGACGTACCTAAAGGTTTGATGTCCAACGCCGAGCGTGCCGCCAATTTGTAGTCGGCCTAATCACAGGCGCGAGGCCGGTACTACTAAAAACGAGCGGCGCGAGGGACAGTCGAAATGCCTGACTCGTTGCGTCCAGCCGCTCTCGGCTTTCGACTTTCGAGGCGTGCCGCAAGACACAGGATTTCTCTGCGGGCGCCAGCGAACTGACAAGACCGCGCCGCGTTGGGAAGCATATCAGCGATTTCTCGATAATGCTCGGTGCCGGGGGCCTCACCCGGCACCATCTTCTAACAAATCAGCGAAAGCGGTGCTGAAGCGAACTAATAGTGTGCCAAACGCCGCCCGCGGTCCAAACGCCTGTCGTTGCTCGATCAGTCGTTGTTGGCGTAATAAAACGCCGCGGTCGTGGGAGCTGCTTCCGCGGGCATCGCCCGCTCGAAAACGACCGGCTCGACGATGACGGCGGCCACCCCCGCCCTTCTCATGTCGAGCTCGTCGGCGGCGCGCGGCGATAAATCGATGATGAACCGCCGAGGTTGCGGACCCCGGTCGTTGATCTTGACGATGACCGAACGGCCGTTGTCGAGGCTGGTCACCCTGGCATAGGAGGACAGCGGCAGCGAGCGATGTGCCGCGGTCGCAGTTACCGTGTCTAGGCGCTCTCCATTCGCGGTGTAGTTCCCGACGAGCCCGTACCAGGCCGCCTTGCCGATCTGGCTCGGCCCATTGGAGTGTACCGACCCCCGATGGGAATCGGGCGTGGCCAGTGTCGCATTGGGTGGCAAGCGGTGCTGCGTCCGTTCGCTAGCATCGGCTGTGGCGGGTGCGCGCGTCATGTCGCACGCTTTGCCGATCCGCCCCGTTTGCGTTTCGGCTTTTTGGGGTTTAGCAGCAAGGGGTTGGGCAATCTGGCGCGACGTGTCCTTTTCGGGAGATGCACCCATAGCCGCGGCGGAAATCACCAGAAAGGCAAGAGAAAGGCCGATCGTTCGACGCATTGTCATTGCATCGTCTCCTCATGCGGGGCATCCCTCTGACCGCAAGCATGACGATCGGGCCGCCATACCAAAGTATTGGCTGGGCGAGAGAATGCAGATCGGTGTCACCCCGGATTGTCCCCGACAATTCCGGGTAAGACGGGTGGGCAAGACGAGGCTAAGCGGGCGAAAATGGCCCTGTCAACCCTCTCCGCTGCTTAAGCGCGCATCACTCTCTGATGCGCCATTATCGCAACAGCTACGAGTCGGCCGCTCCACCTCGAACATTCACTTGAGAATTTCTATAGTATATTTTCACTGTTCTTAAAAATTAACACTTCGTCATCCCTGCTAAGAAAAGCATTCCGAGCGCTAAAGAGGTGAGAGCGGAATTTTCCTTGTGTCATGTGGCGCGAGTACCGGGCAGCGCTGAGCGTTAGCTCTCTCCGAGATGCCAAAGGCGACGTGCCGGAATGTCCCCCGGCTCCGATCGCCGGGGCGTCGAGCTCGACACGACGGCAGTCTGCAGGCGACACGGGGTATTTTTCTTTTTAATTAGAGCGGCTCGGCGGGGTAGGATTTCGGAGTCGCGCATTTGCGCGGTGGCCCGATCAAATATCGCTTTCAGAAACAGCCCGCTCCGCCTTTATTGCCCTGCAAGACAATAGCTCATCGGAAAGCACTCCGGCTGCGAGGGATGGACTGCCATGCTGACGACCCCGAAATTTCATCACATACACCTCAATTCGGTTGACCCCGACGCGGCGATCCTCTTCTACACGCGGCAGTTTCCGAGCACCGCCCAAGGAAGGTGGGGCGGTTTTCCGGCCCTCAAATCGCCGAATGACGCCATGTTGCTGTTCACCAAGGTCGACAAACCGCCGACCAGCGAACCGCAGAGCGCAATCTGGCATTTCGGTTGGCATGTGACCGACTCTCGACGCAGCCTCGAAACCTACCGGCCCCGCCAAGAAGTCGAGCTGCTGCCGCTCTATACGGGCGACGAAGCCGGCTCGGTGCTGATCAGCAGCGACACCTGGCCCGGGCAAGGCGGCGTGTTGGGTCTGACGAGGGCGCAGATTGCCGAAGCGAAGCAAAAGGGTCTCGGACCGGCGGGCGGGGGCGGCTTTGCCTATATGAAAGGTCCCGACGACGCGCTCGTCGAATATGCCGGCGACCATCCTGCCGAACGTTTCAACCATGTGCACCTCTATCAGGAAGATCCGCTGTGCGCGCAGCTCTGGTATCAGAAGCATCTGAACGCCCCGCCGCGAACCGGCTGGGGCGGCGTCCCGGTCACCGAAGCCGATTGCAAGGTGCCGCGCGGCGCCGAGCCGACGTGGCCAGCCCTCAACCGCGAAGGGATGTTCCGCAGTCCGCGCGCCGGCGTCGAATTCGGCGACGTGGCGCTGATCTGGTACGCCAATCAGGGCGACCGTCCGCTCGTCGGCTCGCGCGGGCAATTGCAGGATCACATTGCTCTTGGCGTCACTGATCTCGATGCGTGGATCGACAAATTGCGCAGCGAGGGCGTCACCTTCCTTGAAGAAGCCTACCCGCTCGGCGATACCCGCGCCGTGATGATTGAAGGCCCGAGTCGCGAAGCCCTGGAGCTGGTCGAAGTTAAATAGTCGCGGCAGAGTTCCTGCTTTCTCTTTGCTGTCCCCAGTGCGCCGGCCCGAGCCGTCGCTTGCGCTGCTTGCCCTAGTGACCGCGATCGCGCCGGCTTCGCTGCACATGCTGGTACCGGCGCTGCCGGGGCTAGCCGTAGTCTTCGACGCGCCAGCCGCCGTCGTGCAACTTACGCTGACGCTTTTTCTCGCGAGCATTGCGGCGGGCCAACTCGTCTATGGTCCGGTTTCCGATCGCTTCGGACGGCGCCCCGTGCTGGTTGTAGGACTGGCCTTGTTCTTCGTCGGGACGGTGTTGTGCGGGATTGCATGGTCCCTACCCGTGCTGATCGTCGGACGGGTGATCCAGGCGTGCGGCGGATGCGCCGGGATGGTGCTGGGCCGGGCGATCGTAAGCGACGTGTACGAGCGCGAGCGCTCCGCACCGGCTCTCGCAATGATCGCAATGGCGATGAGTCTCGCGCCGTCGCTATCACCGGCGGTCGGCGCCTATCTCGCCGAATGGGTTGGATGGCGCGCGGATTTCGCCCTGCTCGGTGCGGTCGGCGCCGTAGCGCTGGCGTTGACGACAACAAAGCTCGAGGAGACCCACGCAACACCGGCGTCGTTCAATATCGCAGGAATGACCGGCTCCTTTGTGCTGCTGCTGCGTTCGCCGGCCTTTCTCGGCTTTGTGTTCGCAACGGCGTTTACCAGCTCCTCCTGGTTCACCTTTCTTGCGAGCGCGCCCTACCTTCTCGCCGAGGTCTTGCACGAGCCGCCCAGCACCTATGGGTTGATGATCCTGCTGCCAATGCTGGCCTATATTATTGGAAACGCGGGAGTCGCCCGCCTCTCGGTTTCATTCGGGAGTACGCGGCTCTACGTGTTCGGTCTCGCCCTGTCGCTCGTTTCCGGGCTCATGCTGGCGGCCTGGTGTTTTGTCGAGCTCACTCCTTGGGCGCTTTTTGTCCCGATGGCGATCAGCTCAATCGGCAATGGTCTGAGCCAGCCGCCAGGAATGGCCGCGGCGCTTGGCGTTTATCCGCGGGTTGCCGGGGCAGCCTTCGGCTTGCTCGGCTTCCTGCAGATGACAACAGCGGCGATCGGAACTTTGCTGATCGGCATTCTGCCGCAACACAGCGTCTTATCGACGGTCGCGGTGGTGGGCGGCTCGCTGGCCTTGGCGTTGTTTTTCGGTCTCCTCGCCCTGCGGCGGCCGAGCCCTGCATTTCACCCGCTGGACGACACAAGCAAGCTGCGCCGGTCGTGAGCCACGCTTTCCTTTGCGGCTCCCTTCCGCCGGCGGAATGAGGGATGATCGGGCCCATGCGACCCACTAACGAGGGGTAAAACCGATGATTGACGAAACCCATGATTCGCAGCGTGAAAGTTGGGTCAGTTCGGCTCGCGGCCATCCGGAGTTCCCAATTCAAAATCTGCCGTTCGGAATATTCAGCACTTCAAGCAAGGAACCCCGCGGTGGGGTGGCGATCGGAGATATGATCTTCGATTTGCGGGCAGGATTGGAGGCGGGCCTGTTCTCGGGCGACGCGGCGGCAGCCGCCGAGGCGGCTTCCGGGCCGACTCTCAACCCCTTGATGCAGCTGGGTAGTCGCCCGCGTGTTGCGCTGCGTAGGCGGCTTTCTGCCCTGTTGTCCGCCGACGGTCCCGAGCGGGCTAAGGTCGAACCATTGGCGGCGCGCCTGTTGTGCAATGGTGCCGAGTGCACCCTGCATCTCCCGGCGGCCATCGGCAGCTTCACCGATTTCTTCGCCGGCATTCATCATGCCCGGAATGGCGGCATGCGGCGCGACCCGAACAACCCGCTGAGCCCGAATTACAAATACGTGCCTGTCGCGTATCACAGCCGGGCCTCCTCGGTGCGGCCGTCAGGGGTGTCAGTTCGGCGCCCGAACGGCCAGCGTAAGGCGGTCAACGAAGACGCGCCGAGCTTCGGTCCGGCGCAGAAGCTCGACTACGAACTCGAGCTGGCGGTATGGATCGGGCCCGGAAACGATCTGGGCGAGCCGATCCCGATCGCGCGGGCTAGCGACCACGTGTTCGGCCTCGGCCTTGTCAACGACTGGTCCGCGCGCGACGTGCAGGGCTGGGAATCGCAACCGCTCGGTCCGTTCCTCGGAAAGAATTTCGGTTCTACCGTCTCGCCCTGGGTGATTACGATCGACGCGCTCGAACCGTTCCGAGCGGCCCAGCCACCGCGGCCGTCCGGAGACCCGCGTCCGCTTCCCTATCTTTGGGATGATTCCGACCAGCGCATCGGCGCTTTCGACGTCTCGCTCGAAGCCCTGCTGATGACCGAGGGCCTCAAGGCCAAAGGTTTCCCGCCGCATCGCATGTCGACGAGCAACACAACCGACCTTTACTGGACGATCGCCCAACTGGTTGCGCACCATACTTGCGGCGGGTGCAACCTGGCTGCCGGCGATCTGTTCGGGACCGGGACGATCTCCGGTCCGACTCAGGAGGGGTACGGCAGCTTGATGGAACTGAGCGCCGACGGCCAGCGTCGGATAACCCTGACCTCCGGCGAAATTCGCACTTTCCTGGAGGACGGGGACGAGGTGATCTTTCGCGCCCATTGCCAAAAGCCCGGCTGCACGCCGATTGGCTTTGGCGAGTGCCGAGCACGGATAAGCTAGCCCAAGCCTGACCAGCGGCCTGGCGAGCCTCGCGGCCGCCGCGAGAGAAACGTCACCTAAATTACATATGTGTAAGGTTATTTGTGACTGTATTGACAACTTGATTTGTAAATATGATTCTTTTAACAGCATTGTGCGTCAATAACCCCGCGCGGGGGAAGGTGAGCGATGACCGAGGGATTGACGATCGAGGCCGGTCCATCGTCGTGGAGGCCGGCGGATTTCACGCCGCCCAAGGCCCGGTATCAAGGTTCCCCGGCAGAGCTGGTAAAGTTACCGCTCCCCAAGATGCGGCCGGGGCAACTATGGTTTGCCGAAATCACCTCGGCGGACCCGGTGCCGGCATCGCTCGAACACCAAGCCCTGACGAGCGCCAATGTCATAATCTATGATCGGGCTCTCGCTCCGACAGTAAGCCGATTTCTGCCGCTCGGAGGCTACGCAGAACCGGCAGCGCCAAGCCGTCTATCCTTTAACGCGACATGGGACCGCTGCCTTCGCTTTGCGCGCGAGGGGTGGAGCGTAGCCCGATTGGTCCATCCGAGCCGAGAGCAGCTCGCGGCCGAGGTCCGCAACCTATCCAGGCTATTACTCGGCGGAGGCCTTGCACCCGATCTGGTGGTGGTGTTCGCCAATCTCGGGGACGGCGTGTACGAAAAATCGCAAATGGCGCTGTGCGAACTCGACGCCGCCCTTGGTCTGGGTGGTTTCGCGGAATCCCTACCTCTCACAATCGTTTGCGATGTCGTCCATAGCGGGGCTTCTTCGCACGCTTCTGCCGCCTCGACCAATGGCTTGGCCGGCTGACCTTATGCTTATGTCCGAGATGATGAGGATTTCGGCTTTGGTATTGGCGTTTATCGGGTTCCTCTGGGCTGTCGGGTTGCTGCACGCCCATTAATTTCTCGACGCGACAACAACTCGCTGAGCAGCATCGAAACCGCTCGTGAATTGATACGCGGGGGAACGACGCCGCCGGTCAGCGCCGCAGCGGGCTCCTCTCTCATCCTCTCCCGACCCGACGCGGGCTCCTCTCCCCGCAGGCGGGGAGAGGGCTGCCGGTGCCGTGGATGAGACCTGTCGGATGGTCGTCCTAT
>JBJMQW010000073.1:0-20201 GCA_045802495.1 Allostellaceae bacterium | reverse complement strand
GGGAACAGCTCGTCTTCCTCTTCCTTGATATGCTGTTTGACCATCTCGCCAAGGACCCGGATCTTGGCATCGTAGAGATCGTCGCCGACTTCCATCTCTTCGATCTCGGCCACCAGTCTTTTGACTGTCGCATGCTCGACAATCGCCTCGTCGAGCAGATCGTTATCCTTGGTCGCCTTTCGGGCTTCCGGATAGAAAATCTCTTCTTCAATCTGAGCATGCACCTTCAAAGCCAAACAGATCTTCTCGGCGAGCTCGGACTTCTGACCGTCGTCATTGTCTTCCAGCTCGTCATATTCATCGAACCACTCTTCGACTTCGCGGTGATCCTGTTCCAACAGATCGAATACATTCATTGTTTCGGTGCGGGTCTCGCTCTTCTTATTTGCGGCTTGGGAACGGCTTGATTTCCGCTCGGCGGCGCGGCCGGCTTTAGTCTTCGTCTTGGTTGCCATCTTGGGAGCCCTCGATCCTTGTCGCGGTTAATAATCGAGAGACAAACCGCCCAGCATTGATCACGGTTCCGGACGGCGGTTGGATGATTTTCAGTCGATGCAGTCGAGGCCGGCTCCGCAGACGACGGCGCAGACTCGTTCACCGGGCGCCGGCCGGTAGTGGCCGGCCAGCAGGGCGGCGACGGCGGCGGCGCCGCTCAGTTCGGCGGCGATCCCGGCTTCGCGCCACAGCCACGTTGCCGCCTCGCGCATTTCGCCGTCTTCGACCAAGACGATCCGCTCGACGGCTTGTTCGATGATCGTCAGGTTCACGGCCGCGCTGCGGCGCGGCGCCAAGGTGACAGCCGCGGTGTCGAGCCTGTCGAGCTCGAACAGACGGCCGGCGGCGAGGCTTTGATAGAGGGTCGGCGCGCCGGTCGGCTCGACACCGATGATTCGAATCCCGGGGGTCAGCGCCTTCGCCGCAATCGCTATTCCGGAAATCAAACCGCCGCCCCCGATCGCGACGACGAGCGTGTCAAGATCCGGCGCATCCTCGAGAATCTCGAGCGCGATCGTGCCCTGACCAGCGATCACACGGGGATCGGCAAACGGGTGGATATAGGCAAGGCCTTCGGTCTGCGCATGCTGCAACGCCGCGCGATTGCTGTCGTCCCAAACCTCGCCTGCGATCTCCACGCGGGCGCCCCAGGTATCGAATTTGGCAAGCTTGTCGGGGGCGACGGAGCGCGGCAGGAAGATCGTCGCCGGGACGCCGGTCGCCCGGCCGGCATAGGCGACCGCCAATCCGTGATTGCCGCCGGATGCGGTGACTATACCGCGCCGCAGCCTCTCCCGCGGCAACGTGAGCGCCGCGTTTATCGCACCCCGGGCCTTGAACGAGCCGCTGACCTGCAGCGACTCGAGTTTCAGCAGAACCTCGCGGGCGACGTCGGAGTGGTCCCGGGCAGGCGCCGCGGTGAGCAGTGGCGTCCGCCGTACAAACCCGCGGATGCGCTCGGCCGCGGCGCGGATCTCCTCTATCCCTGGGACGGTGTTCACGGCGCCCAGCCGGTCAGGAAGAGGATCTCGAAGGTCGCCGGAATGCGGCCGTCGGGAAGACCAAACCGCTCGGAATAGAGGGAGACAGCGCGAGCCAAAGTCATCCGGCGTAATGGGGTGCGGCGGCGCGCGGTAAGCGCATTGGTTTCTCCCATGCCCCGCAGATCACGCATCAGCGACAGCGCATCCGGATAGGTGACTGTGATCTTCTCGGCATCAGCGACCGGCATAGCGAAGCCCGTTCGTAAAAGCACGGCCGCTACGTCGCCAAGCTCGGCAGCCGGTGACACGCGAGGACTCGCACCGCCTTCTTCCATCAGCTCGGCCTCGAGAAGTGCGTTTCTCAGCTCGATGAGAATGCTGCCGCCGAACATCGCTCCGAGAAACAGCCCGTCGGGTTTGAGCACGCGGCGCAGCTGAACGAGGGCACCCGGGAAATCGCCGGCCCAATGTAGGGCGAGGACGCTCACCGCGAGGTCGAAGCTACCGTCGCGAAACGGGATCAAGTCGGGATCCGCGGCCACCCTCGCCCCGTCGAGACGCGCCAGGAAGGCGAGGGAGGGATCGGCCGCAATAACCTGTTCCATCCCGTGCCGGTGTTCGAGCGAACGCGACAGCGCGCCGTTGTGGGCACCGAGATCGAGCGCTACGCGAAATTGCCGGTCGATGTTGTCGAGGCGGTCGACGAGCCGCTCCGATACCTCGCTATGCAAAAAATCGACGCAACCGCCTCTTGCCGCGCGGTCGCGGTGCATTCGCCAGGCATGGCGATCGAATAGCGTGCTGGGGTCGGTCAACGTCGGCTGGGCGCCATCCAATCGGCCGGCGTGTCGTGATCGGGATGTTGATAATCGACGTATTTTTTCGATCTTTCGGCCGGCATGGATTCCTCTGTCGTCTCGGCCGGCAGCGAGTCGATCCTGTCGAGCCAGCTGACGCGGCCTTCGAACCCGTAGTGGCGGACGGGTGGAACATCCTGGGGGCGATCGAGGCTGCCGAGCGTGACCGAAATGGTGTCCGCATCGTCATAGCGGAAGCTCAACGGCGTTCCGCAGCGCGCGCAGAAGTCGCGGTGGGCGAGCGAGGAGCTGGCGAAACTCGCAGGTGTCCCTCGCGTCCAGGCGAAGCCGCTGCGTCGAACCGGGGCGAGCGCGGCGAACGGTCCGCCGACGGCTTTTTGGCACATGCGGCAGTGGCAGAGGTGAACGCGTTCGGGTGCCGCGGTGAGGACGTAACGAACGGCGCCGCACTGACATCCGCCGGTCAGCACCGGGTTTTTCGGCTCCGACATGTATGCTCTCCTTCAGCCGGCAAAAAGGCGAGGCATCGGACGTTGACGAGCCCGCCGACAAGCTGATGATGTGTGCTGATGGTCGGCTCGGCAAGCTTCGCCCTTCGGGCCTCGAACGGGTTGCTGCGAATCGGCCGCGCCCTCGTCGACGGCGTATTGCCGCCGCGGTGTCTCGCTTGCGGCGAAACGGTGGACGAGCCGGATTCGTTGTGCGGCCGGTGCTGGAGCGGCATTACGTTTTTTGCACCACCGTGGTGCGCAGCCTGCGGGCTGCCCTTTCCGCATCCGATGGGCGAGGATGCGCTGTGCGCCGCTTGCGCCCGCGAGCGGCACAGCTGGGATCGGGCGCGCGCGGTGCTGCGCTACGACAAGAACAGCCGCCGACTGGTGCTCGGCTTGAAGCACGGCGACCGCACGCACCAGGCGCGCGCCTTTTGGACGCTGCATGCATCGCGCCGGAAGCGAGGTTCTGAGCGGCGTAGATCTTCTGATCCCGGTGCCGCTGCATTGGACGCGGCTGTTTCAGCGCCGCTACAATCAGGCAGTCCTGCTCGCGCAGGCGGTCCGCTCTGCCGGCGGCCCGCCGGTTGCCGTGGATTGGCTGGTGCGCCGCCGGCGCACGCCGGTGCAAGGTCACCTCGGCCCCGCCGCGCGCGAACGGAATGTTCGGGGCGCCTTTCTGATGCGTGCGGGCCGCAGCGTCGCCGGAAGGCGGGTCGTGATCATCGACGATGTGATGACCACGGGGGCGACTGTCGAGGAATGCGCGCGCGTGCTCAAACGCGCCGGGGCCGCGTCGATCGGCGTGTTGACCCTGGCACGCGCATTGCGGATGGGCGGCTAGGAGAGGGCTTGGCACCCGGGCGTCGTCGGCTTAATTGAAGGGCGCGCCCGCAATCGGAGTATCCCAGCAATGGCCGAGGTAGAGCTTTATACGACGATGTTCTGTCCGTATTGCTCGCGTGCCCGTGGTCTCCTGGAACGCAAGGGCGTGCCATATACCGAGATCGATATCATCGAGGAACCGGCGCGACGCGACGAGATGATCCGACGTGCCGGTGGCCGCACCACGGTTCCGCAAATATTTATCGATGGCGAACATATTGGCGGCTCCGACGAGCTGGTCGCCCTCGACCGCGCAGGGGAGCTCGACGCAAAGCTGGGGGGCGTGAAATGAGCCGCAGCTTTACCGCCTCCTGCATTCAGTTCACCTCGGCCAGGGATTACGATCCCAATATCCGCGTCGTCTCTGATCTCGTTCGGCGGGCGCGCGACGGCGGGGCGGATCTGGTTCTCACTCCGGAGAACACTGGCCTTACCGAGCCCATCGGCAAGCTGCGGCGCGCCAAGGCGCGCGACGAGCCGAACCATCCCGTGCTTGCGGCTTTGCGCGATGTAGCGCGCGAGACCGGCGTGTGGCTGCTGATCGGCTCGCTGGCCGTCGACGTCTCCGGCGAAGCCGGAATACCCAAAGACGAAACCCGTCTTGCCAACCGCTCTTACCTGATCGATCCGAGCGGCGCCGTCGTCGCCCATTACGATAAGATCCACATGTTCGACGTCGATCTCGTCGGGGGCGAAAGCTACCGCGAGAGCAACGCTTTCCGCCCTGGCGGTCGCACTGTCCTCGCTGACACGCCGTGGGGCGTGCTCGGCATGACGGTGTGCTACGATCTGCGCTTTCCTCAGCTCTACCGGACGCTCGCCCAAGCCGGCGCCGATTTCCTGGCCATTCCGTCGGCCTTCACGGTGCCCACCGGCAAGGCACACTGGCAGGTGTTGATGCGGGCGCGGGCGATCGAGAATGGGTGTTTTGTCTTTGCACCGGCGCAGTGGGGCGAGCATGCCGAGGGCCGGCGAACCTATGGTCATTCGCTGATCGTCGATCCCTGGGGCGAGGTGCTCGCCGACGCCGGCGAGGGTGTCGGAATCGTCAGTGCACGCATCGATGTGGAGGCGATCGCCAAGGCGCGGCGCATGGTCCCCTCGCTCGGGCACGACCGGCCCTTTGCAAAGCCGGAGCTTGCGGTTCGCCCCCTCGCTGCCGAGTAGCATCGCGTTCGGTGTCGTTATGCCGTCGTGTGGCGGCTGATCTCAAAACATGCGGGCCGCCGCGCGAAGCGGAGAGACTCGGAAATTTTAGGGTTTGCCGCCATATACTCAGACAATTGCCGAGGGCGCGTAGGCCGGTATACAACTACCGGCTAGGAGGTAGTGTCGATGATCCTGTTCACGTTGCGCTGCGTTCACGGCCACGAATTCGAGGCGTGGTTTCGTGACGGGGACGGGTTCGAGGCACAGCAGAAGGCGGGTGAGATCGGATGCCCGGAATGTGGCGATACCTCGGTTGAGAAGGCGGTGATGGCGCCCCGGCTCGCTCGTTCCCGCCAGATGCCGGCGATCTCGCCGGCCCAGTTCCGCGCTGCGTTGATCGAGATGCGCCGGCAAATCGAGACCAACTGCGACTATGTCGGCACCCGCTTTGCCGAGGAGGCACGGCGGATCCATTATGGCGAGATCGATCCGCACGGCATTTATGGCGAGGCCACCGACGAGGAATCGCGTGAACTCGACGATGAAGGGATCAGCTTTGGGCGGATCCCGTGGATTCCGACAACCGACAGCTGAATATCTCACGGCTCATCGCCGCACCGCGATCACCATGTAGTTGATTTCGAGGTCCCGCGAGACCGACCATTTCCCGCTGACGAAATCATAGCTGATACCGGCCAATTGCGTGGGCTGAAGGCCGTTCCGGCGCAAGCCGAGCACAAACTCCGACGGCCGTACGAATTTACGCCAATCATGCGTGCCGCGGGGGAGCCAGCCTAAGAGGTATTCAGCGCCGAGGACGGCCGAGGCGTAGGAGCGTGCGGTTCGGTTCAGCGTCGCGCCGATAAAGGCACCCCCAGGCTTCACCAGCGCGCCCGCACATCGGAGAAAAACTGCGGGATCAGCCACGTGCTCAATGATTTCCAGCGCCAACACGGCGTCGAATGGTCCGGCTGTCTTCGCGAGCGATTCGGCGGTGGCGGTGCGGTAGTCGATTGCAAGACCCACGGCCTCGGCATGGGCACGGGCGACGCCGATCACTTCCGCGCTCGCATCGATGCCGGTCACGGCAAAGCCTAGCCGGGACATCGGCTCGGCGATAAGCCCCCCGCCGCAGCCGATATCGAGCAGGCGCAGCCCGTCGAATGGCCGCAACGCGTCAATTCTGCAACCAAAATGCGCCACCAAGTGTTCACGAATAAAGCCGAGACGCGTCGGGTTGAGTTGGTGGAGCGGGCGAAAGCTGCCGTCGGGATTCCACCATGCGTCGGCGCGTGCGGCAAAGCGTCCGATCTCTTCCGGGTCGATCGTGGCGCCGGTCTCGCGCAAGGGGCGATCCTCCGGGTCAAAAGGCTCAGTTCTATGGTCCGAAAGAGCCGAAGGGAGTATGTGGTGGCGTGCAAGGGCGAGCAATAGCAGTTTGGAATTCTCGCCCGCGCCCCGCGGGGCAACCGGCGACGAGAAGGGGATGGCGCGCATTGTTCAGAAGTTCGGCGGCACCTCGGTCGCCGGTGTCGAGCACATCAGGAATGTTGCGAGACGCGTCAAATCCGAGCTCGACGGCGGCGACCAGGTCGCCGTCGTCGTCTCGGCGATGGCGGGAGCGACGAACCAGCTCGTCGACTGGACGCGCGATATGAGCCGCCTCCATGACGCGCGCGAATATGATGTCGTTGTGTCGTCCGGCGAGCAGGTCACCGCGGGGCTGCTCGCCCTCGCGCTGCAGGATCTGGGGATCGAAGCGCGTTCCTGGCTTGGCTGGCAAGTCCCGATACGTACGGACGGCGTACACGGTAAGGCTCGCATCGAGGGCATTGAGATCGACGAGATCCGCCGCCGCTTGTCTCAGGGGCAAGTCGCCGTTGTGGCCGGATTTCAGGGTGTCGGGCCGCGCGGGCGGATCACCACTCTCGGCCGCGGCGGCTCCGATACGTCCGCCGTCGCGCTGGCGGCGGCGCTCGATGCTGATCGCTGCGATATCTTCACCGACGTCGACGGGGTCTACACCACTGACCCCCGGATCGTTGCGAAGGCCCGCAAGCTTAGTAGAATCACTTATGAAGAGATGTTGGAGATGGCGTCGCAAGGGGCGAAGGTGCTGCAGACTCGCTCGGTCGAAATGGCGATGAACCATCGGGTGCGTTTGCAGGTATTGTCGAGCTTTATCGACACTCCCGGAACCCTCGTAGTCGACGAAGACGAAATCGTGGAAAAGCAGGTTGTGAGCGGCATCGCCTATAGCCGCGACGAAGCCAAGATCACCGTGCAAAGAGTGGCCGATCGCCCGGGCGTTGCAGCGGCCATTTTTGGTCCCCTCGCGAACGACGCGATCAATGTCGACATGATCGTGCAAAGCGCGTCGGATGACGGCCGCACCGCCGACCTGACCTTTACCGTCGCGCGCGCCGATCTCGACCGAGCCGTCTCGGTGCTGGAGCAGCGCCGGGCCCATATCGGCTTTGCCGAGCTGAAGCCCGACTCGAACGTTGTCAAGATCTCGGTGATCGGCGTCGGCATGCGCAGTCATGCCGGCGTTGCCAACAAGATGTTCCAGACACTCGCCGACAAGGGCATCAACATCCAGGTCATTTCGACGTCGGAGATCAAGGTCAGCGTCCTGATCGCTGCCGAATACACCGAGCTCGCCTTGCGGGCCCTGCATACCGCCTATGGACTCGACAGCGCCGAATGATCGAGGACGTCGGCGCGACTGATTTATCGGCCGGCGAACCGCCCCCATTCGGCGAGGCAGACGACGGCCGTCGTTGCCTCGCAGGCGAGCTCGACCGCTTGTGGGCCGAAGGCTGCGAGCTCCTCGGCTGCGACGTCGCCATTATGGGCGGAGCCATGACCTGGGTTTCCGAGCGGAACCTCGTCGCAGCCATCTCCAACGCCGGGGGGTTCGGCGTTATCGCCTCCGGGTCGATGTCGCCGGAGCTGCTGTCGGCTGAGATTTGCGCGACCAAGGCGCTGACGCAACGTCCCTTTGGCGTCAACCTGATCACCCTTCACCCGCAGCTGTCCGACTTGATCGACGTGTGCGCCGAACGGCGGGTCAGCCACGTCGTGCTGGCGGGAGGTCTGCCGAGCAGCACGGCGGTGGACAGGATCAAGCGGAGCGGGGCGCGCGTCTTGTGCTTCGCACCGGCCCTTGGCGTTGCGCGCAAGCTGGTCCGCATCGGCGTCGACGCGATCATCATCGAGGGCAGCGAGGCGGGCGGTCATATCGGTCCGGTCTCGACGAGTGTTCTAGCCCAGGAAATCCTGCCGCAGCTGAGGGGTGTGCCGATTTTTGCCGCCGGCGGAATCGGCCGTGGTGAGGCGATGTTGGCCTATCTCGAAATGGGGGCGGCAGGCGTCCAGCTCGGCACCCGCTTTGTCTGCGCCGATGAATCGATCGCCCATCCGCGTTTCAAACAGGCCTTTATCCGCGCGGCGGCGCGCGACGCGGTGGCTTCGGTCCAAGTCGACGCGCGTTTTCCGGTGATCCCGGTTCGCGCGCTCGCCAACCCGGCAACCCAGCGATTTATCGCGGTGCAGCGTCGGGTCATCGACGATTTCGCCCGGGGTGAGCTGTCGCAGAAAGAAGCGCAATTGGAAATCGAGCACTTCTGGGCGGGTGCGTTGCGCCGCGCGGTGATCGACGGGGACATCGAAGGCGGTTCCTTGATGGCCGGCCAAAGTGTCGGCTTTGTCACGCGCACGCAGAGCACCGCCGAAATCCTGGAGGAGCTGATTGATCAGGCGCTTGCCGTCCTCGCTGCGCGCCGGGATCGAGCCCGGGCTAGGGTTCCCGCCTCCGCCCGGCCGTAACCGACGAGCCGGGACGCTAAAGTGGCCGGGACGCTAACGTGATGGAGGCCGGAGCGAGCGTCAGCGGGACCCGCCGCCTCCTGCGCCGACTTCGTGACATCATGGCCGGGTCGGGCACGGCGCAGGAACGGCTCGACCGCATCGTCCGCGTGATCGCCGCCGAAATGGTGGCAGAAGTTTGCTCGGCTTACATCATGCGCGCGGGCGAGGTGCTCGAACTGTTCGCGACCGAGGGGCTGCGCCCCGAAGCGGTTCACCGCACCAGGCTGCGCGTCGGCGAGGGGCTCGTCGGGGTAATTGCCGCCACTGCCCGGCCTCTGGCGCTTGCCGACGCACAGGCGCACCCGAACTTCGCCTTTCGTCCCGAGACCGGGGAGGAGATCTTTCACTCGCTAATGGGTGTGCCGATCCTGCGAGGCGGCAGGGTTCTCGGCGTGCTTGTCGTGCAGAACCGCAGTCTGCGTCATTACACCGAGGACGAGATCGAGGTTCTCCAGACGATCGCGATGATCGTCGCGGAATTGGCGGCAAGCGGCGATCTCGTCAACCCGCTGGAGATTGCCCAAAGTCACGGCGGCGGGATGCTGCCCGCGAGGCTCGTCGGGGTTCGGCTCAACGCCGGCCTCGCCATCGGGCCAGCGGTGCTGCATGAACCGAGAGTGGCGGTCCATCAGGTTGTTGCCGAGGATGCCGATGCCGAGCTCGCGCGTCTTCGCAAGGCGGTTGCCGCGATGCGCGAGGCAATCGACGAACTCGTCGAGACGAGTCTCGAATACGGCGTCGGCGAGCATCATGAAGTAATCGAGACCTATCGGATGTTTGCTGCCGATCGTGGCTGGGTCGCGCGGATCGCGGACGCGATCCGCAGCGGCCTGACCGCCGAGGCGGCGGTGCAGAAAGTCGCCGACGACACCCGCGGCCGCATGACGCAGATCTCCGATCCCTATCTGCGCGAACGCTTTCTGGACCTCGATGATTTGGCGAACCGGCTTTTGCAGCACCTTTCCGGGCGGCCGCCAAGCGCCGCTTGGGCCGAATTGCCGTCCGAATTCATCCTCGTCGCGCGGGCCATGGGACCGGCGGAGCTGCTGGACTACGCGCGGCGGCGGATCATGGGGCTGGTGCTCGAGGAAGGCTCGCCGACAGCTCATGTCGCGATCGTGGCGCGCGCGTTCGACATTCCGGTCGTCGGGCGAGTCGATGACGCGACCAACCGGATCGAGGCGGGCGACATCGTCGTCGTCGACGGCGACCACGCCAATGTGCTCATCCGGCCGAGCGCCGATATCCAGCAATCCGTGGCGACGGCGGTCGAGGCCCGCACGCGCAGGCGCGCCTATTATGACACCTTGCGCTCGACCCCGCCCGTCACCCGCGACGGGATCCATATTCGGCTGCTGCTCAATGCCGGCTTGCTGATCGATCTCGCGCAGCTTGAGACGACCGGCGCGGAGGGTGTCGGGCTTTTCCGCACGGAATTTCCCTTGATGGTACGGGATACTTTCCCCGACGTCGAAGACTTGACCAAATATTACCGACAGGTCTTCGAAAGGGCGAAGTGCCGGCCGGTGGTCTTTCGCACCCTCGATATCGGCGGCGACAAGGTGCTGCCCTATCTGCCGCACCTTCCCGAAGACAACCCGGCGATGGGTTGGCGGGCGATCCGCATCGGATTGGACCGGCCGGCGATGCTCCGCCAGCAGCTGCGTGCCCTGATCCGCGCAGCCGAGACGCGCGCGTTGTTTGTGAAATTTCCGATGGTTGCGGAAGTCGCCGAGCTCGATCATGCGCGCGCCATCGTCGACATGGAGCTCGCCCGCGCGGCGCGGGAGGGACGCGAGCTGCCCCAGGCGGTCAAAATCGGCGTCATGCTCGAAGTGCCCGCCTTGTTATGGCAGCTGCCGGCGCTGTGCGAGCGGATCGACTTCTTATCCGTCGGAACCAACGACCTGTTGCAGTTTCTCTTCGCCTGCGATCGCGGCAATCCGCAGCTCGCGGATCGTTACGACCCGCTCTCGGCGCCGATGCTGGCGCTCTTCCGCGAGGTGATCATGCGGACCCAAGACGCCGGGGTGACGCTGAGCATGTGCGGCGACATGGCGGGCAATCCGATCGAGGCGATGGCGCTGATCGCCCTCGGGTTCAGGACTTTGTCGATGGCGGCGACGGCGGTCGGTCCCGTAAAGACGATGATCCGCAGCCTCGACGCGGGCGCGGTTGCAGGCTACCTCGAAGAGATCGGCAACCGTCCGGATCACTCGCTCAGGCCCAAGCTCGAAGCCTACGCCCGCGACCACGACATCGCGTTGTAGCTCGTCGAGCGGGCGTGGCCCGTCCCTGACTTCCCTCCCGGTGCCTCGCCGCAACGTGTCTCAGTTTTGATTGTAACAGGCTATCCAACCGCTGCAGTGTGTCATGGGTTAGACAATCGAAGGGGTTTTGCGTAAGATTGGGCTGGTGCGGGATCGGCCAATGGCACTGCCCAAACGGTTCAGGACACTTACCGAAGAAGCCTCGGACCGCGCGGCCGCGGCGTCGTTCGAGGCGTGCGTTGTCGGGGACACGCTGCGGCAGCGGCGGCAGCAATTGGGTCTCGAGATCGGCGATGTCGCAGCGGCTCTCAGGATCCGGCCCGCCTACCTTGAAGCTCTCGAGCAGGACCGTCTGAGCGAACTCCCGGCGTCGGTCTATGCGATCGGGTTTCTGCGGAGTTATGCGGATTACCTGGGGCTCGACGGCAGGGAGGTTGTGCAGCGCTTCAAACAAGCGTCGTCCGGACTGACGGCGAAGCCGGACCTCTCATTCTCGATGAGGCTCGGCGAAGAGAGCGTGCCCCGCGGCGGAGCACTGCTCGTGGCGATGATTCTGGCGATTTGCGGCTACGGCACCTGGTTCTACCTGTCGAGCGGCGAGCGCTCCCGACTGGAGCGCGTTGCTCCTGTGCCGGCGGAACTTTCCGAACTCCTACGAGCACACCAGGAATCGGGCCGAACTCAGCCTGTCCTTCCGCTCCCGGCACAAGCGGTGGCGGCGCCTCCAACCGCCGTACTGGCAATGGACGAGCATGCTCTCGCGGGTTCGACGACCCGGCCTTTGGCCGGCTCTGCCGCAGGGTCGCCGCCGTCATTTCGTTCGAATTCCAATGCCGCAGCGAGTTTGTCGGCGGTTTCACGGGCGGCCGGCCGGCCGAGCGAAATTATCATCCGTGCGACCGCCGCCAGCTGGGTCCAGATAAGCGACCGCAAACGATCGGTTCTGGTCGCACGCGTGCTGAAGCCCGGCGAGAGCTACGAGGTCCCCGACGAGCCCGGATTGACGATGCGCACCGGCAATGCCGGTGTCTCGACATCACCGTCGGCGGCAATCCGGTGCCGCCGGTCGGTCCAACAGGCGCGGTCCGCCGCAAGGTCGCGCTCGACCCTCGGGCGCTGGCCGCAGGAACCGCGGTCAGCGAGTAAGAGCGGCGTTTCCGGTTCGCGCTCTTTTGTCCGCTGCCGAAAGCCGCTATATGCCGTTTACATCGTGCCAATTACGCGAGAACCGCTCATGAGCGTCCGGCCCTATCGCGACATCCACCGCCGGCAATGCCGCAAGATCCATGTCGGCAAGGTGCCGGTCGGCGGCGACGCCCCGATCACGGTGCAGTCGATGACCAACACCGTGACGAGCGATGTCGCGGCGACGGTCGCGCAGGTGCGGGCGCTTGAGGATGCGGGGGCCGACATCGTGCGGATCTCCTGCCCCGACCAGGAATCGGCGCTGGCGCTCAAGCACATCGTAAAGCGGGTGACGGTGCCGATCGTCGCCGACATCCATTTCCACTACAGGCGTGCGATCGAGGCGGCCGAGAGCGGCGCCGCCTGCCTGCGGATCAACCCGGGCAATATCGGCTCGTCGGAGCGGGTCCGCGAAGTCATCAAGGCGGCCAAGGACCACGGCTGCTCGATGCGGATCGGGGTCAATGCCGGCTCGCTCGAGCGCGACCTCCTGGAGCGCTATGGCGAGCCCTGCCCGGAGGCGATGGTCGAGAGCGCGCTTAACCACGCCAAAATCCTCGAGGACAATGATTTCTTCGAGTTCAAGATCTCGTGCAAGGCGTCCGACGTGTTTCTCGCCGTCGCCGCATATCAGCAGCTCGCCGAGGTTTGCGACTATCCGCTCCACCTCGGCATCACCGAGGCGGGCGCCTTGCGCAGCGGCACGGTCAAATCGTCGATCGGGCTCGGCATGCTGTTGTGGTCGGGGAACGGCGACACGATCCGGGTGTCGCTGTCGGCCGACCCGGTCGAGGAGGTCAGGGTCGGCTTCGAGATGCTGAAATCGCTGGGATTGCGGCGGCGCGGGGTCACGGTGATCTCGTGCCCATCCTGCGCCCGCCAGCAATTCGAGGTGATCAAGACCGTCGAGCGGCTCGAGGAGAGCCTCCAGCACATCACCACACCCTTGACCGTCTCGGTCATCGGCTGCGTTGTCAACGGCCCCGGCGAGGCGCGCGAGACCGACATCGGCTTCACCGGCGGCGGCAACGGCACGCACCAAGTCTATATTAGCGGCCTTACCGATCACCGCCTCAAAGACGCCGACATCGTCGACCATCTCGTCGAGCTGGTCGAAAAAAAGGCGGCGGAGATCGAAGCCGCAAAGCAGCCGCAGAACGAGGCGATATTCGTGCCGATCGATTGATCGGACCCGCTCCCACTACCGACGGCCAGCGATCGTAGGGCGGGTGCAACCCGCCGCCGCGTCAGCGGCATCGATGGCGGGTTGCACCGCGCTCCGCCCACACTATGACTCGCTTAAGGTTTGGGATCTGCCGGCGAGCCGGAGCCACGCTGCAGAATGAAGCGGGCGGTAGCAACGGTGCCCGATTTGGCGTTATTGACGGCCTGATGCATCGTTTGGGGCCGTGCGCGGATATCGTTCCAGCGATTGGTCATGAGCACCACAATTGCGATGCGCCGAATGGTGAGGTTTTGCTGAAACGCGATGTTCTGGTCACATGTGATAAAGATTTCAAAACCGGCGCGTTCGGCGGCATTGGAAAGCATCGCCCAACCATTTGCCCGGCTGTCTGGACGTCGTGGTTGGCGAGGATGCGGCGCACGCCGAGTGGAGTGTTGTGATCAAAGAGAATCTTCATCCCCTCGACGCCGATGCGCGTTTGGCAAAGCGCAAGACGCCTCTGACGCGCACAAGCGGCAGGTTATCGAAAATCTCTTTGGCGATTTGTTTGGCAGTATAGCCATCCTCCGCGTTGTCGATGATGGCATGTGCCGGGACTCGCGTTCCTTTGAGACCCAGGCGCCGGATAACCTGTCGGGAACGCTTTCGACATCCTCGCATTGAAACCAGTCGATAGGTTGCGTTTTCATTGGATGATGTGTCTTCGCTGAAAACCGGTAGCGAAGGTTCAAAAGACTTTCGCCACGCTGCGGAAGATTTGGAAAGCGGGTCCCGCGCCAGGTCGGTGCCGGAGCCGGCGAAATGACAGAAAGCTTTTGACGGGGTTGCCGGCGCTGGTTCAATCTGGCGCTGCCGCTGGCGATTCGCGGGCGGACCCGAGCCATCACTGCGGACCCGCCTATGGATCTTCCTGTCAGCGTCGCCGCTCTCGGAGAACAGCTCCGTGGAGCCAGCGAGATATCGCCCGATCCCGCTCTCTTCAACGATCCCAATGTCTTTGCCGCCGAGCGGGAGCGGATCTTCCTGAGGCCGTTCGTCGCCGCCGATCATCAAACGCGACTCTCCCGGCCGGGCAATTTTTTTCGGTTCGACGCCGCGCCGCGATCGATCATCGTGACCCGCGACGGCGAGGGCGGGCTTCACGCGTTGCGCAATGTGTGCATCCATGCCGGCTACCCGGTTTGCGATGCCGAGGAGGGCGCAGCGGAGCGCCTGATCTGCCCCTATCATGGATGGGAATTCGCCCTCGACGGCAGGTTGGTCGAGCCCGAGCTGTCTTCTCGCATCGACCCCTCGCGACTGCGGATGGCGCGCTACCCGGTGTTCATCCGGAACGGCCTCATTTTTGTTGATCCGTCCGGCAAGGCGGATGCGGACGAGATCGGCGCCGTGTTGTTGCCCGATTGGCTGGCCGTTGCGCGAGTGACGCGCCGGGAGCGCTACAGCACCACCTGGAATTGGAAATTCCTGCGCCATTTCGTGCGGTCGTCACCCCATTTGCTCTTCGACGGCGGATGCGACGACAGCATCGAATTCGGTCCGATGAGTTTTCTGTTCGTGCAATCCGTGCAGGCTGTGCTGCTGCGGATCATCCCGAAATTCGCCGAGCAGACCGACTGCCATCTGATCGAGTTGGCGGCCGAAGGAACGGCGGACGGCCCGGCCTCGACGGCGTTCGCCGAGAGATTGCGGTGCGCCGACGCCTCGGTTTTCTGGTTCGATCGCCGCAGCGCCGACTGGTATTGGTCGCTGATGAGCGCGGATGGATAACCGGCGGCCGGCTGGTCGCGGGGTTGCGCCTCCACTCGCATTGTGATCGTTCAGAAGCGTTTTCGACCTGCTCGCCGTTGTGACCGTGATGGCTTACCCGATAGGTGCTAATGCGATGACCGCTCGGTAGCCCGGGTGCCGGTTTCTGGGCTGCCGGCCCTGAGCCGCTCGCGGGCCGATCGCGGATGCGGGACCCAGGGCCGGTCGCCGCGGCTCTCATTGGTGCTCTCGACGGTGATCCGGTCGCGGTCGAGCCACAATGCGACTGCGCCGCGCCGCCAGACATCGATCCGGTCGATGACCGGCAAGATCGAGCGGCAGCGAAAGCCGGCCGGCACTTGGCTGACGATGGCGTCGATCCCACTGCACTTGACCGGCAGCGCCGACGCGCCGGTGACGATCGCGACCGTGCGGCCGCTGGCGCTGTAACGGCACAATTCGCCGGCGCAATCGAGCCCGCCCGCTGCTCCGCCGCCGGGGGCGGGCCAAGCGCGCAAATCCGCGCCGGTTTCCGAGACAAAGAACGAGCGGACGATCTTCTCACCCCTGTCGGCGGCCACAAAATAGTCGCCCTCCGGCGCTCGTGCAGCGACAAAGCGTCCGCTATCGGCGATCACGATGTCGGGCGGTCGGGTCAACAGCATGCTGGCAAATCCGGCGGCAATCGGCACCACCCCCCAGTAGCGCCATGATCCACGCCACAGGCACAGCCACAATCCGCCGAGCGAGATCAGCAACAGGCCCTCCGGCGGCAGGCGGGGCATGAACCACACATTGCCCGGCAAGGCCGAGACCCATAGCGCGACCCAGATCGTAATGTCGATGCCCCAGCCCATTGGGACGAGCGCCAGCCGCTCAAGGCCGAGCGGCATCAGCAGGCAGGTCACGACCCCCCAGGGCAGTGTCCACATGGCGCTCAACGGCACTGCGATGACATTGGCCAGCGGGGAGTACAGCGCCAAGTGATGAAAGTGGTAGATCGAATACGGATAGGTGCCGAGCGTCGCCACGACGGTCGTGACCACGACGCCCCCGCAATACCCGAACACCTTTCCCCAGACCGATCGCCCATGCAGCAGCCGGCCTAGCTGCGTGCCATAAGTCTCGTAGACCGCGATCAGTGCGACCACCGCGCCGAACGACATCTGAAAGCTGACGCCGACAAGAATCGAGGGGTCGATGACGAGCACGGTTGCGGCGGCGATGGCGCAGACCCGCATCGAGATCCGCAACCGGTCGATGATAATCGCGGCAAAGACGAGGCCGTTCATGACGAAGGCCCGTTGAGTCGGGATCGCCGCCCCCGAGATCAGCAGGTAGCAGGCCAGCACCAGGAGCGCGACCCCGGCGGCGATCTTCTTGATCTGGTAGCGCAGCGCGATCGGCGGCACGAGGGCGAGGCCGCCGCGCACGGCGAGAAATACGAAGCCGCCGACGAGCCCTAAATGCAGGCCGGCAATCGCCAACAGGTGCGATAGACCGGAATCGCGAAACGCCTGCTTGACCTCTTCCGCGATCGTGCCGCGCTTTCCGGTGATCAGCGCCGAAGCGACACCCCCGGCCGAGCCCGGGAGAACGGCCGCGATCCGCCGTGTCATATCGGTGCGCAGCTGCCGCAACGCCTCACGCCAGCCGCCTCCCTCTTCCGGCCCGGCGACCCGGCGGGCGGCGCCAAAAGAATACCCGACCGCGCCGATCCCGGCGAAGTAGAGCTCGCGCTGGAAATCGCGGCCGCCCGGCATGACCTGCGCCGGCACCGGATGCAGCATCGCCTTAGACTGACGCGGTCGCCGGGATTGAGCTCGTCGCTGGTCGGCGGGATGTGCACGCGGAGACGGCGCGGCTGCTCGGCGGGATCGAGCCGCGGCAAGGTATCGGCGTCGATAATGATGCGCCAGCCCCTCTCCACCAGGTCGATGTCGGCCACCCTTCCTGTGACGGCGATCGGCCCGAGGCGGCGCTGCAGCATCGGCGCCTCGCGCTCCCAAGCGGTCTCCCGCATCAGCACAAAGCCGGCGAAGAAGGCGGCGAAGGCCAGCGCCAATTCGCACCACGCCGGATAGCGGCGTAAGGTCCAGGCCGCGCCGGCGCCCACGATTGCCGCGGCAGCCCCCGGCCACAAAGGCGGCTCGACCTTCAGCAGGAAATAGACGCCGATCCCGGCGCCGAAAAACACCGGCAGCCATAAGAGGCGCCGCTCGCCCTCGGCGGCGAGCCTTTCGGCAAACCCACCGAAAAGCCGGGCGCGCCATTCCAACAGCGGGCCGGTCCGTTCGCCCGCTAGCGCCGCATCCGCCATCACCGCTCCGCCGCTCGCGCAATCCGAGCCTAGCGGGACCAATGGTTAATTTATAGTAGTATCTCTGCTAATTTTAGCGGTTTCGTAAGGCTACGCTGTGGGCTTGCCGGAACCCGGTTTTTTTTTGCCAAAGCGCACATCGCGCATACGTTTGACCTCGCCGCAACTGACGCGCACTATCCTTGATTTCGGGATTCTTGGCAGCGGTCGTTCTCTAGGAGCAGGCGGTGTGGGGAGCCTATTCTGAACGATGTACAGCGCTATTCGGGCTGCTCTTGTCCCTTCTTGCGTCTGCCGCTTGGGGCGACGAGACTCGGATCGCCATTAGTGGTTACGATCCCGTTGCTTACTTCACGGACGGGCCGCCTGTCAGGGGCGCTAACGACTTCGAATATGTGTGGCACAATGCGCGTTGGTATTTCGCCAGCGCCGCCCATCGCGATCTGTTCATTGCTAATCCCGAGCAGTACGCCCCGCAATACGACGGATTTTGCGCAATGGGCGCGTCCCTCGACAAGGGTGCCCACAAGGACACCGTTGACCCGCGAGCCTGCGCCATCGTGAACGTTCACTACAGATGGCGCCAGAACACCGCCGATAACATCAAACGGGCAGATGAGAAATGGTCTGCCGTCAAGAATCAGCCCGAACCTGTGATCGTTGGAACACCGTGCCGCGATAAGCCAACCTCTGTCGTGATTTCGCGCGACGACGGCGGGCGGCGGGTGTTGGTCGGAGGGCAGGTGGCGCTTTCCGACGACGGCAAGGTCGTCGGCAAGGGGGACATGCGAACGCAGATCGAGCAGGTTGGCAAGAATATCCAGGCGTGCCTCAAGGCTGCCGGGGCGAAGGCGTCCGACATCGTCCTGACGCGCGCTTACGTCACCGACAGCGATGCGTTCAAACAGAACGCCGATCTGCGGACTTTGTATGTCGGTCCTGAATCACCGACCAGCACTGTAACCGCGGTGCCCAAGCTGGTGGCAGGCTCCGATTTCCTGGTCGAGATTGAGGCCGTCGCCAACCTCAATTGAGAGCGGCCAAGCAATCCCGCCGCAGTCGTCTTAAATCTCGCCTTCCTGGCGCATCATGCGCACGGTATTGCGCAGGGCTTTCACCGTGTCCTGGAGCTCGGGTTCACCGTGAGTTGCCGAGATGACGCCGCCGGGGCTGCCGCTGAAGTCGACCCCGCCGGTCATCATCGCCAGCCGAAACTTGTGCACGATCCCGGCTTGGCGCTTGTCGAAGAAAGCCTCCGCCGGCTGTTCGAGCGGGTCAAAGCGGGTCGGGACGATCGCCCGATGGTCGGGGTTGGGAAAGATGTGGAAGTTCGAAAACATGCCGTAGGCCGCCCATGGCACGTGCTCCTCTTCGAACACCTCGTTAATCCGGCGACGCAGATCGTCAGCGTAGCGGTTGGCCCGGGCGCAGGCGTCGGTCGTGCCGACGATTTCGAGTGCGGCGACGCCGGCCGCGGCAGAGAGGGGATTGGCGTTGAATGTCCCTTGATGCGTGATCTTCTCACGGTCGGCGGCCTTGGTGACCTGGAAGTCGAGGAGGTCGAGGATGTCCTTGCGGCCGGCGACGGCACCTCCCGGCAACCCGCCGGCCAGGATCTTCGCCAGGGTCGTCAGATCCGGCCGGATGCCGTATTCGGCCTGCGCTCCGCCCGGTGAGACGCGAAAGCCTGTGACGACCTCGTCGAAGATCAGCACGACGCCGTGCCGCCGGGTCAATTCCCGCAGCTCAGTCAGGAATTTGGGATCGATCGGCAGCTGTGCGCCATGGGCGCCGGTGGGCTCGATGATCGCGGCGGCGACGTCATCATTCGCCTCCAGCAGGCGGGCGAGCCCCTCGGCATCATTCTGCTCAGCCAGCAGCACGCCGCCGGACACGCCAAGGAGAACGCCGGGTGTCGGGCTGCCGTCGAAATGGCTCGCATAGCCCGAGGTCATGTGGTCGTGCCAGCCGTGGAAATGGTGCTTGAAACGGATGATCTTGGACTTGCCGGTGAAGGCGCGGGAGAGCCGCAGCGCCATCAATGTCGCCTCGGTTCCCGATGAGGTGAAACGCACGCGCTCCGCTGAGGGGACAAGTTTCAACACCCATTCGGCCCAGGCGATCTCGGTCTCGTGCGAGGCGCCGAAATGGGTGCCGCGTTCGATCTGCCGGTTGACCGCCGCCACGACCTTGGGATGGCCATGGCCAAGCAGCAGCGCACCATGACCGCCGAAATAGTCGACATAGCAATTGCCGTCGACATCCCATTTGCGCGGTCCTTGGGCCCGCGTGATATACAGCCCGTAGGGTTCGATATAGCGCGAATCGTGGGTGACGCCGCTGGGGAACAGCCGGCTCGCCTTCTCGGAGGCGGCGGCCGAGCCCGGAGTCGCGGCACGATAGGCGGCTATGATCGGGGAATTCGTCAGGGTGTCGGGCATTCGCGCGCTCCTCGATCGGGAAGAGGTGTCGAGGATGTTTTATGCCCTCTGCGCGCCCGGACCAACGAGAAAGCGGGACCACGAGGATGTGCGCCTAAGAGAAAGGCCGCCCCGAAGGGCGGCCTTTCCTTAAACCGGTAACCGGCGGCCATCGCGGCCGCGAGCCGTCGCCCTCAGGCGAGGATCTCCAGACGAGTGGGGATCCTGGTCACGGCAGCGGATGACCGCGGTTTAGGGCTAGACACAGGATCACCTCCTTTCCATTGTTGCGAGGAAGGCGCCTACCCTAAGCAAAACGCCGCCGCGCCACAAGCGATCTTATTTTTATTGGCATCCTTTGCGTCGCGGCGCTTTCG
>JBJMQW010000072.1:0-10945 GCA_045802495.1 Allostellaceae bacterium | reverse complement strand
ACCAGTCCGCCGATCCGTATTCGGCGGTCGGTCGCAACGGCCTTCGCCTTCAAGTCACTGGGGCTGTAGAAGAACACGAGGTTGTCGTTGAACGCGACCAGCACCAGCGCCGCCGCGCCGCCAAGGGCGGCCATTCCCAAAGCGAGCAGACCGAGCCTCTGTTGCTTGCGAGTCAACGACGGTTCCTGCCCGCCTGTAGCTGATCGAGCCTCACGAGGCTGTCGCGGTAACGCCGCCATGATTGGACGGCGAGGCCGCCGAGGACTGCGAACGCCGCAGCGTAGGCCGGCCAGATGAACATCGCGTGACCACCCATCGCGATGAAGGCCTGAAGATCTCCCATTTGTGCTCCCTCAGCGCACCGCCGGCTCGGCCGGGGCGGCTCGCCTCCGCTCGGTCCGCGATAGAACGGCCCCGCCATTGAGGCGCAGCGCCAGCGCCTTGCGCTCGTTCAACGCCGTCCGCATCCGCAGCAGCAGCAGCGCCATGAAGAGCAACGTAAAGCCCGCCGCCATGACCAGCAGCGGGACCAGCATCGAGATGTCGATCCGAGGTCCGCCAATCCGCATGACGCTTGCCGGCTGATGCAACGTGTTCCACCAGTCGACGGAAAATTTGATGATCGGCAGGTTCACGATGCCGACGAGAGCCAACACAGACCCCGCTCTCCCGCCCCGCGAGGGATCATCGAAGGCGTTCACCAGCGCGATGTAGCCGAGATAAAGAAAAAACAGGATCAGCACGGACGTCAAGCGGGCATCCCAAACCCACCATGTCCCCCACATAGGGCGCCCCCAGAGCGACCCGGTGACGAGACAGATAAAGGTGAAAGCCGCGCCGACCGGAGCGGCCGAACGCGCCGCGATTTCGGCGAGGGGATGCCGCCAGACGAGCGCGACGGCGCTGGCCGCGGCGACGAAAAAGTAGACGCTCAGCGCCATCCATGCTGCAGGAACATGGATGTACATGATCCGGACGGTATCGCCCTGCTGGTAGTCCGGAGGTGCTACAACGAGCGACCAATAGAGCCCGATCACGAGGGCAATCACGGCCCCCCACCCGCACCACGGCAGAGCCGTCGCGCTGAGCCGCATGAACCGCGCAGGATTGGCCAGCCAATTGATCATCGTCCGCGAGCCCCGAGATCATCTCAATCGAATGTAGCGCAAATAAGACCATGGTCGAACCGAGCTCCTCAATCGAGAGCTTCGCGCAACGCAGCAGCGCTTGCCCACGGGCAGAAGGCCAGGGCGCCCAGGGTCAATGCGGCCAGGATCAGAAGGTTGGCGCGTTCGCCGATCCCGGCTGCGCTCGCCTCGACGGCGCCGGCGCCAAAGACCAGCGGCGGAACATAGAGCGGCAGAGCCAGAATGGATAGCACCACACCTTGGCGGCGAGCGCCCAAAGTCAATGCGGCGACCACACTGCCGATCAGGCTCAAGGCTGGGGTCCCGATCAACAGGCTTAGAGCCAGAACAACAATCGGGGTGGGCTCGAGGTCGACAAATAGCGCCAGAAACGGGCTGACCAGCGCCAGCGGTAGCCCGGTCGCCACCCAGTGCGCGGCGCATTTGGCAAGCACCGCCAGCTCCAGCGGCAGCTCGGAAAGGGCTAGGAGGTCCAGGTCACCGTCCCGGTGGTCGGCCTCGAACAACCGGTCAAGGGACAGTAGCGCGGCGAGCAGCGCTGCCACCCACACGATCCCCGCTCCGATCCGCTGCAGGATGGCGAGCTCCGGACCCACCCCCAGCGGAAACAAGACAACCGCCAGCACGAAGAAACCGAGCACCAGGCCGGTATCGCCGCTCTGACGGAGGGCGAGGCGGAGATCGCGTCTGAACAGCCCGGTAAACGCTCCCATGTTCAAAATTCATCGGTATCGCCGAGTGCCGGGGCGAAGGCATCGAGGCCGAGGGCGGCCGCGTCATCCATGCGGATTGGGGTGTGGCTCGCGACGACGACCCGCCCGCCGACGGCGCGATGATCGGTGATGAGTCGTTCGAGGCGCGTTTGGTTGTCCGTATCAAGCGCGCTCGTCGGTTCGTCGAGCAGCCAGACGGGGGCTCGCGTCGCAACCAGTCGCGCGAGAGCCAAGCGCCGGCGCTGACCTGCCGACAGCCAGCGGCACGGCCAGGCGGCAAACGCATCCAGCGCAAACGCGGTCAGCGCCGCCTCAATAGCCGGCGCCTCGGCGGGCACCGCATTACCGCGTAGAGCGGCCCAGAAAACCAGAGTTTCACGCGGCGTCAGCGACGGCTTGATGCCGTCGTGATGGCCGACATAGTGAAGGCGCTTGCGATAGGCCGGGATGTTTTCCTCGATCAGCACGTCTCCCCAACTGAGCCGTCCGGCCGCCGGTGGGAGTAATGTGGCGAGCAGCCGCAACAGGCTCGTTTTGCCGCTGCCGTTGGCGCCGGTCAGCAAGAGAGCCCCACCCGCTGGCAAGCGCAGCGAAAGCCCGGCGAATACAAGACGCTCGCCTCGTCGGCAAGCGATGTTCTCGGCAACCAGTTCGGGCTCGGTCTTCCATCCCAGCTCTCTCCCGGTCGCGAGGCAAGGGTTGAGAGGAGGGTGGGAGTGTGCCATCCGAAGGAGGCCTAGACGCAAAAAAGCGGCTCCGGTGGGGGAAACCGGAGCCGCGCGGCCACGGTCGATATTTTCGACCGAGTACGAGGTTTGGGGGACAAACCTGTAAGGGTGAACCTTACACCTACCATATGGGGTGTCGATTGGGACTTCCGTTTGAAAAAATTATGACCTTTCGATGAATTCAATGTAATTGCCGCCGATCCTCGATCAGCTTGCCGTCGGCGGGCAGGCTGCCCTCCGCGACAAGCCTGACGGACCCACGCAATTTCGTCACCGCCTGAAGGGTTTCCGCGATGCGTAGCGGATCCTCCGCCGGCTCGCCGATCTCGGCCAGCAGCGTCATCTCGTCGGTGCTGCCGGGCCTCTCAACGACCAAACGGGCGCGGATGATCGATTTGTGGCGGCGCAGCAAGTCGGCAATCTGTTCCGGGTGGACAAACATCCCGCGCACTTTGGTCGTCTGGTCGGCCCGACCAAGCCAACCCTTGATCCGGTGGTTGGTGCGGCCGCACGGGCTCTCTCCCGGCAGCAATGCCGAGAGGTCACCGGTAGCAAAGCGGATCAGCGGATATTCGGGGGTGAGCGTGGTCACGACGACCTCACCCACCTCGCCCGGGGCCACCGGCTCCCCGGTGCCGGGGAGCACGAGCTCAAGGATGATACCTTCGTCGAGAACCATGCCATCGCACAGCCGACCATCCACGGCCATGCTCTCATAGGCGATGATGCCGACATCCGCGGTACCGTAACATTGCAGCACGTCTATCCCGCGGTTGCGGAATTCGGCGCGCAGCGCCGAAGGCAGGGCTTCCGCCCCTACCAGTGCCTTGCGCAAGGAGGAAATGTCGCTCCCCTCGGCAGCGGCGCGATCGAGCAGGACTTTCAGAAAAGAGGGGGTCCCGACATAGGCGACCGGCTTCAAATCGGCGATCGTGCGCAATTGCTGCTCGGTCTGCCCGGTGCCGGCCGGGATCACCGGGCAACCAAGCGCGTCGGCGCCGCTCTCCGCCATCGCTCCGGCCGGGGTGAGGTGATAGGAAAACGTGTTGTGCACGAGGTCGCCGGCGCGGAAGCCCGCTGCAAATAGTGCCCGGGCGAAACGCCAATAATCCGATCGCCGGCCTTCGGGCTCGTAGATCGGCCCAGGCGAGACAAAAACGCGGCGAAGCTCCGAGAGCGGCGCGGCGACGAACCCGCCAAACGGCGGGTCCTGCCGTTGCAGCTCTATTAGAGAGGATTTTCGGGTGAGCGGCAGCTCCGCCAAGCTCCGTCGGTCAATGATGTCCTTGGGGTGCACCGACGTCAGCAGACGGCGGTAGGCGGGCGAACGCTCCTTCGCCGCAGCGATGATCTGCGGAAGCGCTCCCATCATGGCCGCCTCCCGCTCGGCCGGATCGCGTGTTTCGAGCGTGTCGTAGAACTGCGCCGCCATCGCCTGGCCTCCCGTGGCGAGATACCTGCGCTCCCGATTCTGCGCCCTTTGCGCAGCGACTGCCAGCCCATAGCAAAAACCCGCCGGCGGGTGAGGCCGGCGGGTCAGGAAGATCGGGGCTGGTGATTCAGCCCCAAGAGGCGGTCTAATGTGGCCTTGGGCCCATGCCGCTTGTTGTATAGGGGTGGCGCGCCGGGCTGGAATCCTGGTCGGTCGCTTGGTAGTGCACATCATCGCCCGAAGAATGCGAACCGGGCTTGGGGCCGATCGATGTCGAATACGGGTGCTGCGACTTGTCGGCCGCATAGCCGGGGGGCGGCTGATAATGCTCCTCGTGCCAAACCGGATTGCCACCGGGCTTGGGATAGAACGACTGTGTGGACGAAGTCACTGGCGGAGGAGTAGTCACGGCAGGTGCGGCCCCCGCTGGAGGCAGCGCCGAAACGGACTGCGCATGAGCGCTTGCGGTGATGCCAACCAGCAATCCCAGACCAAGTGCAGACGATTTGATCAAGCTCCGCATACCGTATTCTCCAGTTTCGATGAGTTGCGTGTAGAATGATTATAATATCCCCAAGCTACAAATGATAATTGTGCATTGCAAACATGAATGATATTCATTTTAACTCGCTCGACCTCAATTTGCTGAGGGTGTTTGACGCGCTGATTGAGGAGCGCAGCGTAACGCGAGCGGGAGAGAGGCTGGGGTTGAGCCAATCGGCGATCAGCCATGCGCTCAACCGGCTTCGCTATATCCTCAATGACGAGCTCTTCGTGCGCGTTTCGGACGGGATGCGGCCGACGCCGCGCGCCTCGGACATTGCCCCACGGCTCAGGGAGGGGCTGCTGCAACTCCAGCTCGCCCTGGCCCCTGCCGAATTCGTCCCGGAACTCACCGATAGGCGGTTCACGATCACTTGTGGTGAATATGTCGGGACCGTGTTGATCCCCGGCTTTATCGCCAAGATTAGAGCCATCGCGCCAAATGCCGAACTGAGAATAAGGCCAAGCAATATGGGGGTTACCGAGGCGCTGCTGGCGGGCCGCGTCGATCTGGCAATCGGCAGCTTCAGGCAAATCCCGGCGCCGTTTGTGTGCGAGTCCTTGTTTCAGGAGACCCGGGTCTGGGTGCTCAGCGCCGACCATCCGGCGGCGGCGAGCGAGCTGACCCTCGAGCGCCTCGCTTCGCTGCCGCATCTGATCATCTCCGCAACAGGCGAGGACGAGCAGGCCGTCGCCGGCTATGTGTCGGACCACGGCCTCGAGCGGCTGGTCACGCGGAGCGAAGTCGGTCTCTCGCAAGGCGCGCTTGCGGCGCGCGGATTGCGGCGCGTCGTCGGCCTGACAACGCCGCACTTCCCCGCAGCCCTTGCCGTCCTGAGCCAGTCGGACATGGCGGCGCCGCTGCCGCGTCGGTTAGCGGCTGCCTTCGCCGACCGCTACCGCCTGAAGCTGTTCGAGCCCCCTTATGACTCACCTCCCTTTGACATCATGGCATTGTGGCATCGCGACCATGGGGAGGACCGCGCCGTCACCTGGCTGCGCGGCATCTTGCGTGCGGTCGCGGCCGGTCTCTAGCACTCAGATGGGTTCAGACGATTTAATCTCCACCTGGTCGTCTTGCCCAGCGTTGTGCCGGTATCCGCGGAAACCGGCAGCGCGTGCCGGGTCTCGTGGATGGCCGGATCACGCCCAGCCGAACACGAATAAGTGAATCGTCTGTCCGGGTGTAAGCACTAGTCTAAGTCTAGTACCAGCTTAAGGACTTTGCTGGGCGCGAAAGGACATGCCGATGGCGAGAGTTCCAGCTCCACGGTCACGGAAATGGCTGCGATGGACCAGCGGCTTATTGCTCGTCGCAGCCGGCTGCGCCGGTCCGCAGGTCGGGGCCGTGGCGCCGGCTCCGCCACTTCCAGTCCCGCAAGGCCAAGCCCGGATCTGGTTCTATCGGGTTTGGGAGCCGTCGGAGAGCCTCAATCTCGCCAATATTGATGTTAACGGCACCTATTTCGGGACGGTCGCAAATGGCGGCTCCTTCTACCGCGACGTTGCTCCAGGGCATTATCACATCGCGCCCGTGACCTATAATCGAGACTTCAACCAGAGCAGGGATGTCGATCTCGCCCCTGGCCAACAGGCGTATGTGAAGATCCTCTCTTTGCGAAATTGGGACGGTGCCTGCCGGCACTGTTCGCGTGACACGTTCTACGCTTGGCTTATCGTTCCGGAGATCGCGCAGGGCGAGATCGCCCGGGATCGCGGCGTCTGACTACCCCGAAAAGGAAAAGACGCCCGCCGGACGTGCCAGCGGGCGCGGAGTTCTTGTGTAATTTTTTCTTAGAAGGCCACGCGGAACTTGCCGATCAGCACGTTCTCGTTCCCTTTGGCGTTCGATACGACCGTGCGTTGACCATACATGTATTGGATGCCGGTGGTGACGAAGGCGACCGGGTTCCAGACCAGATTGACGAAGGCATTCCACAGCTGCTTGTTCGCTGTGATGGATTGGTTGGGCCCGATCAGCTGAGATTGGATATCTTGCCAAGCTGAGCCGGCGGCGAATGTCGACCGCAAATTCGGCGTCCACCAGTGCTGATAGCCGCCATTCAGGCTATACCCAAAGACCGGCTTAAAAATGATGTTCGAGGCTGCGAGGCCGCCTTGGCAGCCGGGCTGGGGTGTCGCGCAGGCAGTCGCGACGGTAAAATTGGTCGCCGCCGGGATCCAGGTCTTCTCACCGCCGCTCACATAATTGCCGATACCATCGCCGGCGACGAAGCTGAACAGGATATCATCCTTGCTCCAGCCGAACCAGCCGGGCTTGACGTCGCCGCT
Source organism: Allostellaceae bacterium (assembly GCA_045802495.1). Classification (GTDB taxonomy): domain Bacteria; phylum Pseudomonadota; class Alphaproteobacteria; order ATCC43930; family CGMCC-115725; genus AP-15. The sequence goes on along the minus strand of JBJMQW010000072.1, from coordinate 4,089 downwards.
GATGTGTCCGCCGTAGCCGAGAAAGGTTCGGTCGACGAACTTCCCGTCATTGTAGTTGAGCGGGTTGAGCATGGCGGCGAAGTCAACATGTCCCCAAGGCTGCGCCCAATATGATGCTGCAGTCAGAACGGGGGCGATTGTTTTGCCGATGTTGCCGTTGATCGCAGTGCCCGAGCCGGTGCAGGGCTGGCCGTTGCAAGTCGCCGGGATCGTCCCGGTCCCGGGGCCGCCAGGAAGCGCGCCGACATTCGAGTCGGAAGATAAGACGCCGGCCGGTGTCAGGACAGAGCTGGTTGGCTGCTCGGCCGACACCGAGAAGGCGCTGTTCCATGGTCCGGCGAGAGTGTAGCGCACTTGCGGCACGCGATAGCCGCCGGTCGACCCCATGGCCCCGCCGAATTCCATTGACTCGGTATCGGCGTCGGCATCCGAGAAATTCGAGATCGCTTGGCCCGCCAGGAACCCGCCCAACGTGCCGTACGCGAATCTCAGGCGCGGAAGGATACTGTTGCCGCCGCCCTGCTGCACCGTTTGACAGCTGAAATTGTTGCACCCGGACCAGTCGAATTCGAAAAAGGTACGCGACTCTCCCCAGGCTGTCGGGGTGCGCGTTTCGATGTTGATCCTCGATTGCTGCGGACTGAACTCAAAGACACCGTTGCCCCTCGAATGCTGAGCCGAGGTCGGCTGCAATGGAAGGCCGGGGACAGCGATCGGGCCGTTGATCGGCAATGCCTCTAGGTTGCCGTTTTGGCCGGAGTTGGATGTCGGCGTGCCGGGGTTCCCGTTGTTGGCCCCGTTAAAAAAGTAGAGGCCGGTCAAATCGACAAAACCGCCGACGCGGATCGAGGTGTCAGTCCCGGGGATCAAGAACGAGCGCGGGAAGCTGCCGCCGACCAGCGCAGCGCCAGGCGTCGGCTCGGCGCCCATCACAGTTGGCCCGGCTCCCGCAGGGAACTGTTTCGTGGCTTGAGCCAGCTGCTCGATGCGACGCTGCAGCAATTCCTGATTGGCGCGCAGATCCGCCAGCTCGTCGGCGCTCGCCGTCGAGAGGCCCGTCAGCAGCGCGATTGTTGCAGTCAAGCCCCCAAGCGCAGCAGCCGTCGCGATATTCTGCTTTCTCGTCATTGCTCCCCCGATAAATCAAAGGTTGCAGTCCGCCGGATAGAGAGCACCGGCTTTCTCTCGCGCCATAATATTGGGCAGTCGCGGCTGATCAAGCCGACTTCGGCGTCAGAGTGGTGTTTTCGTCTCAGCGTGGCGAAATAGCCACATATCGATTCAAACCATTGAAATCGAGCGTGAGCATGCGTGCTGCAACAACGCGGCAACGTTCAATTTTGCGCAATTTTGTACAGTGAAGCGGGCTATCCAGAAACGCGAGCAGCCTCAGAACTTGAAGCCCAGCCGTGCTCCCGCATCGGTTATCCCGGCATTGTGCTGGGCGAGATCGGCATTCGACATGTGATCGACAAAGCCTGATATGCTGATTGTCGGGGACAGCTGATAGCCGAGTTCCAAGCTCCCGCGGAACAGCGCCGTCGAGCCGAGCTTTTTGCGATCGGGCGGGGCTTCATTATGAAAGCCGTCCTGAAAGGCGCCGCCTACGCTGCCATTGAGGAACAGGTCGCCGCCCCATCCGAACAGATTTTGGATCAGGGCAATCCCCCAGGTCAGCCCAAAATATCCGGAGTTCGTGTTGCCGGCGGTGTTGAGCGAGCCGCCGATATGCGGCCGTGGCGACCCGATGATGCCGAGGAAATTTGGCGGGGTGAACAGCATCTCGAAATTGAGGTCGGCCCCACTTTCAACGTGTTTACCGGCCAGCCCGACGTCGTGGGCGAGAACGCCGAACTTGAACTCGTCGACGATTCGGACCTGTGCGGACGCCAGCTTGGGCACCGCGACTGCCAAAAGCACGGCGATGTAGATTATTCGGCGCATGAGCTCCGCGCGCTCGGCTCTCGCGCAAGAGCGCCGAAGCGAGCCTGAGGGCGAAACGGGTTAAGAGCCTTTAGCCGCGCCGACCAACGATGGCGGCTCAACTCTCGCCGTACCACCGCTGGGTCGGTTACCCAATTCAGCTGCAGGACACGGCGCTCGCCGAAATGTTGGCGATGCCCATGAAATGAATGATCGCTGCGCCGGAAAGCCAGCATCGTGCCGGCGAGCGGCGCCACTTCGACGGCATAGTCTTCAAGATCGTCGGGGCAGCGCAGCAGCCGCAAGCGTCCCGCGGGCGGTTCCCAAGACGGGTTCATATAAAGCAGCAAGGTAATCAGTTTGGTTTCCGAGTCGGTGTGGATCCGCCCATCTTTGCCGTCGCTCCAACCGCGCACGGTCAGCATCGTCGGCCGTCCGCTAAGGTCCATGCCGAATTTTTCTTCGATCGCGCAGCGCAGTACCGTTCCGGTCAACTCACCGACGAGGGTGGAAAAAACCGGGCCCGGGCTTAGCAGATCGACCGGAAAGCTGCCATATCCGGGCGTTTTTGGAAAATCGGCTATTACGCGGCCTATGCGTTCCCGGCGCAGAAAGCCTTCCACCACGACGAAGTCAAACGGCTCGCGGCGCAGCGGCGCTCCTCGTAAACGGTCGACATCCAGAATGGTCAGGCAGGCCTCCAAAATCGGTGCAAGGAATAAGGGGATGCCGCGGCGGAACGCAATCCCCGGTTCTTCGGTCCGCGCCCGCGCAGCTTTCCAGGCATCCCTGCCTGCGGCTCTCGATGCTCGCTTGGCCGGCCGATTCTGATCCGGAGGCCGAGGAGCCAGACCACGCCGGGCTGCACGCAGGAACGCCTCGCCAACCCGCAATGCCTGCGATACAGGTAGGATGAGCGCCCGCCGGGGATCATCAAAGAGGGGTTATGGAACAGCGCTGGGGCCTGCCCCTCATCGCTTGGCCGTCGCGATTGCGCCCCAATTACTGGGATCTGGTGGCGCTGCCGATGGTGCTGGGAGCGATGGCGTTGATCGCCTGGGGCGGCCTGGTGATGAGCGCGCACTATCAGATCGGCGAACCCCTGCCGATCAGCCTCGACCCTCGGCAGCTGCCCGAATACGCCCTGCGCACCGTGCTGCGGATGGCGTGCGCCCTCGTCGGCTCGCTGGTTTTCAGCCTGGCCTACGCCGCGCTCGCCGCCAAGAGCCGACAGGCCGAGAAGGTCCTGATCCCGGTGCTTGACATCCTGCAATCGGTCCCGATCCTCGGCTTTCTGTCGATCACCGTGACCGGCTTTATCGCATTGTTTCCGGGTCGGCTGCTTGGTGTCGAGTGCGCCGCGATCTTCGCCATCTTCACCTCGCAGGCCTGGAACATGACGTTCAGCGTCTATCAGTCGCTGCGCACCGTCCCCGGTGAACTGATCGAGGCCGCGCGCATGTACCACCTGTCACCCTGGAAGCGGTTCTGGCGGCTGGAGGTCCCGCACGCGATCCCGTCACTCGTCTGGAACATGATGATGTCGGTTTCGGGCGGCTGGTTCTTCGTTGTCGCCGCTGAAGCGATCACGGTAGCTGGCCACACGGTCATGCTGCCTGGTATCGGCTCCTACATCGCAACCGCCATAGCAGCGCGCGACCTTGCCGCGATCGGCTATGCGGTAGCCGTGATGTTTGTGGTGATACTCCTCTACGATCAGCTCCTGTTCCGGCCGCTGCTTGCCTGGTCGCGGAAATTTCAGGCCGACCCCTCCGACGACGACGAAAATGTTCGGCCCTGGTTTTTGATCGTGCTGCAGCGGGCCCGCCTCTTCGATCTCGTGCAGGCGGGTGTGCTGGCGCTCAATCGGATCATCGACGGCACGATCGCGTTTCTTGCACGAAGGCGGGCGCCGCGGGCCGAGCCGCCACAATTCCCGCATCTCGAGGAGGTCTTCGACCTCGCCCTTCTAGGGCTGGCAGGAGCGGCGGCAATCTGGATTGTTGCCTTCATTCGCAAGAGCGTTGACCCGGCAGAAATCGGGTGGGTGTTCCTGCTCGGCCTGATCACCGCTGCGCGGGTGTTGATCCTGATCGCTCTCGCATCGCTGATCTGGGTACCGATCGTGGTCGGTTTTGGGATGAGGGTGGTGTTTGGATATAGTGT
>JBJMQW010000071.1:0-15289 GCA_045802495.1 Allostellaceae bacterium | reverse complement strand
TGGAATTCCCCTGCGCTCACGATCCGGTCGGCGTCATTTTCCGGCGGCTTGGCGGCGGCAACACCGACTGCAATCCATACGCCGCGGCAAAACCGTTCTACGGGTCGGCAAAAGCGCATTGATCTTGCGGCCGTCGCTACGGTTCCGACGGTCCCAACGCAGCTATCCCAAAGCCGGGCGCTGTCGGCACCCAATCTGGGCACGATCATCTCGTAGTAAACACAACCCAAACGGCACGGCGGATTAAGCCTGGGTAAACCTTTTCTACCGCAAGCTGTAAGCCGGAGTTGTTGCTGCGATGGCCGAACGGCAGGCATTCGCAATTCTGACCTGCGCTCTTGCCCTGATGGCGCTGACACTGGTCCGGCCATCCTCGGGAATGCGGAATATTGTCTTCGGCCTGATGCTGACCGGGATGGCGCTGATCGGCATGGTCTTTGGCATCAGGGCCCTTTTGGGCTCCATCGCCGGCACGAATTGACGTCAGTCCGATTTTGATTTCTGCGATAGGGCGTAAGATTTGCGTTCAGCAATGATTTTGGTCAAACTGAGTGTTTACGATACCTGCGCTTGAGGGGAGGGGGATGTGACCCGCGCTTGCGCCGATCTGTCTTCCATGGCGCCGCAAGCGCCCGTCGGGAGAACGCGACGTGAGTTGCTGCGGGCGGTGGGCGCCGCATTGCCCGTGGCGGCGGCGATCGCCAGTGGCGAAAACGCCTACGGCTTTTCGCGGCAAGAAATGCCGGCCGAGGTTGCCAAGTCATATCGCGACCGCTGCGCGACGGATTCGGTCCACGCTCCGAGCCTGGAAGCCGCGTTTGCCCGTCTCGACGCCGCAGGGATCAAATATGATCGCAAAGCAATTGCCGTATCCTTACGCTGTCCGATATGCGGCTGCAGCATTATTTCGAATATCGAAGCTGCGCCCGACACTGGCCGGGCTCCGCCCTCCTTTTAACTTGGCGGCGCATTCAGAACCATTGCGAGATCTATTGTTTGAGGTTAACCCCTATCGGTTCAGAAGCTGGGAGCGGGTAGTGGTCTCGGATGGCCGGTAATCTCGTGCAGGGCGCCCTTTTCACCGTCATGGTGGTGCGCGCCGAGACATTGCGGGATCCGGCGTTCGAGGCGGAACTCGGTGAGCAGGTAAGACGAAGTCCGCGCTTTTTTCTCAATGCCCCGGTGGTTCTCGACCTGAGGGGAGCGGAAGAGTTTACCCGCGAATCGGAATTCGTCGAGGCACGGGACAGGCTACGCCGCCACACGCTGACGCTGATCGGCATCCAGAATTCCCAGCCCGGCCAGGCTGAGGCGGCCGCTTCAGCTGGTCTAGCAAGTTTTGCCCCGAATTCAACCCAACCAAGGGGCGCTCGCCCGGCCGAACCGGCCCCCGCCACGACGGTAGCGCCGCCTCGCCCGGCGCCGTCAGTCGCCAAGTCCCGGCTGGTTACCCAGCCGGTACGGTCGGGAACGCAGATCTATGTGCGCGGCGCCGATCTCGTGGTCGCCGCGCCGGTCAGTGCCGGCGCCGAAATCATGGCCGACGGCAACATCCATGTGTATGGCGTGCTGCGCGGCCGCGCTCTCGCCGGGGCCAGCGGTGACGCCGAGGCGCGAATCTTTTGCAGCCGGCTCGAGGCGGAACTCGTCAGCATCGCCGGGCGCTATCTCGTCAGCGATCAATTGCCGCCGGAACAGCGGGGTTTTCCGGTGCAGATCGCGCTTGTCGATGACCGGTTGACGATCGAGCGAAATTGACGCTCATGATCGTGGCGGCGTCCTGGGTCGGCGCCGCTTATGGGGGAATAGGGGGAGGTCTTTTTGGCAAGAGTCATCGTGCTCACCTCGGGCAAGGGAGGTGTCGGCAAGACCACCTCCGCGGCGGCGATCGCCGCCGGCCTGGCGTTGCGCGGCAAGCGCACGGTCGTCATCGACTTCGATGTGGGGCTGCGCAACCTCGATCTGGTGATGGGGTGCGAACGCCGGGTCGTCTTCGACTTCATCAATGTCATAAACGGCGACGCAAAGCTCAATCAGGCGCTGATCAAGGACAAGCGCAACGATAATCTCTACATCTTTCCGACCTCGCAAACGCGCGACAAGGAGGCTTTGCGGCGCGACGGGGTCGAGCGTGTGCTCGACGAGTTGAAGGAAAACTTCGATTACATCGTCTGCGACAGCCCGGCGGGGATCGAGCACGGCGCGATTACTGCACTCTATTTTGCCGACAGCGCGATTGTAGTCACCAACCCCGAAGTCTCCTCGGTGCGCGACAGCGACAGGATTCTCGGGATTCTCGCTTCGAAGTCGCGCCGCGCCGAGCACAATCTCGAGCCGGTCGACATGCATTTGCTCCTGACCCGGTATTCGCTGGAGCGCGCCAAAAAAGGCGAGATGATGTCGGTCGAGGACGTCAAGGAGATCCTGTCGATCCCCTTGCTTGGCGTCATCCCCGAATCGGAGTCGGTGCTGCGCGCGTCCAATACCGGGACACCGGTCGCGTTCGATCAGGAGAGCCCCGCGGGCCGCGCCTATCTTGATGCCGTTGCGCGCTTCGTCGGTGAGCAACGCGAGATGCGCTTCGTTCAGCCGGAACGGAGAAGCATCTTACGCACGCTGTTCGGGAGAGCTTGATGCGCCTGTTGGATCTGCTCTTCCCGGAGCGGCGGAACAGCGCGGTCATCGCCAAGGACCGGCTGAAGATCGTGCTTGCTCACGAGCGGGCGAGCCGGAACGCCCCGGACTTTCTGCCGGCATTACAGAAAGACCTTCTCGGCGTCGTCCGCCGTTATGTCGAGATCCGGGACGACATGCTCCGCATCAATGTCGGGAAGTCGGGCGACACCTCGCTACTCGAAATCAATGTCGAAATAGACGGCGTCAAGGCTGGCCCCGTCAGAAGCGGTGCCGCCGCACCGGCCGTGCCGCCGCCGCGGCCGGTCCCGGTATTCGAGGCCGATGGGCCGGCGCCCTGGGTCAAGCCCAGCTGACATGACCGTCCAGGTGGGTCCGATCAGATAGATTGTCCTCGGCGCACCCGGGTTAGCGGTGTATGCCGCGCTTGACGATGATCCCGAGCAACAGCAGCGGCACCACGACGACGGCGCCGAGCAGCGTGTAAGGGACTGCCCACATGATCAGGTCACCGGCAAGGCGGCCGACGGAGATGATCGTGTGCCAGGTATCGGTCAGGATGCCGCGCGCGGCGATGCCGAGATGGGTCAGCAACAGCCCGACCAGCAGGCATAGCACGATCACGCCGATCGCGCGTCCGATCATCGGGCTCATCAAACGAGGGCCGGCGCCGCTGCGGAGCCGCCCCGCATCCATTCCTCGGTAACGAGCGGGTCCCGCTCCTCGACCCGCCGGCGGTTGCGCTCCGCCAACCAAACGCGCTCGGGCGCCAGCCGAAAAAGCGCCCATACCGCCGCCGCGCGAACGAGCGGCGAGGCATCGTCAAGGCAGCGACGCGCCGCCGCCACCAGCGGCGGGTCTCCCCGGCTCGCATTGCCGATCGCAATGAGCACGTTGCGCAAGAACCGGTCGCGGCCGGTTCGCTTGACTGGGGATCCGGCGAAGAGTTTGCGAAAGGCGTCGTCGTCGAGCGCCGCGAGCTCCGCCAGCCGCGGCGCCGTAAGTTCTCGGCGGGGCAAAAAATCGGGCTCCTTTGCCGCCTCCGCAAATTTGTTCCACGGGCAAACCGCTAGGCACTCGTCGCAGCCGTAGATCCGGTTGCCGATCGCCGAGCGAAATTCCACCGGGATCATACCCTTATGCTCGATCGTCAGATACGAGATGCAGCGTCGCGCATCGAGCCGATGGGGCGCCGGAAACGCTGATGTCGGACACACATCGAGACAGCGCCGGCAGGAACCGCAGTGATCAAGCTCCGCCGCATCGGGTTCGAGCTCGAGGCTCAGATAAATCTCGCCGAGGAACAGCCAGGACCCGAAGCGCCGCGAGACCAGATTGGTGTGCTTGCCTTGCCACCCCAGCCCGGCCCGCTCGGCCAGCGGCTTCTCCATCACCGGCGCCGTATCGACGAAAAGCTTGAGCGCCCCGGGCCATTGTTGCTCGATCCACCGGGCGAGGACCCGCAGCTGGCGCTTCAGGGTATCGTGATAGTCTCGGCCGCGCGCATAGACGGACACGACGCCATAATCGCGCTCCCCTACCAGCTCCTGCGGGTCGTCTTCCGGTGTGTAGTTGACGCCAAGCACGACCACCGTTTTCACACCGGGCCACAGGGCTTGAGGGTCGCCGCGGCGCGTTGCAGTGTTGGCGAGCCATCCCATATCGCCGTGATAGCCGCGGGCGATGAATTCCCCGAGCGCATTCCGCGCCTCGGCGGGGAGCTGCGCCCCGGTAAAGCCAACAGCATCGAAGCTCAGGGCCAGGGCGCGGTCGCGGATCGCCTCGCGGACCGGGTCGGTCATCCGGCCTCAACCGCGCCCGCGATAGGGAGCGACCCCGGGATCTGGCATCCACAGCCCGGCAGGAGGTTCACCGGTCTGATAAAACACGTCGATCGGAATGCCGCCGCGCGGGTACCAGCAACCCCCGATCCGCAGCCATTTTGGTGATAGAGCCTCGATGATCCGGCGGGCGATGGTCAGCGTGCAGTCCTCGTGAAATGCCGGGTGGTTCCGGAAGGAGCCGAGATAGAGCTTTAAGGACTTGCTTTCGAGGATTGTTGCGTCGGGGACGTAGTCGATGACGAAATGCGCAAAATCGGGCTGACCCGTAACGGGACAGAGCGAGGTGAACTCGGGGCACGTGAAACGGACGAGATAGGGCAGCCCTGGATGGGGGTTTGGCACCGTTTCGAGCACCGCTGAGTTCGGCGATGCGGGCAAGGGCGACTGCTGGCCAAGTTGCGTGAGGCTCATGCTGGACTCTCGAAAGAGGAGGCAATCGCCGCGAGCGAACCGCTCTCGATCGCTTGGCGCATCGCCGCCATCAAATCGGCATAGTACTGCAAGTTATGCGCGGTCAGCAGCATGGCTCCGAGGATCTCGCCGGCGCGGCTGAGATGGTGCAGATAGGCGCGGCTGTAGCCGGTACAAGCAGGACAGCCGCATTCCGGATCGAGCGGGGAGGGGTCGTCGGCGTGACGGGCGTTGCGCAGATTGACGGTGCCGCTCCGACTAAAGGCTTGCGCCGTCCGGCCCGAGCGCGTTGGCAAAACGCAATCGAACATATCGATACCGCGCATTACGGCGCCCACGAGATCGGCCGGCTTCCCGACCCCCATAAGATAACGCGGTCGGTCCTCGGGCAAGGCGGGAACGGTCGCATCGAGTGCTCCGAGCATCAGCTGCTGCCCCTCACCGACGGCAAGACCGCCAACTGCGTAACCATCAAAGCCGATCTCGATCAGCTTTGCCGCCGAGCGCAGGCTCAGATCAGGATGAATACCGCCTTGCACGATCCCGAAAATTCCGTAGCCCGTCCTCTCGATGAAGGCGCGGCGCGAGCGCTCTGCCCATCGCATCGTCAATTCTGTCGAGCTTTCGATCGCTTCGCGCGGCGACGGGTGGGGAGTGCACACGTCCAAGGCCATTGTCAGATCGGCGCCAAGCAGATGCTGGATCTCGATCGATCGCTCGGGAGTGAGCTCGTGGAGACTGCCGTCGAGATGCGAGCGGAACGTAACGCCGCGCTCAGCAATCGTACGGCGCGAAGCCAGTGACATGACCTGAAAGCCGCCGGAATCGGTCAAGATCGCGTGGGGCCAGTTCATGAAACGATGCAGCCCGCCCAGTGACGCGATGCGCTCCGCGCCAGGCCGCAACATCAGATGATAGGTATTGCCGAGAACGATCCGAGCGCCGGTGGCGGAAACTCCCTCGGGGGTCATCGCCTTGACCGTGCCGGCCGTACCGATCGGCATGAACACCGGCGTGTCAACCTCGCCGTGCGCAGTCGTCAGACGCCCGCGCCGCGCCGCGCCATCGCGCGCCAGCACTGTGAACTCTATCATGTCCGACGCCGGCTACCCTCACCCGGCTCGCGGCGCTCGGCACCCTCTCCCGCATTGCGGGAGAGGGGGGATCCGGCCCGAAGGGCTGGGTGGGTGAGGGTGGCGCCTTCGCTTGTGTCGCGGGGCCGCTCGATCAGGCAGGCGTCGCCGTAGGAAAAGAAACGGTAGCCTGAGGCTGCTGCATGCGCATAGGCAGCTTTGATGCGTTCGAGGCCGGCGAGAGCCGCGACTAGCATCAACAGGGTCGAACGCGGCAGGTGGAAGTTTGTCAGCAGCATGTCGATCGCCCGAAACCGATGGCCGGGCATGATGAACAACCGGGTTTCGCCGGCAAACGGCCGAATCTCACCGGTCTCCGACGCCGCGCTTTCGAGAAGACGCAGACTCGTCGTCCCGACAGCGACGATACGCCGGCCTGCGCGCTTGGCCGCGGCGATGCGATGAGCGGTCTCGGCCGTTAGGACGCCCCACTCCGCGTGCATCTGGTGCTGGCGCGGATCAGGGACTTTCACCGGAAGAAAGGTGCCCGGCCCGACATGCAAGGTCAGCGTCGCCCATCCGACGCCGCGGCGTTCGAGCGCGTCGATGAGAGCTGGGGTAAAATGAAGGCCCGCGGTCGGCGCCGCGACTGCTCCCTCGTTACGGGCGAAGATCGTCTGATAGTCGCCGTGGTCTCGCGCCTCGCCGCCGCGCGGACGCTTGATGTAGGGCGGGAGGGGCATCGTGCCGTGCCGAGCGAGCGCTTCTCGGAAGGCGCTTCCTTCGGCGTCGAAACCAAGGGTTAGGTCGCCCTCGGGATGTTTCTCGGCGACGGTCGCGGCGAACCCTTCGGCGAAGACGAGACGGTCGCCCACTCGCAACCGGCGCGCTCCTTTCGCGAAGACGCGCCACGCGCCGCCGCCGAGCTCGCGGTAAAGGGTGACCTCGACAGAGGCCTCGCCGCGGCGGCCGGTCAGCCGGGCCGGGATCACTTTGGTGTCGTTGAAGACGAGCAGATCGCCTGACCCCAACAATGTCGGCAGATCGGCGATCTGCCTGTCCTCGAACCGACCTGACGTCGGAATAACCAACAGACGAGCAGCATCGCGCGGCTCGCAAGGATGCAGCGCGATCAGCTCACGGGGCAGCGGGAAATCGAAATCGTCGACGCGCATTGGCGAATTCTAGTCCCGACGGCCGACAAAAGGGTTGCTCGAATCGATCTCGCAAGCATGGCCCGAATCTTGCGCCGCCTCGTCCGGTTAACCTCAAACGGCGGAGGTCGGGAATGGCGCATGGACTGACGCGTCGGGAGTTTGCGATGGGCGCAAGCGCGGCGAGCCTCGTCTTCGGTTTAGGTGGGCGGGCGCGGGGCGCCGAGGCGAAAACGTTACGCTTTATCGTGCGCAACGACCTGCGTGTGCTCGACCCGATGTGGACGACGGCCTATGTCACGCGCAATCACGCCTACATGGTGTTCGATACGCTGTTTGCGCTCGACTCCAAGCTCCAGCCGCATCCGCAGATGGTCGGCGATTACAGCATCTCCGCGGATAAGCTGGTCTACACCTTTGCGTTGCGCGACGGGCTCGAATTCCATGACGGGCAGCCGGTCCGTGGGGCAGATTGCGTCGCTTCCCTCAGGCGCTGGATGGCGCGCGATTCCCTCGGCCAGAGCCTCGCTGCGGTCGTGGGCGAGATGACCGGAGGCGAAGGCAAGACGTTCTCGATCCGACTGAAGGAGCCGTTTCCGCTGCTGCTCGCGGGCCTTGCCAAGGTGTCGAGCCTGCCGCCCTTCATCATGCCGGAACGGCTCGCCAAGACCGACCCCTATCAGCAGGTCACCGACACGGTTGGATCGGGTCCGTTCCAATTTGTCACCGAGGAGTTCCAGCCGGGGCACAAGGCGGTCTACGTCAAGAACGCTGCTTACATACCGCGTGCCGAGCTTCCGAGCTGGGCCTCGGGCGGCAAGGTGGCAAAGGTCGACCGGGTCGAGTGGCTTTATATGCCGGAATATTCGACCGCTGCCGCAGCCCTCGGCAACGGGGAAGTCGATTGGTGGGAGGCTGCGCCGCCCGACCTCGTGCCTCTGCTTGCCGCCAACCCCGACATCAAGGTCGAAAAAACCGATCCGCTCGGCAGCACGACGATGCTGCGCTTCAACCACCTCTATCCGCCCTTCGACAATGTGAAGATGCGCCAGGCGGTTCTGGCGGTCACCGATCAGGCAGAGTTCATGAGCGCCTTGGCCGGCGACCCGGCGAATTGGAACCTTTGCCCGTCGTTTTTTACCTGCGGCACGCCGATGGCGAACAACGCCGGCTCGGGAGCGCTGACCGGTAAGCGAGATTTCGACAAGGCAAAACGCTTGATTGCCGAGGCTGGGTACCAGGGCGAGAAAATCGTCGTCCTCGATGCGGTGGACACGCCGACCGCGCACGCTCACGGTCTGGTGGTGTTCGAGCTGCTGAAGAAGCTGGGACTCAACGCCGAGCTCGCCACCAGCGACTGGGGCACTCTGGTCATCCGGCGCGCGTCGAAGAAGCCGATCGCGGAGGGCGGCTGGAGCATCTTCGGTACCGGCTGGACCGGCGTCGAAACGCTCGACCCATCGGCCAATTTGCCGCTCGCCACAAATGGGGGCGCTGCTTGGTTCGGCTGGCCGAGCGACGACAGGCTCGAAGCCTTGCGGACGGAGTGGCTGAAGACAAGCGATGGCGAGCTCCGTCAGGAGATCGCCGTCAAAATCCAGCAACGCGCTTTCGAGACCTTGCCGTACATCCCTACCGGGCAATGGTCCCCGGTGACCGCTTACCGCAAGAACATCAAGGGCGTCATCATCGCCCCCGCCCTCTTTATGTGGAACGTCGAGAAGACGTGATGCGGTAGCCCGCTGCAACGGGGCGCGGCGCGATCCGTTTTTTGCTAAACTCTCGTCCGGCAGCTCCGAGTAACAGGGGAAAGGGATGGCTCACGGGATGACGCGCCGCGAATTCGCGGCGGCAGGAGCGGCGAGCTTCGCGGGCTTTGGCTTTGGCTCAAAGGCGAAGGCGGCCGATACAAAGACCCTGCGCTTTATCGCCCAGTCGGATCTGCGGGTTCTCGACCCGATCTGGACGACCGCCTATGTCACCCGCAACCACGGCTACATGGTGTTCGATACGCTGTTTGCGCTTGACTCCAAGCTCGAGCCGCATCCGCAGATGGTAGGCGAGTATAGCATCTCGCCGGACAAGCTGCTCTACAGCTTCGGCCTGCGCGCCGGGCTCAAATTCCACGACGGCCAAACCGTGCGCGGGGTCGATTGCACCGCGTCGCTCAAGCGCTGGATGGCGCGAGACGCGCTCGGCCAAACCCTCGCCACCGTCATCGACGAGATGAAGGGTGGAAACGACAAGTATTTCTCGATCAAGTTGAAGGAACCATTCCCCCTATTGATCGAGGCCATTGCCAAAGTTTCGAGCCTAGCGCCATTCATCATGCCTGAGCGGTTGGCCAAAACCGATCCGTTCGAGCAGGTCACCGAAATGGTGGGCTCGGGTCCGTTCAAATTCGTCAAGGAAGAATTCGAGCCCGGACACAGGGCGGTCTACGTCAAGAATACCGATTATGTGCCCCGCAACGAGCCGACGGACTGGGCTTCCGGCGGAAAGGTGGTCAAGGTGGACCGCGTCGAGTGGATCGTCGTGCCCGACGCCATGACCAAGGCTGCAGCGTTACAGAGCGGGGAACACGATTGGTGGGAGAACCCGCCGCCCGATCTTTGGCCGGTTCTAATGCCCAATCCCGAAATTGTCCTGGCGACAGCAGATCCGCTTGGGAACACGCGGTGCCTACGCTTCAATCACCTCCATCCGCCTTTCAACAACGTCAAAATGCGGCAAACCGTGCAGATGGTGGCAAATCAGGCCGACTTCATGACCGCCGCTGTCGGCGATCCGAAATACTGGCAGGCGTGTCCCTCTTTTTTCACCTGCGGAACGCCGATGGCGACCAAAGCCGGGTCGGAAGCATTGACCGGCAAGCGCGATTTCGATGCGGCAAAAAAACTGATCGCAGACGCGGGGTACAAGGGCGAAAAGATCATTCTGCTTGACGCGGTCGACCAGCCGTTGAACCACCCCGGCGCGCTTGTCGCGAACGATTTGCTGAAACGGCTCGGGCTCAATGTCGAATGTGTGGCGACTGACTGGGGCACCGTCGTCACTCGCCGCGCCTCGAAAAAGCCACCCGCCGAAGGCGGCTGGAACATGTTCGAGACCGGCTGGGCCGGCGCGGACACGCTGGATCCTTCGCTCAACGTCATGCTGCGTGCTAATGGCGACAAGGCCTGGTTCGGTTGGCCGACCGACGAGAAGCTCGAAGCGCTGCGGACGGATTGGCTAAAGGCGAATGACAGCGAGGCTCGCCAGGAAATCGTTGGCAAAATGCAAGAGCGCGCCTTTGAGTTCGTGCCCTATATCCCGACCGGGCAATACATGAACAAAACCGCCTATCGCAAAAATATCAAGGGCGTGATCGGCGCTCCAGCAATCTTCATGTGGAATGTCGAAAAGACTTGAAGCGGGCGCGCGCCGCGTCTCGATTCTTGCTACGCTGTCGGTGTCAACTCAGAACAGCGGAGATCAGGGATGGCTCACCGACTGACGCGGCGCAAATTCGGAATTGCTGCCGGGGCGGCAGCACTGATCGCCCCCGGGCTCAAAGCAAAGGCTCAGACTACAAGCGCGAAGACCCTGCGCTTTATCCCGCAATCCGATGTGCAGGTGCTCGATCCAATCTGGACCACGGCCTATGTCACGCGCAACCACGGCTACATGGTGTTCGACACACTGTTCGCGATCGACTCGAAGTTCAAGCCGCATCCGCAGATGGTCGAAGGGTTTGAGGTCTCGCCGGACAAGCTCACTTACAGCTTCGCCCTACGCGACGGGCTCAAATTTCAGGACGGGCAGCCGGTGCGCGGCGCCGATTGCGTTGCCTCGATCAAGCGCTGGATGGCGCGCGACGCGCTCGGCCAGACCCTCGCCACCGTCGTCGTCGACATGAAGGGTGGTGACGACAAGAAGTTCGCGATCCATCTAAAGGAACCGTTTCCGCTGCTGATCGAAGGGCTCGCCAAAGTGTCGAGCCTGGCGCCGTTCATCATGCCGGAACGGCTGGCCAAGACCGACCCGTATGAGCAGGTCACCGAGATGGTCGGGTCGGGACCGTTCAAATTCGTCAAGGAGGAGCACCAGCCCGGCAACCTCGTCGTCTATGCCAAAAACAACGACTACGTTCCGCGCAGCGAGCCGAGCGACTGGGCCTCGGGCGGCAAGGTGGTCAAGGTCGACCGCGTCGAATGGCATGTCGTGCCCGACATCGCGACCAAGACCGCGGCGATGCAGAACGGCGAAGACGACTGGTGGGAGAACCCGCCGGCCGATGTCTGGCCCCTGCTTGCGACCAAACCCGACATCGTGCTGGCGCCGCTGGACCCGCTCGGCGGCACCGGGTGCCTGCGCTTCAATTTCCTCTATCCGCCGTTCGACAATGTCAAGATGCGCCAGGCGGTGCTGATGGTGACGAGCCAGCCCGACATCATGACTGCGTTCGTTGGCGATCCTAAGAACTGGAAGGTCTGTCCGTCCTTCTTTACCTGCGGAACCCCAATGGCGAGCAATGCCGGCTCAGCGGCATTGACCGGAGAGCGCAATTTCGATGCGGCCAAGAAGCTCGTCGTTGAGGCCGGCTATAAGGGCGAAAAGATCATCCTGCTCGACGCCGTCGACCAGCCGCTGATCCATGCCGAGGCGCTGGTCACGACCGAGGCGTTGAAAAAGCTCGGCCTCAATGTCGAGTACGTGGCCAGCGACTGGGGCACGGTGGTGACGCGCCGCGCCTCGAAAAAGCCCCCTGCCGAGGGCGGCTGGAATATGTTCGAGACCGGCTGGGTCGGCTCCGACACCCTGGACCCCTCCACCAATGTCATGCTGCGCGCCAATGGTGATAAGGCCTGGTTCGGCTGGCCGAGCGACGACAAGCTCGAGCAACTGCGGATGGAGTGGATCAACGCGACCGATTCGGAAGCGCGGCAGGAAATCGCCGCCAAGGTGCAAGAGCGTGCGTTCGAATTCGTGCCCTATGTTCCGACCGGTCAATTTTTTACCAAGACCGCGCTGCGCATGAACATCAAGGGCTATATGAGCGCCCCAGCGATCTTCATGTGGAATATCGAGAAGACTTGAACAGTGGTTGTGGCTTGTAATTGGCTCCGCGCGCAGCCGGGAGCTACTCGCGGCTAATTCAAGGAGGTTACGCCAATGCCTGCAGATCCCAATCGCGTCATTTTGACCGGCGAAAACCCGTTCATCCGGCTCAGCCGGAATGACGGCGATCCGCTCACCACCAATGCGAGCTTCTGGCGCATCATCACCTGCCCAGCAGGGCCGGGGCACGTGCTCTATCTGACCAGCGAATTGACCGAGAACCGCTGGCGCATCTATTCCGACAATATCGCAATGGCGCGCTGGCTGCAGTCGACCGTACAGGGCATGCTGAACCCCGAGACCAAGGATCAGGCGATCCCCGTGATCGACGCCGAGTTCAGCAAATCGGGCGACCCGCGTTATTTCTGGACCGAGCAGATTTTCGCTCACAACGAGGAGATCGCCCTCACCTGGTACCAGATCGGCGAGCCGCTGCTAATCCATACCCAGCCCAATGCCGAGCCAAACCGGCCCTACGGGGTGTGCACCTTGCTCATTCCCGCACTCGGCGCGCGGCTGACGCGAAACGGGATCGAAGCGGCAGGGCGGGCATGGCCAAGAGAGCGGGAAGGGCGCCCTTTCAGTACCTGCGCGCTCGCGTTTTCGGAAAGCTGGACCGAGGCGCGATAGGGAGGCGGAGATGCCCGAGCTGGGGCCACTCGCGGCGGAGGCGCTTCCGCCCGGCATCCGATCCAGCTTCGTGCCGGACATCAACGGCCTGCGGATGCATGTGCTGGACGCAGGCTTTGCGGATCGCATGCGGCCGTTGATTTTGCTCCTGCACGGTTTTCCGGAGCTCGCCTATTCCTGGCGCAAGGTCATGCTGCCGCTAGCGTCTGCGGGGTATCAGGTGGTTGCCCCCGATCAGAGGGGCTATGGGCGCACTACCGGCTGGGACGCGGATTACGATGGTGACCTCCGCGCTTTTCGTATTCTGAACGCAGTTCGGGATGCGCTGGGCCTCGTAGCCGCGCTCGGCTATCGCGATGTCGCATTGGTAGCCGGGCACGATTTCGGCGCCTCGGTCGCAGCCTGGTGCGCCCTCGTGCGTCCCGACGTGTTCCGCTCCGTTGCGCTGATGAGCGCGCCCTTTGCCGGTCCGCCGGAGCTGCCCTTCGATACGGCAGACCATGCGCCGCTACAGCAATCGCCCGGCCCCGACATCCAAGCGGAGCTGGCCAAGATGGACCGCCCGCGCAAGCACTACCAGTGGTACTACTCGACAAGGCCTGCCAATAACGACATGTGGCATTGCCCGCAGGGGGTCCACGCCTTTCTGCGCGGCTATTTTCATTACAAGAGCGCCGATTGGAGCGGCAACAAGCCCTACCCGCTGCAATCCTGGACCGCCGGCGAGCTGGCGAAGATGCCGACCTACTACATCATGGAGCACGACAAGAACATGGCCGAGACCGTTGTTCCGGTCATGCCGTCCGCCGCCGAGATTGCGGCCTGTCGGTGGCTCCCCGACAATGAGCTCGAGGTCTACAGTCGCGAATACGAGCGGAACGGCTTCCAGGGCGGATTGCAGTGGTACCGCGCCCGCACCGGCGGCCTCTACGAATCCGAACTGCAGCTGTTCTCAGGCCGTACGATCGACGTGCCCTCGATGTTCATTGCCGGCAAAAGCGATTGGGGCACCTACCAGCGCCCCGGCGCCTTCGAGCGCATGCAACAAACTGCCTGCCCCCGCATGCTCGGCTGTCACCTGCTCGACGGCGCCGGCCATTGGGTGCAGCAGGAGCAGCCCGATCAGGTAACGGAGCTATTGCTCCAGTTGTTGCGACGGTGAACGGAGCGCTGGCGCAAAACAGCGCACTCGCGTTCCACTCGTCATCCCGACGAAAGGAACGTGTGAGAAAATTGGCTGCATCAGCGTCGTGCGTGCTTCGAGAAGCGTCCATTGGGCGCTTCCCTGAGAGGTCGTGAAGGTATTCCCACACGTCGTCATTCCGGGGCGCGGACACAGTCCGCGAGCCCGGGACCCATGAACACGGACCATGCAAATATCTGAAGCGCCGGTGTTCATGGGTTCCGGGCCCGACCTGGCGGGCCGTCCCGGAATGACAAATTTTGGCGGAAACAATTTTCTTTACACGCTCTCGGCCCGTCGCCGGTGGGACACGGCGCGAGCGAACAGTCCCTGCAGGGGCGCGTTCGGGCTCCGCCGCTCAGCGGCCCTTGAAGGGGCCGGGTTTGCGCTTTTCGGCAAAGGCGCGGGCGGCTTCGTGGAAGTCCTCGGTCAGGTAGAGCTTTAGCGGGGCAGTCTGCATGTTCACGTCGCGCTCGAGCTGGTCCATGTACCAGCGGCGAGTGCGCACCGTGGCGCGTACCGAGAGCGGCGGGTTCCTGGCGACTTCCGCAGCAAGCTCGTAAGCAACTTCAAGGTGCCGGCCTTCCGGCGCGACGCGGTTGATGATGCCGGCGGCGTGAGCCTCCTCGGCGGTGAAGAAGCGGCCGGTCAGCGTCACCTCCGTCGCAAACGCAGCGGCGCCGCGGAAATTCAGCAACGCCCAGTATTTGGCGCCACCGAGGCCGCGCGAAGTCTCGGTCACCTGGAACTTGGTGCCCGCCGCGGCGACGATCAGGTCGCATTCGAGGACGATGCCGAGCGCCAGCCCCATGGCATAGCCGTGCGGCGCGGCAATCACCGGCTTCCAATTGACCGACCGCGTCAGCAGGTCGCCGGAATTGGCGCCCCAACCCTGCGGCCCGCCATGCTCGAGAAATTCCTCGCGCCGGCGCAATTGGCGCTGATGCACATCGGCGCCGCTCGAGAAGGCGCGGCCATTGCCGCAGATCACCGCCACCTGCGCGTCGGGGTCGAGATCGAAACGCCGCAGCGCGTCCGCCAAATGGCGGACCAGATCGTCGTTGAAGGCGTTGAGCCGCTGCGGACGGTTCAAGCTCAATGTCGCGATCTGATCCCTGCAGGCATATTCGACCAGGGTCGTTCCATCCAGGCTCGTTCCATCAGTGTCGGCCATCAATCTCTCTCCGGGGCTGTCTATCGAGCTATAGTCTTAGAAACGCGATCGAGGCTCAATCCGCCGCACGCATCTTGACGTAGGAG
>JBJMQW010000070.1:0-5593 GCA_045802495.1 Allostellaceae bacterium | reverse complement strand
GAAGTGAGGTTGAGCTCTTTTGTGCGCAGTCGGCGCGGCGAGCCCCGACGGGTCTCGGTGCGGGCCATCGCGGTTCTTGGCATCCTCGCGATCCTGTTCCAGGCGACACTCAGCGCCTGGCACTATCATGCGCTGATTTTTCTGTCGCGGACCGCCGGCGTCGCCGCTTCGGCCCCGATGAACGAGGAAGCGCCCAACGCAGCGGATCAACACTGCCAGATCTGCTTCTCGCTCGGCCATCACGGCGCGGTCCCCGTCGATTGGTTTGCGGCAGCGCTACCCGTTCCATACCCGCGGCCGCCAATCCCTGCGGTTGACGTCACCGGTCGCCTTCCCGCCCATTTCCTCTTCCACGCCCGCGCACCGCCCCCCGTCTGAGGTCGGCTCGACATAACTGACCGACCGCCACGGCACAGCCGCGGCGCTATCCAGAAGGGGAACTCCATGGCTAACCGGGCTTGCGCGGAGGCGCTGCGCGTCTTTCGGCTCTTTCCATTTGCATCCACGATTATTCTGACCGCCGGTATCGCCGCTGCGCAGCAAAGCGAGCCGGCACAAGAAGGGCTTTCGCTGGACTTGGACGTTGTCGCCAAGCAGCTCGACATCGCCCGCACCGAGATCCAGCCGAGCCTTGGCGCCACCGTTTACAATTTCGGCCGGCAAGCGATCGAAACCCAGCCGCAGGGCGACAATCAGTCGTTCGACCGTCTGCTGCTGCAGGCTCCCGGCGTTGCCCAGGATTCGTTCGGGCAGCTGCATGTCCGCGGTGACCACGCCAATTTGCAATTCCGCATCAACGGAGTTCAGCTGCCGGAGGGGATCAATGTATTCGGCCAGACGTTGCAGACGCGGCTTGCCAATTCCGTGGCGCTGATCACCGGCGCTCTGCCGGCGCAATTCGGCCTGCGGACCGCGGGGATCATCGACATCCAGACAAAGACCGGGACCCTGGCTCCGGGCGGCTCAGTGACGATGTATGGCGGCTCGCAATCGACGATCCAGCCGAGCGCGGAATGGGGCGGCCGAGTCGGCCAAATCGATTTCTACGCGACCGGCGAGTATCTGCAGAGTGCCGAAGGGATCCAGAACCCGGCCCCTACCTTCAATGCGATCCACGACAATACCAAGCAGCCAAAAGGGTTTGCCTATGTTTCCGGTATCATCGATCCGACGTCGCGGCTGACCGCCATGCTCGGTGCGACGCGCGGCAATTTTCAGATCCCGCAAGTCGCTGGTCAGACCCCGAGCCTCGGGCTCACCGTCAACGGCATCAGCGACTTCGAGTCGAACCTTCTTAAAGAGACTCAGCGTCAGATCAATAATTTTGGCATCCTCGCGTGGCAGAAACAGGTCGGCGACAATATTGATTTCCAACTCTCCGGGTTCAGCCGGTACAGCAGCGTGTATTTTTCTCCCGGGGACCCGATCGGGGACATTCTGTTCAACGGCATCGCGCAGACCGCCTACCGGCAGAGCTGGGCGAGCGGCGTGCAGGGCGACGGCAGCTGGCGCGCTTCGGCTGGCCATACCGTGCGCAGCGGTTTTTACATCCAGCGGGAACGCTCGCCGTTCAGCACCACGTCAAATGTGCTGCCGGTCGGCGCGGAGGGTTTTCAGACCACTGACCAGCCGATCTCGATCTTCGACGCTGGAAGCAAGACCGGATGGCTGTACAGCTATTACCTGCAGGATGAGTGGAAGGTCTTCCCGACGCTGACACTTAATTTTGGCGCGCGGTTTGACCAGATTGCCGAGTTCACCAATGCGAGGCAGCTGAGCCCCCGCGTCAACGCCGTGTGGCGGCCGACCGATACGACGACCTTTACTGCCGGCTACGCCCGCTACCTTGTGCCGCCTCCTTTCGAGCTGATCGCTTCGCCGACGGTTTCGCTCTTTGCCGATACGACCGCGGCGCCAGCACTCACCGAAGATTCGACGGCCAAGGCTGAGCGCGATCATTACTTCAATATAGGCGCCAGCCAGATCATTCTGCCGGGCCTGAAGGCAGGGATCGAGGCTTATTACAAGATCGCCAGCAACCTGCTGGACGAAGGGCAGTTCGGCGCGCCAATCCTTTTGACCCCGTTCAATTACGAGAAGGGGCTGGTTCGCGGCGTCGAACTGAGCCTCAGCTACGATATCGAAAACTGGTCGTTCTACGGAAATTTTGCCGCTGCCAAGGCGCAGGGGAAAAATATTGTCTCGTCGCAATTCAACTTTGATCCGGACGAACTCGCATTTATCGCCGGCCACTACATCCATCTCGATCACGACCAGACCTACACATACTCGGCCGGCATCAAGTACCAGTACCCGAGTTCGATGACCCGCTTTGCCGTCGACCTCACCGCCGGCAGTGGTCTCAGGTCCACCAACCCTGGCGGAACCCCCAACGGAGCCAGCCTGCCAAGCTATCAGCAGGTCAACCTCAGCGTCGTGCAACCCCTCCCCGGCCCCTATAGGGGGCTCGAACTGCGCGTCGATATTATCAATCTGCTGGACCAAATCTATCTGATCCGCAACGGTACTGGAGTAGGCGTCGGCGCTCCGCAATTCGGGCCGCGCCGCACTTTCCTCGTCGGTCTGACCCAGCGCTTCTAGTTCGCCGCGGACCTGCCACATTCTTCCCGCTTGAACCTCCGTTTTTCGCACGAGCCAGAGAGGCGATTGTGAACGACCCCGCAACCTCGCTTTCGATCGTGAAGTTGTTTGTCAATGCCGACCCCGTCGTGAAGGGCGTGTTGCTGCTGCTGCTCGCGGCCTCGGTGTGGAGCTGGGCCGTGATCATCGACAAGCTGTGGCGGCTGTCGGCGGCCAGCCGGTCGGCGCGCGGACATGAGGCGCGGGCGGCGGCGGCGCGTTCCCCGCAGGAGTTGGTCCCGGCGCGGGGAGAGGCCACCGACACGGCTGGGCTCGTAATTTCAGCCGGCTTGGCCGAGAGCACCGCCACATTGCAGCCACAGCCCGAGACGGCCGGCGAGCGCCGCGATCGCATCGAGCGCGCGATGCGGCTGACCTTGAATGCCGAGCTGCGACGCCTCGAGGCGCGGCTCCCATTCTTGGCGACACTCGGCTCCGCCGCGCCGTTCATCGGCCTGTTCGGCACGGTCTGGGGGATAATGCGAAGCTTCGAGGGGATCGCGGCGGCGCACAGCACCAGCCTCGCCGTGGTGGCGCCGGGGATCGCGGAGGCGCTCTTCGCCACCGCAATGGGGCTAGCAGCGGCGATCCCGGCCGTCGTCGCCTATAATAAGATCACCGTCGATCTCGGACGCTTTGCCGGTCGCATGCAGGGTCTGATCGGCCGGTCGGGCGGTCTGCTCGCGCATATGGGGACGGGAGCCTGATCGGTGGCCGTCTCGCTGCCTCCATCGGGCGAAACCGGCGAGGACCGCTACGCGCCGCTCGCCGAAATCAATGTGACCCCGATGGTCGACGTCATGCTGGTGCTGCTCGTGATTTTTATGGTGACCGCCCCATTGCTGACAGTCGGTGTGCCGATCGACCTCCCCAAGACGAGTGCTGCGACACTTGCCGAGCCGAAAAAACCGGTCGTTATCAGCCTTGATCGCGACGGCGGAATATTCATCGGCGACGACAAGATTTCCAGCGACGAATTCGAGGCGCGGCTGGGCGCGCTCGCCGCGGAAGATCCGAGCCGCGTGGTTTACGTCCGCGGCGATCGAGCCAATACCTACGCGCAAGTGATGGATGCGCTGGGTGTCGTCAATCGCGCCGGCTTTGCCAAGGTGTCGCTGATCGCCGAGGCAGCGCCCCCCAAGTGAGCGAGATTAGGCTACCTCTGATTATATCGCTTGCGGGTCACGCCGCCTGCCTGGGGTTGCTGCTCCTTTCACTGGCGGAACCGCCACCCGCGGTGCCGGAGGCGATCGCCAAGGGGGGGATCGACGTAGTCTTCGAAGCGAGGTTGCCGAGGCCGGAGGCGGCGACCGTCCCCGAGCCGCCACCTCAACCGGAGACGCCGCCACCCCTCGCCGAAACGCCGCCACCGCCCGAGCCGCAGACGGAAACGGAACCGCCCCCGCCGGAACCGCCCGTCGTCGTGACATCACCCATTCCGCAACCGGAGGCGCCTGTCGCCGCGACTGAGGCACCGCCGGAGGCATCTGTCATCCCACCAGAACCGCCACCCCCACCGCGCAAGCCCGTTGTGAAGAAACCGCCAAAGCCGGTTCAGCGGCGGCAAGAGGCGATCCCGCCGAGCCAGGCGACGCTCCCTGCGGCGCCGCCCACCCCAAGTCCGGCGGCTCCAGTCGCTCCGCCGCAGACCGCCTCGGCCGCGGCGCCGGTTCCCGCGCCGGTACCGTCGCCCGAAGCCAGCGCTGGTTATCGGGCGCTGCTGAGCAGCTGGCTCGAACGCCATAAACGCTATCCGGAGGCCGCCCGCCAGCGCGGCGAAGAAGGACGCGCAGTGCTGCGCTTCGCGGTTGACCGCAATGGACGCGTCCTCGACTACGCAGTGATCACGAGCTCGGGATATCCCGATCTCGACCAATCGGTCGAGGAGATGATGCGCGGGGCCACACTGCCGCCATTTCCAGCAGGCATGCCCCAGCCGCGCATGGAAATTTCGGTGACGATCCGCTTTAGCCTGCGGCGTTAGCGCAGTGTGAAGGGCGGATCTGGACTAGCATCACCGTGACTGCGCCAAGTGCGGCCGTGACGACGACGTTATTCAACTCTCGCTGACGATCTGCTGGGCGTCGGCCAGTATGGCTTGGAGGTGTCGCTCGTCCTTGAAGCTCTCGGCGTAGATCTTTGAAACGGCTTCGGTGCCCGACGGGCGCGCCGCAAACCAGCCGTTGCGGGTGAGGACCTTCAGACCACCGAGCGGAGCGTCATTCCCCGGAGCGCGGGTAAGCGTTGCGACAATTGGCTCACCGGCGAGGTTCGGCGTCTTGATCGCCTCTGGCGACAGTCTTTCAAGCCTCGCTTTCTGCTCGGGCGTCGCAGGCGCGTCGACGCGCTCGTAATATGGGGTGCCGAATTCGGCGGTCAGCGCGTTGTAGTGCTCGCCCGGGTCCTTGCCGGTCCGGGCGGTGATCTCCGCAGCCAGCAAGTTCATGATCGGTCCGTCCTTGTCGGTTGTCCATACGCTCCCGTTACGCCGCAAGAAACTGGCACCGGCGCTTTCCTCGCCGCCAAAGCAGCAGGAGCCATCGAACAACCCCGGTGCAAACCATTTGAATCCCACCGGCACCTCGGACAGGCGCCGGCCCAGCTTGTGCACGACGCGGTCGATCATGCTGCTGCTGACCAGCGTCTTGCCGACCGCAGCGCTAGCTGGCCAGTCGGGCCGATGAGTCAGCAAAAACCAGATGGCTACCGACAAGTAATGGTTGGGGTTCATCAACCCCGCGGAAGGAGTGACGATACCGTGCCGATCGGAGTCCGGGTCGTTGGCGAAGGCCGCCTGATAGCGGTCCTTGAGGCCGACGAGCCGGGCCATCGCGTACGGGCTGGAGCAGTCCATGCGCACCTTGCCGTCGTGGTCCAGCGTCATGAACCGAAAGGTGGGGTCGACGACCGGGTTGACCACCGTGATCTCGATCCCGTACCGCTCCTTTACCGG
>JBJMQW010000069.1:0-5276 GCA_045802495.1 Allostellaceae bacterium | reverse complement strand
CGAGACCTATGACAGCGAGCGGCTTATGGCGCTGCAATTTTTGCTCAATCTGGTCGGCGACATCCATGACCCGCTCTACACGATCGAGCATAAAGACCAGGGTGGGCAGTGCACTGCGGTGTTACCGCCAGGCGCCAAGTCTCCGATGCGGCTCGGCGTCTATTGGGACGATACCCTGGTTGCGGAGGCCGAAGGCAAGGATCCGGTCAAGGCAGCCGAGCAGATCGCCGCTCAGCTCTCGACCGGCGAGATCGAGAAGTGGTCCGGCAGCACACCAGAGCAATGGGCGCAGGAATCCTACAGCCTAGCGAAAACCATCGTCTATAATCTCCCGCCGGCAAGCGGCAAGTTTCGCTTCCCTGAACAGAAAGGTGAAAGGAATTCGTGCGACCTGGTCGGCGTCCATAAAGTGGATGCAAATTACCAGAACCGTGCGGTGGCAACCATCAAAGAGCAGCTGGCGAAGGCGGGGGTGCGGCTCGCCTTCTTGTTGCGAGAAAATTTGAAATGACGCTCGATCGGCTTACCGCCGCGGGACCGCGAGGGCTTTGATAAGCTCCGCCGCAACGTCGATCGGGTCGTCGTTGCTTCCGGTCAGGTATTCAACGGCGCGCGCGATGGGTTGATGAAAACGGTCGGCCAGTTCCGCGGTTTCGGAAATCGGCACCGGCCGGCCATCGAGATTTTCGGCGCACTGATCGAGGACTCTCTCGAGCACAAAGGCGACGTTATGCGACCCGAGGACATCGAGGAAGCGAGACATGCTCTTGCGGATATCGCCAATTCGGCCAGCGCGTCAACACCGCCAAACCGTCCCCGCTGCGTCTGATACAGGAACTGACGCTTCAGATGCACCGCCGCCAAATCGATTACCGTCTTTGTCAACGTAGGTCACGCAAG
This sequence comes from Allostellaceae bacterium, assembly GCA_045802495.1. Taxonomy (GTDB): domain Bacteria; phylum Pseudomonadota; class Alphaproteobacteria; order ATCC43930; family CGMCC-115725; genus AP-15. The sequence continues at coordinate 4,376 of JBJMQW010000069.1, read as the reverse complement.
GGTAAGCGGGGATCGAGATCGGATGGCGGCGGCCACGGGTTTTCCTCGGCTGCCCCAGGAGATCGACGAGGGATATCCCCTTTTGGTGCTTCGCAGCTCAATCGCGTCGCAGAACCGGCTGCGGGCGTGACGTTCTTGAGGAGAATTACTCTCGATCCTGCTTCCGAATGTCCGTCCGCCGGCGGGTCGCCGCAATGACCTCTGGCACAGTTGCACGCCAAAACAGCGCGCCTCGACCTCGTTGCGCCCAAGATTTGGTGCTTGCGAAGCCGACAGCTTGGCCGGCTCGGTTGCGTCGTGCTGTACGCTCGCTGGCCGGAATGCCTTCATAGCTTTTGAAGCCCGCCCCTGGCGTCGGACAGAATTAAACCTGAACGTCTCCGCGGAAACAAGCGGGGCGAAAATCCACCCTGTCCCACGGCAGGTCCTTGACGCCGATCGAGGCGGGTCGTTACCGCTGGGCCGGGGGCCCTCCGCCGACTTGCAACGAAAGGAGACGATATGGCAGTCAGACTCGTAGTGACGATTACAGCTGCACCGGGAAAGGGCGGCGAGCTTGCGCAAGCCTACAAGGCGCGCTGCGAGGAATGCATGAGCGAGCCCGGCTGCGAGCAATTCGAGGTTTTCCAGAGCGTGCTCAACCCCGACAAGCTGGCATTGCTGGAGCGCTGGTCGGATCAGGCAGGCCCGATGCCGACGCCAAGCTGAACGCCACCCGACCGGCAATGCGCCCGGAGTTACGTGCAGGCACCGGCGAGCGAGAAGATTACGAGTACAAGCGGACCCGCTGAAGCCACCAAATCCTTCCGCGCGCGTCACCCCGTGGCGTGACGATCAACCGGCAAGGCGTGTTGTCCGACCCGCCCCACTGCGTTACCATCGGGCAATACACGCCGCTAGCGGGGTAGGCTCACAAATGGCTATGGTAACCGCTGCGATCTGGCCTGCGCTCGACTACAGCCGGGTACCCTATAGTTTTTATCACGATGCAGATCTTTATGCCCGCGAGCAGGAGCAGATCTTTCGCGGGCCGGTCTGGAGTTTTCTCGGCCTCGACTGCGAAATTCCCAACCCCGGAGACTTCCGGGCAAGCTATGTCGGCGACACGCCGGTGGTCTTCAATCGCGACGGGGAAGGCGCCGTCAAAGCGTTCGTCAACCGCTGCGCCCATCGCGGCGCGCTGGTGCGTCGCGAGATTTCCGGCAACGCCGAGCAGCATATCTGTATCTATCACCAATGGTGCTACGGGCTGGATGGCAGGCTTCGGGCGATCCCGTTTCGCCGAGGCATCCGGGGCAAGGGCGGGCTCGATGCCGGCTTTGACATGCGGGCGCACAGCCTGCGGCCGTTGCGCGTCGGCAACATCAACGGGGCGCTGTTCGGCACTCTAGCGTCGGACGCAGAGCCGTTGGAGGATTATCTCGGTGCGCCTATCCTGGCTCAGCTCGACCGGCTCCTCGACCGGCCGGTGCGGGTGCTCGGTTACAACCGGCAACGGATCCGCGGCAACTGGAAACTCTACGCCGAAAACACCCGCGACAATTATCACGCCAGCCTGCTGCACGAGTTCCTGGTGACCTTCGGGCTCGACCGGTCGACGCAGGTGGGCGGGGTCAAGATGGACCGGCGCCACCGTCATAACATCACCTGGGCGGAGGCCGACAGCGACAGCGACGAGTTCGCGCGACAGGCATATGCCGGAGCGGGCGTGCGAAATGATTTTCTGTCGTTGCAGGAACCGTCGCTTGTCGCATTCCGCCGTGAGCGCGAAGACAAGCTGAATATCGCGATCACCTCGGTGTTCCCGTCGGCGGTTTTCGTACAGATCAGCAACAGCCTGGCAGTGCGGCAGATCCGGCCGCGCGGCGTCGACGAGGTCGAGATCTTCCAGACAATGCTCGGCTATGAGGACGACACTCCTGAGATGACCCAGCACCGGCTGCGCCAGGCCAACCTGGTCGGTCCGGCTGGCCTCGTCTCGATGGAGGATGGCGAGGCGATCGAGATCGCTCACCGCGCCTCGAAACCCGATCTCGACCGTGCAACGGTCATTGAGCTCGGCGGCGGGGGCGTCATCTCCGACCGCGATTACCGGGTGACCGACGTGCCGTTGCGTGGGTTCTGGTCGTATTATGCGGAACTCTTGGGCATCGAGCCTGATGGCGCGGTACGATGAGGCCCGATCGCCTCGCCGTCTGTGACCTGCTCGCCGAATATGGCGGCCTCATCGATGCGGTAAAGTTCGACGAATGGCTCAGCCTCTTTTCCGCGGAGTGCCGGTATCAGGTGGTGCCGCGGGAGAATTTCGATCGCGGCTTGCCGGCGGCGCTGATCTTCTGCGACAGCCGCGCGGTGCTCGAAGACCGGATCCGCGCTCTGCGCGAGGCCAACAAGTACAACATCCACACCGATCGTCATGTGATCGGCCTGCCGCGGGTCTTCGATGACGGCATGATCGAGGCGCCGTTCGCCATCTATCAGACAGATCAGGAAGGCGAGACCCGCCTGTTCGCAACCGGGCTCTATCGCGACCGGCTGGAACACAGCGCAAAAGGCTGCAAGATCCGCGACAAGTTGATCCTGCTCGACAGCTTCGCCATCCCCAGTCTGCTCTCGACGCCGTTGTAACCGGGTCGATGCACGCTTCCTCCTATGCACCGCTGGATGAAACGCTCGAATTGCTGGCCGGCTACGGCATTGAGCTGAATAACGGCAACAGCAATCACGCCCCAATGGTCGTCGAAGCGCTGTGCGCGTTGGGCCGCCCGGAGGCGGTGGCGCCGTGGATCGCGCGTTACCGCCAGCGGATGCTGTCCAGGCCGCCGGCCGACGGCGCAATCCGTCGTGAGGACTGGCGCAGAGCGCTCGGGACACGCTCGCGTTTTACCGATTGGGCGGAATTCTTTTACGAGGAGCTGGAACAGGCCCCTTGGCGTGAGGTGCTCGATCGCTGGGTGGCTCGCTTGGCGCCCGGATTTTGTGCAGCCGCGACGCACGGAGTTATCCGGGTCGGTCACGCCGTACGCAGCCTAACGATCGCCGCAACGCCTTGGCGGCTGCGAGAGCTCGCCGATGCGCTCGCCAGCTGGACAGCAACCTACCGGGAGCTTCCTGTCGCTTCCGCTGCGGTCAGCCTCAAATTGCCGCCGCGCCAAGCGCTCGCAGAGGTTCCCGTCATTCCTCCTGAGCGACGCAAGCAGGGAAACATCACGGCGTCGTTGGCCATGCTTGATGAGTTCCCGGCATTCGCCCCCGTCATCGATCTGATCGATGCTGAGGGCGATCTCAACGAGCTCCTCGCGGAGCTCACGGAAGTATTCGCCGGGGTCTGCCTCGCAAACGCTCACGACCGCCTGACGACGATCGTCTTCATTCACGGCGTCACGAGCCTTGCCGCGCTCGGCGCTATCTGCCCGCACACGAGCGAGGACACCGCGCGCTCGGCGCTGCGCTTTGCGTGGCAGTCGGGATGTGCCCTCTATGCCTGCTTCGGCGGTGGAATGCCACAGCTGCCGGAGGACGTCGAACCGCGCCAGCGTTCCGCTGACCAATTGATCGATCAGGCTGTCGCCAATGGCGACGAGCACGTCATCAAATTTACCGAAGCCTGCCTGCGCCGGCGGGCTCTCGACCCGTCACCCGTCTATCTCGCAGCCGCAAACCACGCGCTCGACGTAATGGCAGCCCAGTGACGCTGCAGTGTATTAGAGCAAATTTAGATCAGATCGCACCATCGACTTCAATCGTCATTCCCCGGAAGACCGGCCCTGGCGGGCCGTTCCGGGGGGAAACAATCTCGTGCCGCGAACGCTCGGTCGGTCGAGATTGCTTCGTCGCGCACGCGCTCCTCGCAATGACAGGCCCGACTTGGTCGAAATCTGCTCTAATATAATATTACGCGCCGCTTGGCGGAGCCGGAATTTCGCTAGTCCAGAATAGCCGCGCGCGCGCCGCGGCCTTTTCGCGGCGTTGGCGATCGCGTGACACCGCGTATTCTTCGAGTGCTGCGCGATCAGCTCGGTCAACCGAACCCTGAGTCGGCACCGCACATGCGGTCGGACTTTGATACGTATGAACTCGGCGATGACTGCTTCGTGATCATAGTCAGAGATTATCTGCACCATTCTCTCCCTGACAACATGGGGCAAGCTGCTATCTGCTATCCGCCCCGGTTAACCCTTGTTTGGAGATGTCCGTCTGCTGGCGAGTTCAGCGATCGATGATCACTGGAGCCAGGCAGAGCCATTGACCCGGCAGTAAGCTATAATGCAACACGGATTGCGGGCGACGGCAGTAGAGGCATCGCCTGCGGCGTTCTCTTCGTTAGTGTAAAATTGGTTTTACACTGGGCCTTGTCGGTTCGCCGCTGCCAATAT
>JBJMQW010000068.1:0-41288 GCA_045802495.1 Allostellaceae bacterium | reverse complement strand
GAAATCACTCGCGCGGGAGCTGGCGCGCTATCAGATAAATGTCAATTGCGTGTGCCCCGGCCCGACCGACACACCGCTCTTCCAGCGGCAGCCGGAACGGATGAAGGAGGCGCTGACTCGTGCCATTCCCTTTCGCCGCATCGCTCAGCCGATCGAAATCGCACAGGCGGTCTTGTTCTTTTCAAGCCAGCGATCGGATTACATCACCGGTCAGGTGCTGAGCGTTAGCGGCGGGCTGACGATGGCGGATTGAGCGATGCGCAATCTCACGCCATGATGAGGCCCAAGCGACGGAGGAGAAAGATGCCTAGGCACTCGTCATGGATCCTCACGGCAGTATTGGTGACCGGGTACGCAGGCAGCGTCGCGGCACAGACGCAAACGCCGCCCGACCCCGGCGCGGCCGCGAATGTGCGACAAAGTCAGCAATACGAGCAGGCGCTGCACGGCAATCCCGCATTCCGCGCCAAGCGCATGCAGCAGGAATGCGGTCCCGTCACCGATCCCGAACTGCACGCCAGCTGCGTTGCCTCATTCGGCGGCGACAGCGCCTCAGCGCCGCGCAAGCGCCATTAGCACTGATACCGACACTGGAGGAAGCCGAAATGCCTAATCCCGCCCCGGGTTTTGTCACCCGCCCCGATTACTGTGTCGACCTCGTGCCGGCGAATCAGCATGTCAAAATCGTGTTTGCCGGGGTTACGGTCGCCGACAGCACCGCCGCGCTGCGCGTCGAGGAGACCGGGCATGGCCCGGTCTATTATCTGCCGGAAAAGGATGTCCGGCTGGACCTGATGCACCCGACCGAGCACCACACGCGCTGCCCGTATAAGGGGCAAGCCTGGTACTGGACGATCGAGGTCGCTGGCGGTGACGGCCCCGCCCGTCGAGCGGAAAACGCCGTGTGGGCCTATCCCGACCCCTACGACGAGGTTGCGGGGCTCGCCGGCTATTATGCCTTCTACCCGAACCGGGTCGATTCGATCACGGTCGGCTGAGCCGCATCGCGACATGCATCTGACGCAGAACTGGGAGGTGCGCAAGCCGGGCGCATCCTCGCGCGGCGGCATCGTTGCCGCGCAGAACGGCGCCGCCGCCCAAATCGGGGCCGAGGCGCTGGCCGCCGGCGGCACGGCGGTCGACGCAGTGGTCGCGACCGCATTGGCGCTCGCCGTGGTCGAGCCGTGGAGCACCGGGCTCGGCGGCATCGGTCACCTCGTCGTGCACCGGGCCGGGGCCGATCATGCCGAGAGTGTCGATTTTGGCCCGGTCGCGCCGAGCGGTCTCGACCCGTCCGCCTATCCGCTCTCCAGGGAGCATCGCGCCGAGCTCTTCAGCTGGTCGCAAAGCGTCGTCGGCGACCACAATACCCGCGGCCCGCTCTCCTTCATGATCCCGAGCGCGGTGCGCGGCTATGCGCTGGCGGTCGAACGGTTTGGCCGGATGCCGTGGCGCGAGCTGGCAGCGCCGGCGGCCGCGCTGGCGCGCTCCGGCCTGCCGGTCGACTGGTTCACGACCCTCAAAGTGGCCAATGCCGCGGCCGATCTGCGGCGCTATGACGAGAGCCGGCGGATCTGGCTGCCGAGTGGCCTGCCGCCGGTCTGCCCCGACGATGGCGACATCCCCAAGCTGCCGCTCGGGCGCCTCTCCGAGACATTGGAACGGCTTGCCGAGGCCGGGCCGGACGATTTCTACACTGGCGACATCGCGCGCTCCATCGTCGCCGATACGCAGGCCGGCGGCGGCTTCCTGTCCGCCGATGATCTGGCCCGGTGCCAACCGCGTGTCGTCCCGGCGCTCGACATCCCCTATCGCGCTGCGCAGTTTCAAACCACACCCGGCATGACCGCCGGGCCGACCCTTGCCGAGGTGCTCGGGAGACTCGCGGGCGCACGGTTTTCCGGCACCCCAGATGCCGCATATTTCGCGAGTGTGGCCGAAGCGTTACGGGAAGCCTACATCAGACGGCTCGACAGCATGGGCGATGTCGAAAGCGGCTCGGCAACCTCCACCAGCCACATCACCGCGATCGACAGCCAGGGCGATATCGCGGCGCTGACGACGACGTTGCTGTCGATGTTCGGCAGTCATTACGTGCTGCCCGGGACCGGCATCCTGATGAATAACGGCGTGATGTGGTTCGATCCCGCTCCGGGGCGGCCAAATTCGATGGCGCCCGGCAAGCGGGCGCTGACCAATATGTGCCCGGTGGTCGTCGCGCGCGACGGGCGGCCGTGGTTTGGCGTCGGCGCGTCCGGTGGCCGCCGCATCCTGGGCGCGGTGCTGCAACTGGCGAGTTTTGTCGTCGATTTCGGCATGGACCCCGAAGCGGCCGCGCACCACCCGCGCATCGATGTCAGCGGCAGCGACCGGATCGACATTGACCGCCGGCTTGCCGCAGAGATTGCCGAGCGGCTGTCCGCGCTCCCGGGAACGCGCCTGATCGAGCACACCGTGTATCCTGGGGGCTTCGCTCGTCCCAACCTGGTGCTGCGCGGCGCCGACGGGTGCAACCACGGCATCTCTGACGTGATGTCGCCATGGTCGGCAGCAGTGGCCGAACCGGGCAGCGCCTAGAGAACACGCCGCCTTCTCGAAACCATTTCCGGCTGCCGCCTGATGCTGCGCCGCGGAGCCCATATCGGCCAGCTGGCGGTAATCCTATTTTGGCTTCCGGCCACACTGCTTGCCCGCGACCTGCCGCTGACTGCACCCGTCAACAAGTGGACGAGCACCGATCCGCCTATCAATCTCGCCCACATCGATTTTGGTGAAATCAATCGGCACGGAGAAGCGGTGGGGTATCATCACCGCGCGAACGGATCGGATCCCCCGGGCGCCCGGGTGCTTGAGATCGTCCAGGCTCCGGACGCGAGCGGCATCTACCGCGCGCGTGTCGCGATCCGCGACCCCGCGAGCGGCGCCTGGATCAGAAAGGGGATACCGTCGACGTTTTATCCGGATACGATGTCGGATGCTGAAATCGTCGACGCAATTCTTGCCGCCTTTCATGACGGCGCGAGGAGGAGCAATGGGCGGTTTATCGGATCATCCGGTCGCGGCTTCATGATCGAAGGCTGGCACCAGAACGGTCGGATCAACGCGGCCTATCCGCTGCGCGGCCCGTGATGCGCAATTCAGCTTTGATTATCGCCCATCGCCATACGGCGGGGTTTCTCGAGGCGCGGGCCCGCGCGGGGAGCGGTTCACATGGCGAGGTTCTCGCAAGCTTCCTGGAAAGCGATGTGCAGGGCGACTTGGTCACTGCTCGGGCTCTCCTGGATGAGGTAGGGGCGGCGCAGCGCGGCGAGAGGTCGCGTCCGGGTGGTGTAGGCAATGCCTACTCGATCGCAATCGGACCGGACGGCGCCGTGATCCGTAATGCGGTCCTCGAAAACGCTCTGCCCGAGCGGTACAGCCTTGCAGACCTCCGGGCTGCGCTCGAGACCTGGATTGGCGCCATCGAGGATGCAAGGTGAGAATCGGCTGCAGAACCCGGTCGTCGGAGCACGCCCAGGCATTCGCGCGTTGTCCCTCGTCATGAACGATGTTTCCAACGCGCTCTCGACGCGGCGCAAACCCGTAGTGCGGCCGCGCGATGCCGCCTCGCTGATCCTGCTCCGCGGCGAGGGCGACGACATCGAGGTCCTCGCCGGTCGTCGCCCGCTGCACGTCCGGTTCATGCCGGGAGTTCATGTCTTCCCGGGCGGCGCGATCGACCCGCCGGATCGCCTGGCCTGGAGCCTTGAAGTGGGCACCGAAACGCTCGGCCCCAGGCTCGCGCCCTGTGCACGGGCGGCTCTGCGCGAGACTTGGGAAGAAGCTGGGGTGTTGATCGGCCGCGCGGCGGGATCGCATTCGCCAGCGCCCGCGAGTCGGCCGATCGAACGAGCCTACAACGAAAACGGCCTCGTCGCTGCGATGGACCTGCTGATCTATGTCGGACGGGCGATCACCCCGTCGCACTCGAACCGGCGCTTCAATACCCGATTTTTTCTCTGCGAGGGCGAACACGTGTTCGGAGAGCCCTCCTCGAGCGATGAGCTCGAGGACGTTCGCTGGTACCCGGTCGGACGACACCCGCTCGAATCATTTCGTGACGTGACCCGCTTCATGCTCGCGCGAGCGATCGCGTTGCGCAGCGGTAGCGCGGCCGGCGAGCCCCCCTTGTTCTACTGGGCCAAGAACGCCCGCCGCATCGGTGTCTGCCGCGAAGCCCGTTTCACCGGCTGAGGACGCCGCGCGGAATAATCGGCTCTTTGCATTGCCCACAGCCAGTGTCGCGCGAGCCCATCGGCCGCGCGGGGGTGGCCGAGAGTCACGATCGGCTGAAGCCTTCCAGCTCCGAGGCTGCCCAGTCGATCGCCTGGTCAATCGTTTTCCCCTGGGTCGTGCATTGAGCGATCATTTTGGTAGCAGTCGCCTGCGCGTAGATCTGGTTGGCAATCCGCGCGGGCGCCGGGCTGTAGGGGATCACCATCACCACTTCGCCACGCGGTGGGTAGTTATAGATCGTCCCCTTTGGTGGGCCCTCCTCCGCCCAGGTCTTGAAATCGTGCAGCCCCTCGAAGGGCGGAATGTCGTAACCTTTGCTTGCTGCGACCGTCTGCTCGACCGAGGAGCGCTGGCACAGGAACGTCAGCAGGCTTTTTGCCGCCGATTTGTTGCGCGAAAATTTCCAAGTGCCCCAGAAAAACGGGACCGCTGCTTCGAAATGTCCCTTTGGTCCCTTGGGCGTCGGAAAGGTCCAACACAGCTCGGCAACCTTTGGCGCATCCCGCACCGCGACCGCCCAAGCTGAAGGCGGGTTGAAGATCAGCGCGCCTTGACCGGAGATCAGCCATTTGTTGTTGGAGGAATCATCCCAGGCAAAGCTGTCTTTTGGCAGAGACGAGGCCAGCTTCTTGAACCACTCGAGGACTTGCCGAGTTGCGTCGGATTTAACCGTGATATTGCCCTCTTGATCGACCAGAGCGGCACCGTGACTGCGGAACACCGGGTCGACCCAGGCGACCGAATCGTTGGTGACACCCAGCGGCAAGCCAAAGGCGTGATCTACTTTTGCGCATTTCTCGGCCGCGCTCAGAAAGAAATCCCAACTCCATTTGTCCGCCAGCTCTTTATCGGGTGGGGCACCGGCCGGGTACATTTTGGGCAGCTCCAGGCCGACATTGTCTTTGAATAGGTCGATCCGCGCGCAGGACGGCAAGGTCGGGCTGCCGACGCAAGAAGGTACGGCGATCCAGTGGCCGTCTTGCTTGGCGACATATTCGATGCCTTGGCTGATCTTGCCGTTTTGCGCGATCAGCGGCCCCATGATGTCGTCCACCGGCTCGAGATTATCGGTCTGGGCCGCGGCTGCCCACGCCAGGAAGGTCAAAATGTCGTGCCCGGAGCGCGCCTGCGCCTCGGCGGCTTGGGTCAGATTGAGCTTGTCGCCCTGCGAGGTAATGTAGTCGATCGAGATTTCGACCTTTTCTTTAGCAGCCCATTGCTGGCAGAGCTTGGTCAAGGTGTCGTTGGCACCCGGGACCCAATGGTCCCAGAAGCCCACGGCGAGCCTTCCGGCGGCGAAGGCGCCGTGCGCAAAAGGCGCCGCGAGGGCTGCAGTTGCGGCCGTCTGCATAAGCGTGCGTCGTGTGAGCCGAGTTTTCGCCAATTCATCCTCCCTGGAATACCGCGTCGGTCGACCGACGCGTTATTAGTCGACTCTCATATTCTGAGCCTGACGTCACTCTAGCGCAGGTTGCGACGGCGATCCAGCCTCGGGCGAAGCCTGGAACCGAGCGGCCACGCCGGAGTGGAGCGATCGCATCGTCCCGCTGCCGGTTTTGTCCTTTACCGGTTTTGTCCTTTACCGGTTTTGTTCTTTACCGGTTTTATCCTTTATATTGCTTCTCGTAACTGCCAAAGCGAGGGAACCGATACCCCGCGCTCGCCGGAAGTATTCCCGCCACGGCCCCTTCCACGAAATTTATCGATACGAAATTGCGTATTTCTGCACCTCGCAGACGTTTATGTCTCGGCGAACCAAGGTGGTCCCGTCATCAAAGACGGTCATAAAGTCAAAACGGCAACCGCTGCCGTCATCGATCGAGACGAGTGCAGAGCTAGCCGGCGCCAGAATCTCGGTACCCAGCAGGTCCTGGTTCCACCGCCCCGAGCTAACGGGCGCGGCGTAAACCTCGATGATCGCCATCCTCGTGCTGTTGGTCAGCTCGACCTGTTTGTCGAATGCGGCCACTGGAAGACCCGGCACCACCTCCAAAGCGCAGAGGATGGATCCCGCGCCCATCGCGGAGGCCCAAAACTTAAGCATCTTCGGCTCCCTGCGTGCCCGGCCTCCTTGAGAAGCGGGCAAAATCTAATCGCGCAGTGAATAGCTGGGCCGCGCCGCACCGAGGCCAGTGTGACGTAGTTCACAATCGGTAAAATTTTGTTTGAGCGACTACCGAGCCATCAGAAGGGCAACGGCGATCCCCGCCAGAGCCATCGCCGTAATCCAAATCGGGACGAGCACAATTGCCAGATGCCGAGCACGATGGGCTGCCTGAGTGGCCAGGCTTTCAGCATGTAATATCACCCCTTCACGAGACCAGTCCGTAACCAAGGTCTCGAGGCTGCGCACCAGACGCGGCACCCGTTCGGCAAGGTCCGCGAGGGTCTCCAGCCCCAGCCGGACCCTTGCTTCAGGGCCGCGGTTGTCGCGCATCCATTGCTCGATCAACGGCCGCGCCAGGGTCCAGATATTGATCTCGGGATCGAGGCGGCGACCGACCCCCTCGATCACCACCATGGTCTTCTGCAACAGCAACAACTGTGGCTGGGTTCCCATGTCGAACTGCTCGGTTATCTCGAACAGCTGGGCGAGAAGACGAGCGACCGAGATCTCTTGCAGAGGCCTTCCGAGGATCGGCTCGCCTATCGACCGGCAGGCTTGCGTGAAGGCATCGATGGACCGGCTGGACGGCACGTATCCCGCTGCGAAATGGACTTCGGCGACCCGCCGATATTCCCCGGAAAGAAAGCCGAGGAGCATATCTGCGAGATAAAAGCGGGTGGCGCGGTCGAGCCGGCCCATGATGCCGAAATCAACGACGACGATTGCCCCATCGGGGTCGACAAACATGTTTCCGGGGTGAAGATCGGCGTGGAAGAAACCGTCGCGGAACACCTGGTTGAAGAACGCTTCGGCCGCCTTCTGCAGCAAATCTTCGAGCCGGTACCCGGCGGCGAGGATTGCAGGTCGATCATCGATCCGAATACCTTGGATGCGCTCCAAGGTAAGCACGGTGCGCCCGGTGCGCAGCCAATCGACGCGAGGGACGCGGAAATCGGGGTCGCCCGAGAAGTTCTCGCCGAGCTCGGCAGCAGCAGCCGCCTCGAACCGCAAATCCATCTCGAATCTGACCACCTCGGCGAGCGTCTGCACGACCTCGACCGGCTTCAACCGACGAAGCGCGGGTTGAAGCCGTTCGGCCAACCCCGCGAGCCAAAGAAAAAGATCGAAATCGCGGGCGAACGCCTCGGCGATGCCTGGCCGCAGCACCTTGACGGCAACGTCGTCCCCGTCGGTCGTACGGGCGAAATGGACCTGGGCGATCGACGCCGCGGCTATGGCGGATGGGTCGAACGATGCGAAGAGCGCGTTGAGCGGCCTCCCGAATTCTGCCTCGATCAAGGCCTGCGCCTCGCTCCCGGGGAACGGCGGCAGGCGGTCCTGCAGGCTTGCCAGGTCTATCGTGATCTCCTCGCCGAGGAGATCAGCCCGGGTTGAGAGGAGCTGGCCCAGCTTGACAAAGCTCGGCCCCAGCTCCTCGAATGCTGCCGCCAGACGCTGGCCTGGCCGTCGTGGGACCGGGCCGTGGCGGCGCGCGAACAGGTGGCTGAACCGCACCAACGGTGCAGCCACCGGAACGGCCTGCAGCAGCGATAACGCATCGTGCCTCGCGAGCGTCAGGCAGATGCGGACCAGGCGCGCGAAATTGCGGAGGCTGCGTAGGAACCCAAACTCAGGCCGGAGTGGGTCAGAGGCGCCAAGCCGAATGGAGCGCAGCGACGCCCCCCGTCAGGTTGCGGAATTTGACCTGATCGAGCCCCGCTCGGCTGATCATCTCGGCGAGCTCGCTCTGCCGCGGGAAACGCCGGATGCTCTCTACGAGATAGGCATAGGCATCACGGTCGCCGGTGACGACCTGGCCGAGCAACGGCACGATTTGGAAACTGTAGAGGTCGTAGAGCGGCTGCAGGAACGGGGTTATTTCCGGCGTGAATTCGAGACAGAGGAAGCGTCCTCCCGGCTTCAGCACGCGGCGTGCCTCGGCAAGCGCCTCCTCGATGTGCGTGACGTTGCGCAACCCGAAACCGATCGTATAGAGATCGACGCTGCGATCGGCCAGCGGAAGCCGTTCTGCATCGGCGCACAGCCACTCGATCCCCGTCAAGATTCCCCGGTCGAGAGCCCGGGCGCGGCCGATCGCGAGCATTGCCTCGCTGACGTCGCAGATCACTGCCGCGCCCTCTGCGGCATCCCTTTGGGTAAGATGCGGAAAGGCGCGCAACGCGATGTCGCCGGTCCCACCGGCGACATCAAGCAGCCGCTGGCCCGGACGCGGCTTTAGCAGAGCCACCATCTCGCTCTTCCACCAGCGGTGGATCCCCGCGCTCATCAAATCGTTCATCAAATCATAGCGTTCGGCGACGCTTTCGAAGACAGCGCGGATCAGCTGCCCCTTTTGACCCTCGGGCACGCGGCGGAAGCCGAAATTGGTGTGGGCGCTTGTGTCTTCGTCACTCATCGGGCACGAAGATACTTGCACAGGCACGTTCGCGCCACGGAAGGTAAATTAGAAGCTGATCATTAAAGGGGCCGGCCGAAACGAATGCCCGAGCTACCTGAGGTCGAGACGGTCCGGCGCGGCCTCGCGCTGAAGATCGGCGGTCGCCGCATTTTACACGCCGAGCTGCGCCGGCCCGATCTGCGGCGACCATTTCCTCCCGACCTCGCGGACCGACTCAACGGCGCGCGCATCGGCTCCGTCAGCCGCCGTGGAAAATACATCCTGATCGAGCTCGACGCGGACGGATTCTTGCTGCTCCATTTAGGCATGTCCGGCCGGGTGACTGCAAGCAGCGCCGCCTTGCCGGATGCTCCGCACGACCACGTCGTACTGAGGCTCGACGACGGCACCGTTATTCGCTTCAACGACGCGCGCCGCTTCGGTCTTCTCGACTACATCAAGCGCGGCGAGCAGCCTTTGCACCCACTCTTGGCGGAGCTCGGCCCGGAACCGCTCGAGTCGACATTCAACGCCCCATATCTGACAGCGGTGCTGGCGGGCAAGATGACGCCCATCAAGTCGGCTCTAATCGATCAACGGATCGTTGCAGGTCTTGGCAACATCTATGCCTGCGAGGCGTTGTTCCGGGCAGGCATTTCTCCCAGACGCCTCTCCGCCTCGATCGGCCTCGGACGGGCTGACCGGCTCGTTAGTGGAATCCGCTCGGTGTTGACCGAGGCCATCGAGTCAGGGGGGTCGTCACTGCGAGACTACGTCCAGGCGGATGGCGAACTCGGCTATTTCCAGCACCGATGGGCGGTCTACGGCCACGAAGGCGACCCTTGCCCCGGCTGCGACTGCAAGGGTGTCGTCCGCCGGATCGTCCAGTCGGGCCGATCGACTTTTTACTGCGCAAAGCGACAGCGCTAGGGAGGCAGAGATGACCAACGAAGCGGGCTATCAAAACATCCTCCTCGAGCGTCGCGACGCGGTGGGGATCATCACCCTCAACCGGCCGGCAGCGCTCAATGCTTTGAACGCGGCGCTAATCGCTGAGCTCGCCTCGGCGCTGGATGACCTTGAGGCCGATCCGGCGATCAGTGCAATCGTTTTGACCGGCAACGAGAAGGCGTTCGCGGCCGGCGCCGACGTCAAGGAAATGGTCTCCAAAAGCTATCCCGAGATCTATCGCGAGGACTTCATCACGCACGGTTGGGAGCGGGTCGGACAGTGCCGGAAACCGGTGATCGCGGCAGTAGCAGGATTTGCGCTGGGCGGTGGCTGCGAGATTGCAATGATGTGCGACATCGTCATTGCCGCCGACACCGCTCGCTTTGGGCAGCCGGAAATCACCCTCGGCACGATTCCAGGTGCAGGGGGGACCCAGCGCCTCACCCGCTTCATCGGCAAGGCGAAGGCCATGGATCTTTGCTTGACCGGCCGGATGATGGACGCGTCGGAAGCCGAGCGCGCGGGGCTGGTTAGCCGAATCGTGCCGGCGGGCGAGGTGCTATCGGAGGCTCTCAAGATCGCAGATCGGATCGCCGAAATGTCGCAGCCGATCGTGATGATGGTTAAAGAATCAATAAACCGTGCCTATGAGACGACCCTCGCCGAGGGCGTGCGTTTCGAGCGGCGGCTGTTTCATTCGACCTTCGCCATTGAAGACCGGCAGGAGGGGATGGCCGCTTTTATAGCCAAGCGCAAGCCTACCTTCCGGAACCGCTGACATGAGCTACCGCGGCCCATCCTTGCTGGTGCGGCGTACAGGCAAAGGTTGAACGAGGGGCTCAAGGGATGGAAGCGTGCCCCGCCGCCAATGCGCGGGGCCATGGGAGAACTCGCAAAGATCAAGCAGTGACGTCGACGACGATCCGTCCGCGAGTTTCCCCGACAAGGATCTTTGGAGCAAGCCCGGGCAAGGCGGAAAGCGGCACCGTTTCGGTCATTCGGTCGAGCTTGTCGAGCGGCAGGTCGCGCGCTAGGCGCTGCCACGCCTCGATCCGCTCTTCGCGCGGACACATCACCGAATCGATGCCCAGCAGATTTACGCCGCGCAGCAGAAACGGGATCACCGTGGCCGCCAGATCGCTGCCGCCCGCCAGCCCGCAGGCGGCGACGCTCGCCCGGTATTTGAGCTGGGTCAAAATCGTTGCCAAGGTGGTCCCGCCAACGGCGTCGACCGCCCCAGCCCAGCGCTCACTATCGAGTGGCCGCGAGGGTTTCGCTGCGAGTATCGCGCGATCAATCACATCGGCGGCGCCGAGCTCGGTCAGATAGGCGCGTTGCTCGGGGCGGCCCGTCGACGCGACCACCCGATGTCCCAGCCGCGACAGCAGAGCAACCGCGACGCTGCCGACACCACCGGCCGCGCCGGTCACCAGCACGTCGCCGGCACCGGGCTGCGACCCGTGCCGCTCGAGCGCGATGACCGCGAGCATGGCGGTAAAACCGGCCGTGCCGATCGCCATTGCTTGCCGAGCGCTGAGTTCCTTCGGTCGGCGCACCAGATGCGAGGCCTTGACCCGCGCCTTCTCGGCATACCCGCCCCATTGCGCCTCACCGACCCGCCACCCGGTCAGGATCACCGGATCGCCGGGCTCGAACTCCGGCGCTTCCGATCGTTCGACGGTGCCGGCGAAGTCGATCCCGGGGACGTGCGGATAGCTGCGCACCAGCCGACCGATACCTTGCAGGATCATCCCGTCCTTGTAGTTGAGGGTCGAACATTCGACCGCAACGGTGACTTCGCCCTGCGGAAGCCGCCCTTCGTCGACTTGCTCGATCCCCGGGACGACCCCAGAGCCTTGCTCCTGCAATACCAGCGCGCGAAAGGTCGCCATGATCAGGCGCGCAACGGCTCGAGAATACTGGTGAAGTTGGCGACCGCCGCGCCACCCATATTGAACACTCCGGCGAGCGACGCGCCAGGTACCTGGATGCCTCCCGCCTGGCCGGTTAACTGCATTGCCGCCAACACGTGCATCGACACGCCGGTTGCGCCGATCGGATGGCCCTTCGATTTGAGTCCGCCGGAGGGATTTACCGGCAATCTGCCGTCCTTCTCCGTCCAGCCTTCCAAGACGGCGCGCGCCCCTTCGCCCTTCGGCGTCAATCCCATCGCCTCATATTCGATGAGCTCAGCAATCGTGAAACAGTCATGGGTCTCGACGAGATCGAGATCATCCAGCTCAAGCCGGGCCGCGGTCAGGGCGCGCTGCCACGCGAGAGCCGCACCTTCGAATGCGACGATATCGCGCCGACTCATGGGCAGGAAATCGTTGACCTGCTCGGCCGCGCGGAAGATCACCGCTTTTCTCAAGCTCAATGCCGTCGCCGTGTCGGCGAGCACCACCGCCGCGGCGCCGTCGGACACCAGCGAGCAGTCGGTTCTTTTCAGCGGACCGGCGACGATCGGATTCTTGTCCGAGACGGTGCGGCAGAACTCGTATCCGAGATCCTTCTGCATTTGTGCCAGTGGATTGGAGGCGCCGTTTTTGTGGTTCTTCGCGGCAATCCGAGCGAGGGCATCGGACTGGTCGCCATATCGCTGGAAATAGCTCCGGGCGATCTTCCCGAAAATCCCGGCAAAGCCGCCTTCGATTGCCTCCTCCTCCTTCCGGTAACTGGCGCCCAGCAGGATGTCGCCGATTTGCGCCCCGGATACTTCCGTCATCTTCTCGACACCGACAATCAGCGCTAAACGGGCCCTGCCGGCTGCGATCGCATGCAGACCCTGATGGATCGCGGCCGAACCGGTAGCGCAGGCGTCCTCAACACGGGTCGCCGGTTTGAAGCGAAAGGCCGGGTCGGCCTGGAAGACTAGCGAGGCCGGGAACTCCTGCCGTACAAAGCCGCCGTTCATTGTGCCGAGATAGACCATGTCAATATCGGCCGCCGCGACGCCGGCATCGGCCAAAGCCGCTTGCGCGACTTCGACAATCAGCGATTCGATATCCCTGCCCTCATGCTTCCCAAATCTGGTGTGGGCCCAGCCGACGATGCACCCGCCCATTTCGCCCTCCAAATAGCCGCCCGCAGACCATAGCAAGCCGGCCCGCGCCTCTCTATCCTGATATGGGACGAATGCGGACAACCGAAATGGGCGCAACATTGGATGCGATTGCCTTGCGTCGGCCCGACGACTGGCACGTGCACTTCCGCGACAGCGCGATGCTTGCCACAGTCCTGCCTTTCACAGCGCGACAGTTCGCCCGCGCGATCGTCATGCCGAATCTGGCAACGCCGGTCACCACGATCGCCGCGGCTCTCGCTTATCGCGAACGTATTTTGGCCGCGCTTCCGGCGGGTACAGATTTTGTGCCGCTGATGACCTGCTACCTGACGGACGACACCGATCCCGGAGAAGTGCAGCGCGGGTATTCGGAGGGCGTCTTCGCCGCCGTCAAGCTCTACCCGGCACATGCGACGACCAATGCGGCTCACGGGGTAACCGACTTCGATCGGATCGTGCCGGTGCTCGAGCGCATGGCCAAACTCGGTATGCCGCTGTTGCTTCACGGCGAAGTGGCCGATCCGCAAGTAGACGTATTCGACCGTGAGGCCGTCTTTATTGATCGAATATTGCAGCCGCTGCGATGCCGACTACCGGAGTTGCGCATTGTGCTCGAGCACATTACGACCGAGGAGGCTGTCGACTGCGTTTGGTCGGGGTGCCCGAATTTAGCGGCGACGATCACCGCACACCACTTGGTGATCAATAGGAACGCGATCTTTGCCGGTGGCATTCGGCCCCATCTTTACTGCCTGCCGATCGCAAAGCGTGAGCGGCATCGGCAAGCGCTGCGCCGGGCGGCTACCTCGGGCGACACCAGGTTTTTTCTCGGCACCGACAGCGCGCCGCACGCGGTTTCCACGAAGGAGGCAGCGTGCGGTTGCGCCGGCATATTCACCGCCCCCTGCGCCCTCGAAACTTATGCTGAGGTCTTTGCGGAGGAAGGAGCACTCGACCGGCTCGAAGCCTTTGCTTCGCTAAACGGCCCGGCATTCTACCAGCTACCGCCAAATAAGAGCCGGGTTACCCTACGCCGCGAGCCCTTCCAGGTACCGGATCGGATCGGCGAAGGGGATGACGCTGTCGTGCCCTTCCGTGCCGGAGAGACCTTGCGGTGGCGTCTGATCGAGTGACGACATAGGGATGGTTTACCTCGTGTTGCACTGAACGGGAGCTGATCATGAGAACGGGCGCGCAGTATCGGGAGGCGTTGCGCGACGGGCGGCGCGTCTGGGTCATGGGCGATGGGCTGGTGGAGGATGTGGGGACGCATCCCGCGACCCGCGCGATGGTCGACGAATATGCGGCCTGGTACGATCTGCATGTCGCGCCGGCCTGGCAGGAAATCGCGGTCCGCCCACACGGTAACGACCGGAAACCGACCCCTTGGGCCTACGTTGTGCCGCGAAGCGCCGACGACCTCACTGGGATGGGACGGTTCTTTTCCGCGACGACCTTCCTCAGCGCTGGCAACATCACCCATACGCCGTGTTACGGCCATATGATCGCGCTCGGCGTGCTCGCCTCGGTCGAGGAACAAGATGTTTCAAAGGAGCAGGTCGCGCTCGCCTCCGATTACCGAAAGATGATCGCCGAAACCGGGCGGTTTTTAACCTTCTGCGGAGGCGCCCCGACGATCGGCGCCCGCATGCGGGCGGAGCCGACCGAACGCGTCGCATTGAAGCTCGTCCGAGAGACCGATGCCGGTATTGTCATTCGCGGCAAGATCGGTATGCATACGAGCCCCGCCTTTGCCGAGGATGTTTACGTCGGCAGCCTTTCCGGCATCGAAATAGCTGGGCATCGCGCCACCTTCGTCGTGCCGGTCAATGCTCCGGGCGTGACCACGGTTTGCCGCAAGATCGCGGTGCGTGATGCGAATCCGTTCGTTGCCCCGCTCAGCAACCGCTACGACGAGCTCGACGGCCAGATGTGGCTGGAGGATGTGTTCGTTCCATGGGAACGGGTCTTCCTTTTGGGGGAATCTCCCGAGCCGGTCGTCCGCTGGCTGATCTGGCACCACGTCTATGGGTGGCTCTCGAAGGCGGAGTTCACCCTCGGCCTCGCTCTGGCTTTGACCCACGCAATGGGGCTCGTGAAACATGACCAGACAATCGAGCACATTGTCGACCTGGCAATCGAAGTGCAAACGGTCCGCGCCTGCCTGGCCGCCGCCGAGCGCGATCCCCGGTTCACGGAAAGCGGCTATTGTGTGCCTAATCATGCCCACCTCGCCGTCGGGGGTCTTGCCATTCTGAAGGCCCGCCAGCGCATGGCGGAGATCCTGCGGATCGTTCCCGGCTCGTCGCTCGTAGTCGCGCCTTCCGACCGCGATTTGGCGGCCCCGGAGGTGGCGACTGGGCTCGATGACGCCTTTGGGGGTGGCGGCTACACCGCTTTACAGCGTTCGGCCTTGCTGCAGATGGCGTGGGACCACGTCTCTTCGGCGCTCGACGGCCGCGAGTCGGCTTTCGAACTGCACGCGAGCGGCGGTATCCCCGCTTGGCGGGGTCGGCTGCGGAGAAATTTCGAGCGCTACAACGACTTAGCCAACGCAGTCGTCGGCTCGCTCAACATGCCGATGCCGGAAATCGACCTCAGTAGCCTCCGCGAGGTCCCGTGGGTCCCGCGCCGGACGGTAATGCCATCGCCTGCCGCGCGGTCCGACGGCTAGCCCGTTTTTTCAACCGGTCACCGCAAGCGCCTCGACGGCGTCGGGCGGTAGCAAGGCACACTCGATGTGACGGCGGTGCCACAGGGCGTAGAAGAGTAGTGTCCAGGCGGCGCGGGCGGCGCGCTTGTTGCCGACGGCGGCGAACAAGCGCTCCACAGCATCGGGCTGGCAGATCTCCCGCACTGCTGCCGAGCGCGCGACGAGGGGACCGATTTCGTGGGCGCGTCTTCCGAGCCAGCGTGCGACCGGGACCGTGAAACCGCGCTTGCGGGCAAACGACTGCGCCTCGGGAAGGCGCTGGGCAAGCCAGCGGCGCAAGAGCCACTTCCCTAGCCCATGTTTGATCTTGAGCTCGTCTGGCAGAGTAAAAGCGAGTGCAGCCACCCCTGCGTCGAGATAAGGGGTGCGGCCTTCGGTACCGTGCGCCATCAAGCAGCGATCGAGCTTGATCAGCAAGTCGTTCGGCAACCAATCGGCGCAGTCGACCGCCTGCGCAACCTGCAGAGGTGTACGGGCATGGCCGCCATTGCGCGCTTCGGCCGCTGCGATCCCGTCGCGCCAACCCGCAATCTCGTTGCGTAATATGCCCAACCCGTCCAGCACGCCCCGGGCGCGAGCCATCCGTCCGCCTGCCCACCATGGCCGGGTCGCCGTGCGATAGCGGCCATATCCGCCGAACATCTCGTCCCCGCCTTCGCCGGACAGAATGACCTTGAGTCCGGATTGACGGGCCGCGCGGGCGAGGACGTAGGTCGGCAGGATCGCGTAGTCGGCTGCCGGATCATCGACGGCCGACACAACCTCCGGCAGCAGCTTCCAGAAATCCGCCTCGTTGAATATGATTTCGACGTGCTCGGCCCCGACGGCTCGTGCCGCGGACCGCGCGACAGCGCGTTCGTCCGCCACATCGCTTGGAGCAAAGCCGATCGTGAACGCCTTGACCGGCCGTTCCGCCAGCCGCGCCATCATCGCCAGCACAGCCGTAGAATCGATGCCGCCTGAAAGAAACATACCGAACGGGACGTCCGACCGTTGATGGATGCTTACGCTTTCCGTCAGTGCCGCATCGAGGCGGCTCAACGCCTCGTCCTCGTCGATCGGCAAAGGGCCGCCCTGCGTCAGCGCCTCGCGCCGGCACCGCTCGACGATCCGTCCCCGGCGAATTACCACAGTCTCTCCCGGCAACACGCGACAAATCCCGGCAAAAATCGTCTCGCGACCTGTCGTGAACTGCATCTGGACGAGTTCGTTGCGCGCCGACCTGACCAGCCGCCGGGTAACCACTTGCGCCTCGAGCAGAGCGCCGGGTTCGGAAGCAAAGGCGAAAGCACTGGGCGTTTCGGCATAATAAAGTGGCTTGATGCCAAACGGGTCTCGCGCGAGGATCAGCTCGCCCGTTCCCGGGTCGTGGAGTGCGATCGCGTACATTCCGCGAAGATGCGCCGTGAAACCGAGCCCGTGACGCCGGTAGAGATGGAGCGGCAGCTCGCAATCGGACGCGGTGGAGAAGACGGCCGGCCGCCCGCAGCCGAGCTCATCTCTAAGCTCGATGTAATTATAGATCTCGCCGTTGGCGATCAGCGCCGAGCCGCCGGGTTCATAGAGGGGCTGATCACCCGTCGCGAGGTCGATGATCGCGAGGCGGGTCTGCACCATTCCCACATCGCCTGAGCGGTAATGACCGTCGCCATCGGGGCCCCGGTGCCGCAATGCCTTCCCCATTGCCCGCAGGGGTGCGGCAGGCGGCGCCTCGCCATTATAAGTCATCAAGCCCGCGATACCGCACATCAGGCTGCGATCCGATCGAAAAACTGACGATAGCGGGTCACTACGGCTTCCTCTGTAAACACGGCCTCGTAGGCGCGTCGCCCGGTCTGTCCGAGACGGCCGCGTAATGCGCGATCATCGCAGAGGCGTTCGATTGCGCGTGCGAGAGCCGAGGGACCCCCGCCAGGGCTATCGGGGAGAGGTACCAGAATACCGGTTTCACCGTCTTCGATCAGTTCGGCCGGTCCGTCGCTCGCCGTCGCGACGACCGGGAGTCCGGCGGACCAAGCCTCGATCACGACGTTGCCGAGCGGCTCGTGCAGCGACGGGCAGACGAGCAAATCGGCTCGCGACAATAACGAAAGGGCGTCCTCACGCCACCCAAGAAAGCGCACCCGGTCGCCGATCCGAAGACGGGCGACTTGGCGTTCGAGCCCGTGCCGCATCGGGCCATCGCCGGCTATCCACAGCTGAACCTCCCGTGTTAAGGCAAGCGCGTCAAGCAGCAGATCGAAGCCCTTGTTCGGATGAAGTCGGCCGAGCGTAACAGCAAGCGGTGGACCGGTCCGCGGCGCAGCCGCAATCGTTGAAGCCTCTACCACCTGACTGATATCAGGAACGAAATTCGGAAGATACTCGACCCGCCCGCACGGCCACCCCTCGGCAATGGCGTATTTCTTGATGGACTTGGTATTGCAAATCAAATAATCACAGCGCCGGTAATACTTTAAGTCGTAGTATCCGCCCAGCCGTGCAGCGTGCACGAAATCACCGCGCGGGCAGAACCGCGTCGCACGGCTCATCCAGGTCAAAACGACGTGCGGGCGCCAAGCGGAGATCTCGTGCCGAAACGCGCGCCGGGTCGCCAGGTCCAAGGCGCCGCCAAAAGCGAGTTCGGCAACTGCTACCCCCGCGCTACGCAACATGTGCGCGCGGGCCGGATAACGGCGGATAAGCACCCGCTGCGCCTCGCCGGCTCGCTGCAGGGCTGTGGCGAGCCGCAAGAAAAAAATTTCCGCGCCGCCATGGCGCGCCCCGGCAATCGCCTGAAGCAAACGCCGCGTCATGCCATCAGCGCCTCGAAGCGAGCAGCGACATTATCCCAGCTCAAGCCCTGCTGCCGTGCGAGCGCCGCGTGGTGCCAATGCCGCCACAATTCGTCGTCGCGCATCACAGCGATCGCGGCGCTGCCGAAAGCATTCTCATCCAGAGCAACACACCCTGTCGCTCCATCCACCACACGCTCGGTAACCGAGCCCACAGGCATAACCACGGCCGGCACTCCCATTGCCTGCGCCTCGGCGAGCGAGAGACAAAAGGTCTCGCCGGCATCTCCGCGGTAAAGCATGGCGCGGGCACCCTGCAGGGCCGCCGCCAGCTTTTCCCGTCCGAGCGGAGCGAAGCGGCGCACACCCAAGCCGGCGAGCCGGTCGGCACGGGCGAGAACTGCCTCCATTTCTTCCGCCCGCTTGATGCTGATGCCGCCATAAACAGTCGGTCCGGCATAAATGTGCAGCTCGGCATCCGGCAAGGCTGGAGCTATCCGGGCAGCCCACAGACTAAGCAGCCAATCGAGGCCGCGCAGCGGGTTCGAAGTGAACACCGCGCGAGGCGGCGGCGGCTCGCGTGGGATCGCTGTGCGGAAATGATCCAGCATGCCATAGGGGATTATTTCGAGGCCGCCGCGCGGAAGCCATTGCGGGACCGTTGTCGCATGATAGGCGCCAGTCGCGACCAGAGTCGGGCGATACCAGGCCAGACGCCACAGGTTTCGCGGCTTTTTCAGATAACCCGCCGGATTGTGAAGCCAGAACAACCGACGGCGCGCTTTCTGGACGAGACCAATGACGCGATGCCCTCGATTACCGATGTAGAGATCGCACGCAGTCGGAACACCGGCCGACAGGGGTGCCCAAAGCACCCCCTTGTGCAACAGCGCCGCGCAGCATCGGTTGCGCACCATGACCTGGTGGCCGCGCCCTGCTAAGGCCTCGGCAAGCGCGGCAAATGCGGTTTCAGCTCCGCCGAGGGGGCCCGTCTCGGCCGTCCTGCCGTCGAACGCCGCGCCATCGTCGGCCATCACCACGCTCGCCATCAATCCAGCTCGAGGCGTGCCTTCAGATAGGAGAGGATAGGATAAAGCGCGGCGCAGAGTGCGATCAGAAAGCCGTAGGGCCCTTCGCGGTAGCCGCGCCGCCCGATGTAGCATTTCCAGAAGCGGGTGACCAAGCGGCGCAGATTGTGGCCATAGCTACCGATATCGCCGCTTTCCCGCAGGTCTTGTGCCCGCAGCGTGGTGTAACGGTCGAGCCGCGCCAGCATATCGGAAATATTGCGGTCCACATGGTGGACGAGCCGGGCTTGCAGATTGGGTCCTTGCGGCGCTGCCAAGGTTACACTCGGATGCAACCTGCGGTCGTCGCGCCATTCCTTGGAGCCCTTTCGGAAGAGCCCGGCGTAAGCGGATTTGCCAAAAAAAGCGCCCCAACCCCATCGTACGAGACGATCGCCGACATAATTATCGACCGGCACAAGGTGCCAAGCCGCCGACGAGGTAGCGATCACGGCCCTGATTTCGGCCGCTAGCTCCAAACTTACCCGCTCATCGGCATCGACCTCGAAGATCCAGTCGCCGCGACAGGCCGCGATCCCGGCCTGGCGGCGTGGGCCTTCTCGCGGCCATGTGCCTTCGACGACACGATCGGAGAATTCGCCGGCGATCTCCGCCGATCGGTCGGTGCATCGGTCGAGAAGGATGACGATCTCGTCAGCGAACCCGAGGCCGGACAGACAGCCGGCCAACTGCCCCTCTTCATTGTGAGCAACAACGAGGGCGGACAGCATAGGACCAACCGCAGAGCGCGCCGCAGGTGCGATGAGGGTCGCTGTCGCGCTCACGCCGCTGCGATCCCGGAGCGGAGCCAGAGTTGATACACCGCACTTTCCGCCGCTTCGACAGACAAAGAATCCATCAGCGTATCGGTCGTGCGGTGGTCGAAGCCGGGCGGGAACATGGTATCGGGCGAATCCGCCGTCCGCGCCACGGCGGTTCGCCCGCCCCAAGGCGCATATTGCTCGATCGGGCTCGGACCGAATAGACCCAGGGTCGGTGTGCCGACAGCCGCAGCGATATGCATCAGCCCCGTATCGTTGCCGATAAACAATGCGCAACGCCGCAGAGCGGCGGCTGCGGTAAGCAGGTCAAGCCGGCCGACCAAGTCGATCCGCCGCCGCAATGGGATCGCAGCGAGCAGCGGTTCAGCCTGCGCGCGTTCGTGCCCGGCCGCGAATACGGCGACGCGCGCACCGGCAAATGGGCCGTTGCTCGCTGTCATGCGTCGGGCTAGCTCCGCGAAGCGCTCCGCCCGCCACTGCTTGCCGCGCCAGTTCGCCGCCGGCCCGATCGCCAATACGAGCCCCCCCGGTGGCACCAGTGCGCCCGCCGTACGATCGTGACCCGGCGTCGTCCATAGGCGAGGGCGCGGCGGCGGATCGAGGTCGAAGAGACGCGCAAGCTGGCGCACTCGATGCTCGCGAGCATCTCCTTTGGCCATCACTCGGCGGCTTCCGGCGCGTAGCAGCCAAGCGAGCACCGAGCCGCGGAGGTCCACCACAAGATCCCACCGTCGCCTCGCGACAGCGGTGTAGAGCGGCAGCCAATGCAAAGACCAGGGCCGTTTCTCGATTACCACAAGCCGCTCGAGCCCAGGCACCGCCTCGAATAACGGCGCAGCAACCGGCCCCGCAGCAATGGTGAACCGCGCGCCCGGATGGCGCTCGATCAGATAGGACAGGAGACCGGTCGATAAAACGGCGTCGCCGATACGGGTCGCAGTTACAAAAAGGATGTGCATTGCGCCGATCCCTGGGGCTTATATCCTGGGTGCCAACTGCTTGCCAAGGAAGCGATCCTCACCTACCTCTACCCGGCCATGGCCAATGCCAGTTTTGTAGTGCTCGAGGACAGGGCCGTTCTCTCCGTCTCCGGGCAGGACCGACGCGCCTTCCTCCAGGGGCTCGTTTCAAATGACGTCGACAAGGTCGGGCGGGATGCCGCGCGGTACGCCGCGCTTCTCACTGCGCAAGGCAAATATCTGCACGACTTTATTTTGGTCGAGAGGGGCGAATCGCTGTGGCTCGACGCGGAAGCAAGCCGACTTGGCGATTTGAGGCAACGGCTCGCGGTCTATCGGCTGCGCGCCAAGATCTCGCTCGACGAGAGACCCGAGCTTGCCGTGGCCGCGGTGTTTGGCGACGATGCGCTCGCCGCTCTCAATCTGTCTTCGGGTAGCCCCGGCACGGCACGACCGCTTGGCCCAGGTGTAGTATTTGTCGATCCGCGGCTCGCGGCGCTCGGAGCCCGCGTTATTCTGCCGCGCGAATCGGCCCGCTCCACGCTTGACGCGGCCGGTCTTGCGGAAGCCGGCTTTGACGCATACGACCGACTGCGGCTATCGCTCGGGGTGCCGGATGGCAGCCGCGACCTGTTGCTCGAAAAATCGATCCTGCTCGAATCCGGCTTCGACGAATTGAACGGGATCGACTGGCAAAAGGGTTGCTATATCGGTCAGGAGCTGACGGCGCGGACAAGGTATCGCGGGCTCATCAAGAAGCGGCTGATGCCGGTTCGGATCGATGGCCCCGCCCCCTCTCCCGGAACTGCCGTGCTGTCAGACGGACGCGAGGTCGGGGAAATGCGGTCGAGCCGTGAGGGCCTCGGTCTGGCGTTGCTGCGAATCGAACCGGTGCTGGAAGGCAAAAGGCTCTGCGCAGCGGATGCCGTTGTGCTTCCGATCAAACCAGATTGGATGTGTCTGGACAGCGAGAGGCAAAGCTAGCCGCTCCGTCGCGGAATAAAACGACACCCCTACCGGAAGCCCGGCTGGTTCAATTGCTGCTGAAGCTCTCGGCTGCGCTCGCTTCCGGGACTGACGCCCTGGCGCTCCCGCTGCCATTGCTGATCGAGCAGTTGGTTCCGATAGGACTGAATGTTCTGCTGACCCACCGGGCCGGGCAGTTGCGGCGGAGGGAAGGCCGGGCTCGATCGTTCCGGAGCAGGGTATATTGGCCCGGGCTCGGTTAAAAGCGGCGAGAGGCCGGCCGGAGGCACCGTGGCTGGACCCGGGTTGACCGGCGGCGCCAATGGTGCCGGAGTGGGGGCCGAATAAACGGTCGGCCCTGGGAGCGGCACCGGCACTCTGGTCTGGCCGAAGGCCGTGCCGATCGCGGCGAACGCCGCCAAAAGAGCAATGACGCTTCTCGGATTCACGCCGTTCCGCTTTCCGCTCCGCCCGACAGCACGGCTTGGGCCGCGGCGATTCTCGCGATGGGCACACGGTAGGGCGAGCAAGAGACGTAATCGAGCCCGACCGCCTCGCAGAAGGCAATGGAAGCCGGGTCGCCGCCATGCTCCCCGCAGATACCCAGCTTTAGCCCCGGCCGGGCAACGCGGCCGCGCTCGGCGGCGATACGCATGAGTTCCCCGACCCCCGCGACATCGAGCGTTACGAAGGGGTCGTGCTCGAAAATTCCGAGCTTCTGATAAGGTCCGACGAAACTCGCCGCGTCATCGCGCGACAAGCCAAATACCGTCTGGGTCAAGTCGTTTGTGCCGAAACTGAAGAAATCGGCTGTCTCGGCGATTTCACCGGCAAGAAGGGCCGCCCGCGGCAGCTCGATCATCGTACCGACCAGATAGGGAAGCGTAACCCCGGCTGCTTCCATAATCTCGCGACCGACGCGATCTATCATCAGCCTGATAATGTCGAACTCTTTTTTTGTTGCGATCAGAGGCACCATGATCTCCGGCGCGACCGCCTCCCTGGTTTCCTTCGCGACGGCGACTGCCGCCTCGAAAATCGCCGCAGCCTGCATCTCGTAGATCTCGGGGTAGGTAATGCCGAGGCGGCAACCGCGGTGGCCGAGCATCGGGTTCGTCTCGTGCAACACCACGGCGCGATGGCGGATCGCCGCCACGTCTTTTCCTATAACCCGCGCCATCTCCGCGAACTCCGCGTCGGTTTTCGGCAAAAACTCGTGAAGAGGCGGATCCAGCAGCCGGATCGTGACCGGCATGCCCTTCATAACCCTGAAGATCTCAACGAAATCCTTGCGCTGGATGGGCAGCAGCTCGGCGAGCGCAGCACGCCGCCCGGTCTCGTCCTCGGCCATGATCAGCCGGCGCATCGCCCCGATGCGGTCGACCTCAAAGAACATGTGCTCGGTCCGGCTTAGCCCAATCCCCTCGGCGCCAAAGTCGCGCGCAGTGCGCGCATCGGCGACAGTTTCCGCATTGGTGCGGATCTTCATTCGGCGGATCGCGTCTGCCCAGCCCATCACCGTCGCGAAGTCGCCCGACAGCTCCGGCTGGATCGTCGGCACTTCGCCGATCATGACTTCGCCGCTTGATCCATCGATTGTGATCGTTTCGCCCGCTTTCACCAATCTGGTTCGGGCCGACATTGTAGATGTGGCATAGTCGATGCGCAGATCCCCGGCGCCGGCGACGCACGGGCGCCCCATGCCGCGTGCCACCACGGCGGCATGGCTTGTCATCCCGCCGCGGGTGGTCAAGATGCCCTTGGCGGCGTGCATGCCGTGAATATCCTCGGGGCTCGTTTCGACGCGGACCAGAATTACCGGCTCGCCCCGCGCCGCGAGCGATTCGGCTTCGTCGGCGGAAAACACAACCTTACCCGAGGCGGCTCCAGGTGAAGCGGGCAAGCCGTGCACAAGGATGGTCGTCTTGGCGGCGGGGTCGAGCATAGGGTGCAGCAACTGGTCCAGGGAAGCCGGCTCGATGCGCCGGATCGCTTCACTACGGTCAATGACCCCTTCTTCTACCAATGAGACGGCGATCTTCACCGCCGCATGAGCGGTGCGTTTGCCGGTCCGGGTCTGCAGCATCCACAACTTGCCGCGTTGGACGGTGAACTCTATGTCCTGCATATCGCGGTAGTGGTCCTCAAGGGTCCGCCGGACCTTGTCGAGCTCGGCGAGAACCTCCGGCATTACCTCTTCCATAGCGGGCAGTGCAGATTTGCTCGCCGCCTTCCCGGCGATTGTCAGATGCTGCGGCGTGCGGATCCCGGCGACGACGTCTTCGCCTTGGGCGTTGACCAAATACTCGCCATACAACTCATTCGTACCGGTAGAGGGATTACGGGTAAAGGCGACGCCAGTCGCGCAATCTATGCCCATATTGCCGAACACCATCGCTTGCACATTGACCGCCGTTCCCCAATCGGCGGGGATGTCGTGCAACCGACGGTAGGTCATGGCGCGGGAATTCATCCATGATCCGAAGACGGCGCCGATCGCGCCCCACAGCTGTTCCTCCGGTTCTTGTGGGAAGGGGTGTCCGAGCTGCTCGGCGACGACTTCCTTGAAACCGGCGACGACGGTCTTCCAGTCTTCTGCAGTGAGGTCGGTGTCGAGCATGGCGCCGCTGTCGAGCTTGTGGTTTTCCAGCAGCTCCTCGAAATGGTGGTGGGGGATCCCCAGCACGACCTGGCCGTACATCTGGATGAACCGGCGATAGCTGTCGTAGGCGAAACGCTCGTCGCCGCTGTTGCATGCGAGCCCGATGACCGCGCGGTCGTTGAGCCCGAGGTTTAGTACCGTGTCCATCATTCCCGGCATCGATACGCGAGCGCCCGAGCGGACCGAGACCAGCAATGGATTATCGGCGTCGCCGAACCGGGCGCCTAGCGAATGCTCGAGCGCGGCGAGCCCGTCGGCGACCTGTTCGCGCAACTCCGGCGGATAGGATTTGCCGTGTCCGTAAAAATAGGTGCAGACCTCCGTCGTAATCGTGAGCCCGGGTGGAACCGGTAGGCCCAAATTGCTCATCTCGGCGAGACCTGCACCCTTTCCGCCGAGCAGGTTCTTCATGTCTGCGCGACCCTCAGCGGCCCCGTTGCCAAACCGGTAGACCCATTTCGTCATCCGCCGCTCATCCTTCGATTTGTGAAAAATCAGCGACCTGGTTCAGAGTCGCCCGGATACGCGACAACAATCGCAGCCGATTGGCCCTGAGCGCCGCGTCGTCGCAATTGACGGTGACTCTGTCGAAGAAATCGTCAACCGGTCGACGCAGCCTCGCCAGTTCTGACATCGCTGATTGGAACTCCTCGCGTGAAAGGAAAGTTCCCGCTTTCGCGCTGACCTCGGACAGGCGATCGGCGAGCGCCCGCTCCTCGAGTTGGCGCAACAGCCGAGGATCGATCTCGCCATCATATCGACAGCCGTCCTTACGCTCTTCAATTCCGACGATGTTCGAAGCACGGCGATAGGCCACGAGCAAGTTGGCGCCATCTTCCGAGGCAAGAAAGCCACCCAAGGCGTCGACGCGCGCGAGCAATGGGAGGAGATCGCCCGCGCTCTCGCGAATATTGGCAAACACCGCCGCGATCATATCATGACGAACGAACGCATCGCGTAGATGCACCCGCAAGCGTTCGGAAATGAAATCGAGCAGCTCCTCGCCCGGGTCCACAAAACCTGGGCCTAGGATTGCGTGGGCTTGCGCAAAAGCCGCCGCGAGCGGTAGCCGCAAACGGTTCTCAAGGATCAGCCGAATGATCCCCTGCGCCGCGCGACGCAACGCAAAAGGATCGCGCGACCCCGTCGGCTTTTCGCCGATAGCAAAGAACGCGACCAGGGAATCGATCTTGTCGGCAAGCGCGACGACAACGGTTTCCGGCGCGGTCGGGACGGCATCGTTCGGCCCCAATGGCCTGTAGTGGTCGGCGATCGCATCGGCAACGGCGCCATCCTCGCCGTTATGCAATGCATAATATCGGCCCATGATACCTTGCAACTCGGGGAATTCGCCTACCATGGCGCTTGATAGATCTGTCTTTGCAAGCCGTACCGCGCGTTGGCAGCGGTCGGGGACCGCCCCTCTGACATAGGGCGCAAGAAACTCGGCCAGCTGTGCCATTCGCTGCGCTTTGTCGAGCAAGCTGCCAAGCTGGGCGTGAAAGACTCGCTGCGACAACGCTTCGATACGTGCTTCGAGCGTCGTCCGCCGGTCCTGATCCCAGAAGAAGCGCGCATCCGAAAGGCGCGCCCGAAGCACGCGCTCATTACCGGCGATGATCGTCTTCCCACCGTCGGACGCAGCGTTGTCAGCTACGAACAAGAAATGCGGCGCGAGGCTGCCGTCCGGCCTCACACAAGAAAAATACTTCTGGTGCGCCCGCATCGCGGTCGCCAACACCTCGGGCGGCAGCGCCATAAAATCGGCGTCGATCCGGCCGACGAGCACGACGGGAAACTCAACGAGGCCCGCCACCTCCTCGAGGAGCCCGGAATCCGACCTCACCGTGACTTGCCTAACGGCCGCCGCATGATCCAGATCCTCCCGGATCTTCTCCTGCCGACGGTTCTGATCGACGAGCACATACGCATCGCTCAGGCGGTCGAGATAGTCTTGAGCATGGGCGACGCAGATCTCCCCGGGGGACAGGAAGCGGTGACCCAGAGTTGTCCGCCCGACGGCGATCCGGTCGAGCGCCAGCGGAACGACTTCTCCGTCGAACAGGCAGATCACTGAACTGAGCGGCCGCACCCAGCGCAAGCTCGAGGCGGGATATCGCATCGATTTCGGCCAAGGCAGATGCGAAATCGCACCCCGGATCAGATCCGGCAGGACCTCAGCCGCGGGGCGTCCCGGGCGATGAATAGTCGCGAAGTAGAATTCGCCGCGGCCGATGTCGCGTACCTCGCATTCCCCGATCGAGCCGAGCCCTGCCGACCGCAAAAACCCCTCGATCGCCGGCTGCGGCGCCCCGACCCGGGGTCCCCGCCTTTCCTCGGTGCGGTCCGGCTGCGTCGCGGGAATCCCGGCGGCAACCACCGTGAGGCGGCGCGGCGTTACATAACCACGCATTGCCGCCGCGGGAATCTCCGCTGTGGCAAGCCTTTCGCGCAGCAACCGTGTCAGCTCCGCGATGGCGCCGCGTTGCATCTTGGCCGGTATCTCCTCGGACAACAACTCGAGCAGCAGTTCGCCTCGCACCGGTGGTCGGATGGGCCCATAAACGATCTGCTCGACCGAGGTCATCGCGCGTTCGGAGCTTTGTCTTCAATCCGCGGGTTACCGGTCATCTACAACGATAGATTGACTCGTGAATCGCACGTAGCTGCATCTGCAGCAAATCTGCAGCGAAATCTCCCCAAAAAGTTGTACGAACGCACCTGCCAAGTCCGGCGCCTGGCTGTGCACTTGCACGGTAGTCTTGTGGAGGCCCGTCGGCATTCGAGCGTCGACGGACCGCCCGTTGGGATCTGTCATATGCTCAGACTCTGCAATGCGAAGTAGGCAATTTTCGGGTCGTGTTCGTATCCGAGGGCGATGGCGGGCCGCGCTTTCGCTCAGGAATTGCTGCCGGCGAGCCAGGTTTCGCAGCACCCCTTGGCGAGAGCCCGCACGCGCAGAATATAGGCGGCGCGTTCGGTCACGCTGATCGCGCCCCGGGCGTCGAGGAGATTGAAGAGATGGCTAGCCTTTAGGCACTGGTCGTAGGCTGGCAGGGCCAAGCGGCGATCAATCAGCATTCGGCACTCCGCCTCGGCGTCGGCGAAATGGGCGACCAACCGGGCAGTGTCGGCGAACTCGAAATTGAAAGTCGAGAATTCCCGCTCGGCGCGCCTGAAGACTTGGCCATAGCTGATCCGGCCGGATCCCGGGACGCCGTTGTAATCGAGATCAAACACATTTTCGACGCCCTGAACAAACATCGCCAATCGCTCAAGTCCATAAGTCAACTCGGTCGAGACCGGATCGCAATCTATCCCGCCGACCTGCTGGAAATAGGTGAACTGGCTGACCTCCATACCGTCGAGCCAGACCTCCCAGCCGAGGCCCCAAGCGCCCAAAGTTGGGCTTTCCCAATCATCCTCGACAAAGCGGATATCGTGCATCACAGCATTGATGCCAATCGCCTCGAGGCTCGCCAAGTAGAGTTCCTGGCTGTCCGCTGGAGCTGGCTTGAGGATCACTTGAAATTGATAGAAGTGCTGCAGCCGGTTCGGGTTTTCGCCGTAGCGGCCGTCAGTCGGGCGCCGCGATGGTTGGACATAGGCGGCGCGCCACGGGGCGGGTCCGAGAGCACGCAGCGCGGTTGCGGGATGAAAGGTGCCGGCGCCGACCTCGACATCATACGGTTGAAGGATCACACAGCCCTGCTTTGCCCAGAAGCTCTGCAGATCGAGGATGAGTGCCTGGAAGCTCATTATCGCGACCGAGGACAATCGGGTCTTCCGCAACGGGGCGCTTCGGCGGCGACATAGGCGCCGCAGACCCGGCACTGTGCCAGATCTTCGGCTTGGATAGCAGGACGGCGCGCCTGCGCGTGCCGTCGCGGCAACGGGCGCATCGGTCCATTCAGCCAGCGGTAGCCGATCCACACCATGGCGACGACGAAGAGCAGCAATACCAGCTTCGGGAAGGCGAACATGGCCGAGGTTTACCGGTAGCTCGAAAGTCGGGTCAAGAAACGGGCTCGGTTCGCGTCAAAGCCCAAACCTGGCCCACAGGAGACGGGCCTCGATCCAGTCGGCGATCTCGCCCATTGACGAGGCGGGCTCGCGCCCGGCAAGCGGCAGACGGCTCAGGAAGGGCCAACGTCGTCTTTGGGTGGCAATCGGGCGCAGCTTGACCTTATCGCCATACCGGGCGCGCATCACCATACGCACCTCGCCAATACCGTCGATCAGCCCGTTCCGCACCGCCATGCGCCCCGTTACGACGTCACCCGTAAAGAGGGTTTCGTCCGCCTCGTCGATTTTTCCGGCTCGGCGACGCCGGACGTGCTCTTTGAAGGACTGGTGGATGTCCTGCTGCAGGGCTGTGAGCCGGGCGATGTCTGACGGCTCTTCGGGAACGAACGGATCGAGCAGCGATTTCCGTTCCCCGGCGGTGTGGAGGCGTCGCTCGATGCCGAGCCGCCCGATCAGTTGGTAGAACCCGAAACCCGCGCTGATCACGCCGATCGAGCCCAAGAGAGAGGTCTCTTCCCCGAAGATTTCGTCGCCGGCAAGCGCCAGCCAATAACCGCCCGATGCTGCCACGTCCTCGGCAAAAGCGAAGACGGGGACACGCTTTTCCTCGGCAAGCTGCCGGATGCGGCGGTAAAGCAACGCCGATTGCACGGGTGAGCCGCCCGGCGAATTGACAACGATGGCGACGGCAACGAGCCCGGAAGCACGAAACGCCTTTTCGATTGCCACGCCATGGCTGGCGAGCGACACACCGCCACGGCGCGGCCGGGGCAAGATAACGCCCTCGAAGCGCAGGATCGAGACAACAGGACGCCTCTGCCACAGCTGCTCGATGTGGAAGTAGTCGCGGATATTCATGCCACTCCCAAATGGGGATTGACCCCGGACGCGACCACCGGGTCAGAGTTCGAGCCCCCTCCCCTCGCGCAACACCCCGTCCGCAGCCTCCGTAATCCGGCCATGGGCGTCGTGCAAAACAAGACCGGCGGCAAGCTTGGCCGGCCCGGAAACCTGCTTGCGCATGCGAACGAGGACGCGACTCGCCGCCCTTCCCTGCCCCGGCCATAATGGGAAAACGACAATATCGCCCGCGCGGCCCGCGATGTTGCCCAACAGCATATCGATTCGGTCGGCCCGGTGGACGAATGTCACCGTACCTTTGGCTCGGACCATCGCTAGAGAGAAGCGAATCCAGGCGGCGAGATCGGCTTCGCCTTCTATCGTCGTCGCCGACTTGCCCTCGGTCGCCGGCAGGATGCCGTGACCCCGTTCGTTAAAGGGCGGATTTGCCATGACATGGTCGAAGGCGCCCGGCGAGAGTCGCGGTGGCGGGTGCAGCAGATCGCCGATCATGACCGAAGCGCGCCCTTCCAGCCCGTTCAAGATCACATTATCGCCGGCGAGCCGAACCAGTTCGCGCCGCATTTCGAGGCCAACGACCCGCGAGTGCGGTACTCTGGCGGCAAGACATAGCATTGCAGCGCCTGCCCCGCATCCGACATCGAGCGCAAGCTGATGCGGCTCCGCCGGCACTGCGGCAGCAAGAAAAACGGGATCGATCGCAACCCGATACCCGGTTGCCGGCTGTCTCAGCCGGATGCGGCCGCCGAGCAGACGGTCTTCGGTGAAGGATGGCTCGTCCGATGCGATCCCGCTCATCCCACCCCCTCACCGGCCGACGCCAATACTGCTCGAGCCCGCTGATGGTCCGATCGCGCCACCATCAGGCGACGCGGAATGGCTCCGATGCTGCCCTCGACGATGCTTGTGTGGTGGTCGAGGACCAGGCTGTCGATCCCCGCATCCTTTAGCAGCGCCTGGAGAAACGAGAGGCGCACGGGGTCGTTGGTGCGCAGCAACTCCCTCATGATCCTGCTATGTTCGAACTCTCCGGCCGCCCGCGACGGCGCGGCCCTTGACCGGCCTTCCGGTCAATCTATGCTCGCTGGTGTCGAGGCACGTCAAGCTCGTCGGGCGGGCGTCTTGTGGGCCCGCAGAACACCAGGAGAGGTCGGTGGCGCTCGATGCGAGTGTCGGTCGAGCAGAAGCGGTGCGCAAGCGGTCTCTCGATCCGCTTTCCCAGCTTCTCGGAGGCGACCTGGAACGGGTCAATCGGCTGATCGTCGACCGCATGCAGAGCCCGGTCGCGCTGATCCCGCAGCTTGCCGGCCATATCGTTGCGAGCGGCGGCAAGCGATTGCGGCCGATGTTGACATTGGGCTGCGCCCGGCTTTGCGGATATGACGGCCACCGGCACATCGCGCTGGCTGCCGCGGTCGAATTCATTCACACCGCGACCCTGCTGCATGACGACGTCGTTGACGCGAGCGACCTGCGCCGTGGCCGCGACACGGCGAACGCGGTCTGGGGGAACAAGCCGGCGATCCTCGTCGGCGATTTCTTATTCAGCCGATCCTTCGAACTGATGGTTGCGGACGGCTCGTTGCGCATTCTCGAAATCCTGTCGCGCGCCTCTTCGATCATCGCCGAGGGGGAAGTGCTGCAGCTGATGACGCAAAACGACACACGAACGACCGAGGCCGCCTATCTCAACGTGATCCAGGCAAAAACTGCCGAGTTGTTTGCGGCGGCAAGCCGTATCGGAGCCGTGCTGGCCGAACGGCCGCAGCAGGAGGAGGAAGCGCTTGACCGGTTCGGCCGCAATCTCGGGATTGCTTTCCAGCTGGTCGACGACATGCTCGATTTCTCGGCATGCCAAAGCGAATTCGGTAAGAGCATCGGCGACGATTTCCGCGACGGCAAGGTCACGTTGCCGATCCTCCTCGCCTTTCGCCGCGGCGACGAAGCCGAGCGGGCCTTCTGGCGCCGGACGCTCGAAGACATGGATCAGCGAGAGGGCGATCTCGATTACGCCGTCGAGCTCGTCCATCGCCGTGGCGCCCTTGCCGAGACCCTATCGCGTGCTCGCTCCTATGCCGGGGCGGCGGTGGATTCGCTCGCGATCTTCACCGACGGGGCGGAGCGGCAGGCCTTGATCGAAGCCACCTGCTTTGCGACCGAGCGCACCTCCTGAGCAAGGACCGGCGGTCGACGGCGATCTTGCCTCTGCACTGCTCCTTTATTATATCTCCGGCCCGGTCGACGGAGTGTAGCTCAGCCTGGTAGAGCACTGCTTTCGGGAGGCAGGGGCCGGAGGTTCAAATCCTCTCACTCCGACCAGTATTCCGGCCGTATTTTGACCCGCGCGCTCCTTCTCGACCGTTGCGGGTCGATCGATATAGGCGGTCTTGCCCGGAACCTCGATAGTTTTGACCGCCTCGACCGGGCCGACGAAGCGTCTTCTCAGCCAGCGCGACGGCATAGAGAGCGATTAGGACAAGACCGGCGATGTTGCGGACCGCGGAAATTGGCCGGCGGCCAGTCCGCGCGATACCGCTACGCCACCGCGCGCGGCGGGTTCGGCGGCGGGCGTACGATGACGCAATTTCGTCCGCGAGCTTTTGCCGTATAAAGAGCAACGTCGGCTCGCTTCAGTATACTGTCGCGATCATCACCATCGGCCGCGACAGTGACGCCTATGCTGATCGTCACTTGCAGTTTCTGGCCGTCCGCCTTGATAGTGAACGGCTCCCTGGCGACCGCGCCACGCAACCGCTCGGCGACCGTCAACGCAATACCGAGATCGGTCTCGGGCATAGCGACAACGAATTCCTCGCCACCCCATCGCGCCACAAGGTCTACGCTGCGCACGATGTTTGTCGTTCTGGCCGCGAGCTCCCGCAGAACATCATCGCCGGCAGCGTGGCCATACGTGTCGTTGACTTGCTTGAATTTGTCGATGTCGAAGAGCAGGATTGCGACGTTGACAGCTTCCTTACCGGCGGACCTCATCAGCTCGTCGAGGTGGGCAAACAAATAGCGCCGG
Organism: Allostellaceae bacterium; assembly: GCA_045802495.1. Lineage (GTDB taxonomy): Bacteria > Pseudomonadota > Alphaproteobacteria > ATCC43930 > CGMCC-115725 > AP-15. Next base: position 8,658 of record JBJMQW010000068.1, on the reverse strand, counting down.
TTGTAGAGGGCGGTCAGCTCGTCCGTCAGGGCAAGCGACAGGCTGCGCTGATAGCTCGCGTGCAAGCGATCCTGCAGCCTCTTGCGCCGCACCTGGATGGCGGTCCGGGCCAACAGCTCGTTGCGATCGACCGGCCTGATCAGATAATCGTTCGCCCCGAGGTCCAGCCCTTTGGCGAGTCGCACAAGATCTCTATTCTCGGCGATCAGCAGGATCGGCAGCTGCCGCAGGGCCTCGTTAGCACGGCATTGCGTAACAAGCCGCAGCGGATCTCCGGGCACGGACAGGCTTGCGATAATCAGCTCGGTGCCGGCATCCAGCAGCGTCTGCGCCTCCGCGCAATTCGCCGCCTGAGCCATCGCCCCTGCAATGGGCGCCAAGGTTTCGGTCATTCTTGCAGCGGCGAACGGGTCGTCTTCGACAATTACAATACGGGCGGGCCCGCTATCCTCAGCGACGGGAGCATCGCCATCGCCGAAGCGGCCGCAAATGCTCTCGCGGACCCGCAACTCCTCCATCATTCGCTTCAGCCGGACGAGCGAGCGAACCCGCGCGAATAGTGCGATGTCGTTCACCGGCTTTGTCAGGAAGTCGTCGGCGCCTGCTTCAAGGCCGCGCAGCCGATTAGCCACATCGGACAGCGCAGTCACCATGACGACCGGAATGTCGGCTGTCCGGCGATTAGCCTTCAACTGACGGCAGACTTCAAAGCCGTCCATTCGCGGCATCATGACGTCAAGCAATATGACGTCAGGCAGTTCGGAATCGGCTATCTCTAGGGCGCTGCGGCCGTTATAGGCGCATAGTACATCGAAATACTCGCTCGACAGTTTGGCTTCGAGCAGCTTCACGTTCGCTTCAACGTCGTCGACAACCAGAACTCGGCCAGACATGAGGGGCTCGCACCTGCCGGGTGGGGACCGAGCACCCGCCTCAGGAGAGGAAGCGCTCGACGGTTCGTAGAAAACTCGCTACCGAGATCGGCTTTGCGATATAGGCTTCGCAACCACCGTCGCGGATCTTCTCCTCGTCACCTTTCATGGCAAAAGCCGTCACCGCGATGATCGGGATGGTGCGCAGATCCTCATCCTCCTTGAGCCATTGAGTTACCTGCAGACCGGAGACTTGCGGAAGCTGGATGTCCATCAAAATCAGGTCGGGACGGTGCTGGCGAGCCAGCGCAATCGCCTCGACCCCATCCTTGGTCAGCAATGTACCATAGCCGTGGGCGACGAGAAGATCGTTGAACAGCTTCATATTGAGTTCGTTGTCTTCAACGATCAACACCTTCTTCCGGGTCGTCCGGTCGGCATTGGCTCCCTGTTCACTCATTTGCAACGTCATACCTCCCCGACCTTGGAAACTATGCACAAACGGCCACCCCAGGACGTTCCCGAGGCAGCTCCGCTGTTGCGGTATAAGTGATCTAACTTAATTATCGGTAACCGACGCTGCCCAAGAAAGCGCCATGTCAGCCGCGTTCCGCATTGGCATCGATCTCGGGGGCACCAAGATCGAGGGCGCTGCCATCGATCTCTCGGGGGCCGTGCGCGTCCGCCGACGAGTAGCGACACCGAGGCAGGACTACGGCGCGACGATCGCCGCCATCACTTCCCTGATCGGCGGCATAGAGCAAGAGATCGGAACGGCCGCATCGATCGGGGTGGGAATTCCGGGGGCTGTTTCGCCGATCACCGGGCTCGTCAAGAACGCCAACTCCACCTGGCTGATCGGGCGGCCCCTCAAGCAGGACCTCGAGGCCGCGCTCGGCCGGCCGACGCGTCTAGACAATGACGCCAACTGCTTTGCCTTGTCCGAAGCCACCGACGGTGCCGGGGCGGGAATGGGGACGGTGTTCGGCGTCATTCTCGGGACGGGTGTTGGCGGCGGCGTCGCGATAGGCGGGCGGACGCTTGTTGGCGCCAACGCCATCGCCGGCGAATGGGGGCACAATCCGCTGCCCTGGCCGGCATCGGATGAAGTCCCGGGCCCCCGCTGCTACTGTGGCCGTTTTGGGTGTCTTGAGACCTTTCTCTCCGGGCCGGCTCTCACCGCGGACCATCGTCGCTCGACCGGACAAAACATGGAGTCGCGGCAGATCGCGAATGGCGCCGCGGGTGGCGAGGCGGCGTGCTTAGCGACCCTTGGACGCTACATGCATCGGCTCGCTCGCGGGCTCGCATCGGTTATCAACCTGATCGATCCGGACGCATTTGTTCTGGGAGGCGGCCTCTCGGCGATTTCGGCTCTGTATGACGAAGTTCCTCGGCTGTGGGCTCCGTTTGTCTTTTCCGATCGGGTGGTCACCCGGCTCCTTCCCCCGTGCCATGGCGACTCCAGCGGCGTGCGCGGCGCCGCGTGGTTGTGGCCACCGGACGAAGTGTCGTGAGCACGCTGTGCCGAGATTGCCGCTTTCTCGGGTCTGCACAGGCTGCGAGCGGGCGTTGCCCCGCTTGCGGCTCACCACGCATCGTGCGCCATGATGAGCTGGATCGCCTGTCCATCGCGCATGTCGATTGCGATGCCTTTTATGCGAGCGTCGAAAAGCGCGATCGGCCCGAGCTCGCCGACCGTCCCGTTATCGTCGGTGGCGGTTCCCGCGGCGTCGTGCTTGCGTGCTGCTACGTGGCGCGGGTTTACGGCGTGCGCTCCGCGATGCCGATGTTCAAGGCGCTGGCAGCCTGCCCCGATGCTGTTGTGATCCCGCCCGACATGGCGAAGTACCAGGCGGTCGGGCATCAGGTGCGCGCCGCGATGCGGCGACTGACGCCGCTGGTCGAGCCTTTGTCGATCGATGAGGCGTTTCTCGATCTCGCCGGCACGCAAGGGCTGCATGACGCGTGTCCCGCCCAGTTGCTTGCGGAGTTCGCATCGTGGATGGACAAGGAACTCGCCGTCACTGTCTCGATAGGCCTCAGCGACAACAAATTTCTCGCAAAGATCGCCTCGGACCTCGACAAGCCTCGCGGCTTTGCGATCTTGAGCAGCCGGGAAGCCCCCGCTCTGCTTGCCGACAAGCCAGTCTCTCTGCTGTGGGGCGTCGGCGCGGCGATGCAGCGGCAGCTTGCCCGCGAGGGCATCGCGCTAATCGGCCAGCTGGCGCAGCTTGGGGATCGCGAACTCTCGTCCCGCTACGGTCGTCTTGGAGCCCGTCTGGCGCGCCTCGCGCGCGGCGAGGACGATCGCGCCGTGCTGCCGCACGCCTCGGCACAGACGATTTCGGCGGAAACCACGTTGGCGCATGACGAGGCCGACCCGGTGGAGTTGTTGCGCGTTCTGTGGCCGCTTTGCGAGCGGGTTTCGGCGCGGTTGAAACAAGCATCGCTGGCCGCCGGGACGATCACCTTGAAGCTGAAAACACCCGATTTTCGGCTACGAACGCGATCCCGCCGCGTTAGCGATCCAACCCAACTGGCGGCGGCCTTGTTCGATACGGCGGCGGCCTTGTTAGCGGTCGAAGCCGATGGTGGCACCCTGTTCAGGCTCGTCGGCGTTGGCGCCGATCACCTCTTCGACAGCAGTGCTGCCGATCCGCCGAGCTTGTTCCACCGCGAGCTCGACCGGCCGCAGCAAATCGAGCATGCGATAGATCAAATTCGCGGCAAACTCGGAGAGGACTCCGTGCGATTCGGACGCGCATTACCGCATGAACGTGAAGCGCCGCCATATTTGCACGCGCGCTCGGCGAGCGGGGTCAGAAAGCAACCCGAATAGCGCCGGGATCCTCGGTCAGCAATTCGGTTTGCCCAGCGGCTCGATATCATCGAGTTTGGCGCGGATCGAGTACTCGCCGTAATCGATGACCATATCCTGCGACACTCCGTTGTCGAGGAGGCGCATGCCGAGCTCGTAGTCCGGCTTTTCGGCGCTCGCGTCTGCCGGAAAAAAAGCAAGCCGGAAGCGCCAGCCGGGCCGCTGAAGCAAGGGGTTGCGCGCGGCTGCTATGGCATCGGGAGTCAGCTTGACCCCGATTGCCGCTGAAACCTGAACTGCGTTCTCGTCGGTTGCGCCGTCGAACACCAGCCGGGAGATGAAGTTTTCGCCCTCGTGGGCAGCATCGATCAGCAACATCGTGTGGGCGCTCGGAAACATTACGCCCGGCTCGAGCTTCAAGGTTTTTGGCTCGGGCTTCGAGAACTCGGCGACCCCTCCGCTTCCGGGCCCGTCGAGCTTCGCCTCGCCGCGAATCTCCTGGTCGATTTCGCCATTCCGCGTTTGCTTTTGATTGAAACGGTAGCGCAGCCCGTCCTTCGATTCCCAAGTGACGAAGCTCGAAACGATGTCGACGTCAGCGGTTTCCGCATAGCGCATCTTGAGCCGATAGCGCTGCTCGATTGTCCACCCGTCGCAAGTCTCTCCCCATTCGTAATCCATCGTGCCGCGCGCATCGACAACCCCAGAATCGTTGCGCGCCGATCCCAGCGTCATGAGATACAACGCGCGATGCGGCACGATCTCGACGCCGCCCGCGGCCGACCCCGCGATCGTCATGAGGACAAAAGCGGCCGCAAGGACGAAGGGGTCGACGCGCCGCTTGCTCATGGACACATACTCCTGGGTCGATGCCGGTCGCATTCTACCCTGCCTGCAATCGAATAGCGCGGTTAAAGCAAGAGCAAGAATGGGACCGGTCGGCTCACGGTCTCGAGGTTCTCGCCTTCGGCAGGTCAAGCCGGATGTGAAGCTCCTTTAGTCGTTCCGGGGGAACCGGCGCCGGCGCTTGCATCAGCAAGTCTCGCGCCTGCTGGTTCATCGGGAAGGCGACAACCTCACGAATATTCGGCGTGTCCGCAAGCAACATGACGATCCGGTCGATGCCGGGCGCCATGCCACCATGCGGTGGAGCGCCGTATTTGAAGGCGTTGAGCATTCCGGAAAAGCGCGCCTCGACGTCGGCGGCGGAATAGCCGGCGATCGCGAAGGCCTTGTACATGACGTCCGGCCGGTGGTTGCGGATCGCTCCCGACGCCAGCTCCACGCCGTTGCATACGATGTCGTACTGGTGCGCTGTGATCGTCAGCGGATCGGAGGTTTCTAGCGCCGCAAGGGCGCCCTGCGGCATCGAGAACGGGTTGTGGCTAAACTCGATCTGGCCAGTTTCCTCGTTTAGCTCATACATCGGAAAATCGGTGATCCAGCAAAAGCGGAACGCACCATCCTGGACGAGCCCGAGCTCGCTTGCGATTCTGGTGCGTGCTTGGCCGGCGAGCCTTTCGGCCTCAATCTTGGTGCCGGCGGCAAAAAAAACTACATCGCCACCATCGAGATTCGTTAGTTGGGCGAGCTTGACGATCTCCTCACGATCAAGATTGTTCGCAATCGGGCCACGTCCCGACAGCATCGGTTCGTACGGCTCCCGTTCGGCCTTAGAGCCAAAGCTTTCAGGAGGTTCCGGTTTGCCTCCTTCAAAGATAACGTAGCCGAGGCCACGGGCACCCATCTCTGATCTCGCCCACTCGTCCATCTTATCCAAGAAGGAGGAGCGCGGCCTAGATGCTGCTCCGGGAGCAGGAATCGCTCTGACGACACCTCCGCTCTCGACAATGCGCCTAAAGGCTCGGAATTTCGAGTTGGCAAACACTTCCGAGACATCGACAATTTCCAGCGGGTTGCGGAGGTCGGGCTTGTCGGTGCCGTATTTGCGCATCGCCTCGGAATATGCAATGCGCGGGAACGGCGGCGCGGTGACCGGCCGACCGCCGCCGAACTCCTCGAAGATGCCGTACAGCACCGGCTCCATCGCGGCAAAAACGTCCTCCTGCGTCACAAAAGACATCTCTACATCGAGCTGATAATGCTCGCCCGGCGAGCGGTCGGCGCGGCCCGCTTCGTCGCGGAAGCACGGCGCGATTTGGAAGTAGCGGTCGAAGCCAGCGACCATCACCAGCTGCTTGAACTGCTGCGGCGATTGCGGCAGCGCGTAGAACTCGCCGGGATGAAGCCGGCTCGGCACCAGGTAATCGCGCGCCCCCTCGGGTGAGCTGGCGGTAAGAATTGGCGTCTGGAACTCGGTAAAGCCTTGGTCGATCATCCGCCGCCGGATCGAGGCGATGACGTTCGAGCGAAGCATGATGTTCGCGTGCATCCGGTCTCGCCGCAAATCGAGAAAGCGATAGGAGAGGCGCATGTCTTCGGGATACTCGGCATCGGTATTGACCGGGAACGGCAGGGGCTCGGCTTCCGATTGCACCTCGATCTCGGAGATGACGAGTTCAACCTCGCCGGTGTCGAGCTTGGGATTGATCGTATCCGGTGACCGGGAGGTGACCAGTCCGGTTACGGTCACCACGCTTTCCAGGCGCAGTGCGTCAGCCGCCGTGAACAATGGCGAGGAAATGTCAATGACGCACTGGGTAATCCCGTAGTGGTCGCGCAGGTCGATGAAAAGCAGCTGCCCGTGATCCCGCTTGCGGTGCACCCACCCGGATAGCCGGGCTGCCTCACCCGAATTAGCGAGACGGAGCGCTCCGCAGTTGTGCGTTCGGTAAGCGTGCATCATGGAAAATCCTGCTTCGACGGCGCGGAACACCGCACGGAAACCGGTCGTTGTCAAGGCACACTATCGAAGCGCCAGAGGGTCCTCCTGACACCGCAATGAACGACAGACACCAGTTGATACAAACCTTTCCGGGATGAATTGACGGGCCGTCGAGTTAATTGCTCGGGCTAACCTGATGCAGGACACACGATGAGTCGCGAACCAGCGGAGCGGCTAAAACGAGTTACGGCAGTGTATGCGGATGCTAAGCCCTGCTTTGATTTCGCGCGGGAGGTCACCTTGGGTCAACTGGCCGAGCAGCTCTGCGTATTGGGCGAAAACCACGGCGGCCTTCCGTTAGTCGTCGGTGTCCGCGTAGCGATCGAAGCGACCGCCTAAAGCGTCTGGTTCGAAATTGCGGAAGCCTTCAGCACGACTTCCGCGACTATTGCTTCATTGGCAGGTTCGGCCGAGGATCGATCTGCACGGTGGCGGTCATCCCTGCCGCCAATACCACGCCCTCGGGCACCTCGTCGATATGGACGCGTACCGGGATGCGCTGCGCCAGGCGCACCCAAGTGAAGATCGGGTTGACCGTGGCCAGCCCTTGCCCGTTGGGCTGCGCATTGGCTACATTGATGCCGCGCGCGATGCTGTCGACGTGGCCGCGAACGATCTGGCGATAGCCCATCAGCTTGATGCTGGCCGGGTCGCCGACGCGGATCGGCTCTAGATTGGTCTCCTCGAAATAGCCGTCGACCCAGAACGAGTCGGCGTCGACGAGCGAGATTATGTTTTGGCCGACATTGGCGTAGTCGCCGAGCTGCGCCAATAAATTGGTCACCCAGCCGTTGACCGGCGAACGAATCTGCGTGCGCTCGAGGTTAACACGCGCCTGGTTGAGATTGGCCGCGGCCTGCTGATATTGGGCTTGCGCGGCGACCGCGTTGCTCGCGAAGGTTTGCTTCTCCTCGGTCGTGACAGCTAGGCTGGTCAGTTCCTGCCTGCGTTTTGCTTCTCTCTCGGCGTTTTGTGCGTTCGCCTGGGCCTGTTGTACCGCCGCCTCATTGAGGCTGACCGCGATCCTGTAGTTGGTCGGGTCGATGACCATCAGCAGGTCACCCTTGTGCACGAACTGGTTGTCCTTGACCGCCAGTTGGACGATCTGCCCAGCAACCTCCGGCGCCATCGTCACGACATAGGCGCGCACTGTGCCATCGCGCGTCCAGGGTGCGCCCATATAGGCATCCCACATCGCCCGCCCCAGCACGACGGCGGCCGCGATCACCGCTAATGTGATCAACAGCGGAAAAATGCGAAACCGGCGCGGCGGCGCCACAAACGCCGGTGACGGCTCGGGTGACCCGACGGCCGAGGGATTCTCCCGCTCCGTTTTGTGCCTTGCCTTGGTATCGACGTCAGCCATAACGAAATCAGCGCGCAGCCAGGGTCAGCACCATCGAGGAGAGCACGATCATGTAAACCGCAAATACAAACCCGGCCGGGTGCCAGACATAGCGCAGCAAGCCGAAACGCGCGGCGAACCAGCGCAGCCCGATTGTGACCACCCAGGCCGCCACCATCATCACCGAAATCGGCGCCACATAGACGCCGAACAGGTCGATTTCGGTGAACCTCATCCGGGCGCTCCCGCGCCGAAGTAAGAGGAATGTTGGGTGAGCGCGTCCGACATCGCAAGGATACTGCCACGCGCCCGCAGAGCGGCGGCACCCGGACGATCGGCGAGCGCATGATCGAGTCGGTGGAGGCGGTCGATCGCGATCGCGGTGTCGCCGGCGGCCAGCGCATCGAGCGCCGCGCCGAGGTCAGATCCCTGATCCATGCGGCGAACGATGTGGCGAAGCTGAATGATCTCGGTACCCAGCGACAACGCCGCCATTAGCTGAGAGCGGTGCACCGGCTGCGCCTGATTGGGCAGCACCGAGAATCTGCCGTACATGCGGCTCTCCCATTCTTGCGGTGTGCGCGGGATCGGACCCGTTGCGAGGCGACGCAGATCGCGCAACGCGAGCTCCAAGAGCCGCTGGGTGCGAAAGGCCGGCGACAGCGGCGGCAGCAGGTGGAATGAGATTGTGCCGGCACCCACCCCGACGACGATCGCCAATGCTGAATTATAGAATTGCTGTGTGTCGTAGCTCATCGGGTTGCTGGGCGCGAGG